>CAZPBG010000021.1:0-29487 GCA_964584885.1 uncultured Vampirovibrio sp.
GTTGCAAGCATTGCATTTTAATATAATTTCGGTGCAAAAAATTGCACCCTACTGCTTAGAAGATTTAGTATTAATTAGACAGTATAGAAAGAATTTCTTAGAAAAAAATGCTCGTTTAGCAGAAAAAGAATACAAACCTTCATTATTAAAAACAATTAAAATATCATTTCAAGAATTTATTAAACTTATAAAAAATGAATAATTATCGAACTTTCTATTCTTTCTTCTTAAACAAAGTTTTGAAATACACTAAACTTTTGAAAAGTCATCATTAAAGCTTACTTCGCTATTTGTTTTACCTAACGTATTAATTTTTGAATTTCTTCTACGCAAAAAATCATTCATTTTATTATAATCAAAACAATTTTCCCAACGTGCAATCACAACTGTTGCAACACAATTACCGATTAAATTAACTGTTGTTCTTCCCATATCAAGGATTTGGTCAATACCTAATAAAATTGCAACCCCTAAAATCGGATAGTTAAAACTTGTCAGAGTCCCTGCAAGAACAATCAAAGCTGCTCTCGGCACACCCGCAACACCTTTTGACGTTAGCATTAAGGCAAACATTATTACAAGTTGTTGATCTAAGGTCAAATTAATTCCAACCAATTGAGTTGAGAACAGAACTGCCATTGCCAGATACAAGGTTGAACCGTCAAGGTTAAATGTATATCCGGTCGGCATTACAAAGCCAACGATAGATTTTGGAACTCCAAACTTTTCCATAATAGCCATTGCCTTAGGCAAAGCCGCCTCTGAGCTTGCAGTCGTAAAAGTTAAAAGTGCCGGTTCTTGAATAGCTTGTATTAATCCTCTGAAAGAAATTCGAACTATCTTACACGCTACAAATAAAACAATTATTACAAAAACAGCTAAGGCAACATATAGCGAAAAGATAATTTTCCCGTAATTATACAAAATATCAATGCCATTTGAGCCAACAGTATAAGCTATCGCTCCAAAAATACCCATTGGGGCAAAGCACATAACATACTCCGTAAACTTAAACATTATTGATGAAACGGAGTTCAGAACATCAACAACAGGCTGCGCTTTTTTCCCGATTGCACAAATTGCAAGTGCAAAAAAGATAGAAAATACAACTATTTGTAGCAAATTCCCGTCAGCCATTGATTGGAAAATACTTGTCGGAAACAAATCCAACAACATTTCCCCAAACGAATTATGAGAAGTTACAGAGTCCATATTTCTTGCAATTTCATTTAACCTAATTTGTTGAGAGGCAAGACTCACCATACCTTCCCCAGGTTTAAAAATATTAGCAAACCCTAACCCGATTGCAAGAGCAAATGTTGTAACAAATTCAAAGTATGCAACTGTTTTTATTCCAAGACGTCCAAGGCTTTTAACATCACCATGACCTGCAATCCCTACAACTAGGGTTGCAAATAGTAATGGTGCAATAATCATTTTTACCATTCTTAAAAATATTTCAGCAAGCACATGAGTTTTTATTGCAAAATCAGGAAATGCCCAACCTACTATTATTCCAAGAATAAGTGATATAAAAATTGCTATTGTTAAACGTGAATGTTTCAATGTAGTGTACCTTTTTCTTCTTCAATTAATAATTGTACTACAAACACGTATAAAATGTAACTAATTACTTAACATGTGCACTCATCTTTATTCGTATGCACAATTATACAAAAAATTTAAAAAGGTGGGCACTTCACTTTTGCCCACCCTAGATTTTATTCTTGAATATCATCAATCAATGATGTTTGTTCACCAACCGGTTGCATGTCTTCAACTGTACAACCGCCGGAAGGTTCACTATCGTCCTCATCTTTATCAGTACTCACAATTTTATTAACTGAAACAACTGTATCATTATCTACAAGATTTTGAGCTCTTACACCTGTTGCAGGTCTGCCCTGACAAGAAATATCACCGGCTTTAATTCGAGTTACAATACCGTTTGCAGTAACCAACATTATTTCATCTTTTTCTTCAACAATAGTCAACGCAACCAATCTTGAAATATTAGATTTAAACTTAGTTGCAATCAAACCAATTCCGCCTCTGTTTTGTGAACGGAATTCGCTCAATTTAGTACGTTTTCCAAAACCGTCTGATGTAACAACCAATAAATCTGCATCATAGTTTCTTGGAACTATATCACAGCCGATGATTGTATCTGCAGCTCTTAATTTCATTGAGTTTACACCTCTAGCACTTCTACCTAGTGGTCTTAAGTCTTCAATAGGGAATCTAATTGCCATACCACAAGATGTACCGATAATAATTTCATCATTCGGATTAGCAAGTTTAACCCAATTCAATTTATCATTTTCTTCCAATGAAATTGCAATAATACCGCTTCTTCTGATACTTGCAAAATTATCTAACTCAATTCTCTTGATGTAACCTTTTTGAGTAAGCATAATCAAGTTCAAATCGTGTGAGAAGTTGCTTACAGGTACAACTGCTGTAATTTTTTCTCCTTGTTCAATTGGAAGAACGTTAACAATTGGCAATCCTTTTGATTGACGACCACCTTCAGGGAAGTCATAAACATTCAAGCTATAAACAATACCTTTAGATGAGAAGAACAATACTTTATCATGCATCATTGCAGTAAAGAAGTGTTGAATATCGTCATCTTCTTTGGTCTTGATACCGGCTTTTCCACGAGTCGCACGGTTTTGACGTTCAAACGTGTCTAAAGAAATTCTCTTCAAATATCCTTGATGTGTAATAAATACAGCCATTGGAGTATTAGGAGTCAAGTCTTCAATTGTAACTTCGCCTTGTTCAGGAACAATTTGAGTTTTTCTGTCATCTCCGTATTTTTCTTTATCTTCAAGAAGTTCTTCTTTAATAATATCAAGAACTTTTTGTCTATCAGCAAGAATTGCTTCATATTCAGAAATCTTTTTAAGAAGTTCATCATATTCGTTTTTAATCTTATCTTGTTCTAAGCCTGTTAATCTTCTTAATTGCATTTCTAAGATTGCATTTGCTTGGTCAACATCAAGACCGAACTTGCTCATCAAGCCTACTCGAGCATCATCAGTAGTTTTTGATTTTTTAATAAGTTCAATAACTTCATCCAATGAACCTAAAGCAATCAACAAACCTGCCAAAATATGAGCACGGATTTTTGCTTTCTTCAAGAAGTAAATCGTACGTCTTGTAACGATTTCAACCCTATGTTCAACGAATTCATTTAATACTTCATACAAGTTCAACAATCTTGGTTGTTTACCGCAAAGAGTAACCATGTTAACCCCAAATGTTGTAGCAAGTTGAGTATATTTAAACAAGTTATTTTTAACAACTTCCGGTTTCGCATCACGTTTAAGCTCAATTACAATTCTCATACCTTCTCTGTCTGATTCATCACGAAGGTCTGAAATTCCGGTAATTCTTTGTTCTTTAACTAAATCGGCAATTTTCTCAATCAATTGAGCTTTGTTAACTTGATAAGGAATTTCTGTTACAATGATTGCCGTTCTAGATTGACGACCTCCTCCACCAGGAATTTCTTCAATTGTCGCTACTGCAGACATTTTAATTGAACCACGACCTGTTTCGTAAGCTTGTTTAATATCACTCAAACCAACAATTGTTGCCGCAGTCGGGAAGTCAGGTCCTTTAATATGTTCCATCAAGCCTTCTAGAGTAATTTGAGGATTATCAATAAGAGCAATTGTGCCGTCAACAACTTCTCTCAAGTTGTGTGGAGGAATATTTGTAGCCATACCAACCGCAATACCAGAAACACCGTTTAACAACAACATAGGAAGCCTTACAGGAAGTACTGTAGGTTCTTCTAATGAACCGTCAAAGTTCGGCCCGAAATCAACCGTTTCGCAATCAATATCTGCAAGCATAGAAGTTGTTATTTTGTGCATACGTGCTTCTGTATAACGCATTGCAGCTGCGCTATCACCGTCTACAGAACCGAAGTTACCATGCCCGTCAACTACTAAGTATCTTGTGTTAAAATCTTGAGCCAAACGAACGAGCGCTTCATAAACAGAACTGTCACCGTGTGGGTGATATTTACCAAGAACTTCCCCAACAATACGAGCACATTTCTTGAACGGTTTATCAGGGGTCATGCCTAATTCATTCATTGCATATAAAATACGTCTGTGAACAGGTTTTAAACCATCTCTTACATCAGGAAGCGCACGACCAACAATTACTGACATTGCGTAATCAATGTAGCACTTTTTCATTTCTTCTCTTATATTAACCGGTACAATTTTACCGTCTGAAAACATATTTTGTTGACTCAAAACTTTTTCTCCTCTATCAATCCCCATATTCTATACATATATAGTAGCACAAAAATACTTTCTGTAAAGAAAATAAGGGGCATAGAATTGGCATGTTATATAAAGAATGCATATATTACAGATATGTTAGAACCCTTACGTATTGACTGTTTTAAGGTTTGTAACAATATTGTTTCAAAAAGGCAATTTTTTAAAAGAAAAATACTTTATATAGATGTAAGGGAAATCAAATTTAAAAATAAAACAAAACGGAGATTAGAATAAATAATTTCGACGCTCCAAAAAACAAGTTCTTTTATACTCTCTCTTAATATCCTCGTGTTTATTTAATGTTTGCTAAGACTACTTAGCAAACTTTTTCTTTTGTAGCCTACTTTGTAGGCTATTTCTATTTTATAAGATTTATTATCATTTTTTATTTTTCGCCCCATTTCCGCCCCCGTGAGAGAAAATTTTACTTTTTTAGTGAATAGGTCGGGTTTCAACCCGACTGTAAAATTAAAAAGTCTTAATCACTTCAAAGATCTGTAAATACCTTTCAACCTTTCAACTCTTCAACCGTTCAACCCCAAGAATCCCCCTCATCAGAGCTCCGCTCGGCTTCTCCAGCAAGGGGCGAAGCGACAACTGCGTTAAACACTCAGTCACACAGTCACTCAATCACTTTAAAAAAGTAACCCCCGACTCACGACTCACGAAAACAGTCACTTAAAATAAAAATTCATACATGCGGTTGATGTTTTAAATTTTATTGTAAAGTTTTTTAAATTTTTGTCGTTTTATAAATTGACATTAGAAAATAAATCATTAAATACCTTTCAGAGAGGTTAAAAGAGAAACATGGCAGAAATCGTAAATTTTTTATCAAATGTGATGACAACCGCACCTACTTTTCAAGCAGGTGAGATTAAACGTACAAATACACAAAGTGCGTCGTCAAATCCATTTGCATCAAATAATCCTTTTGTAAACTCCAATCATGAAAATCCGTTTGCTACATACGGACAAAATCGCCCTGTAGCAGGCGGATATTTTGCTGGTTATTATAATAACCAACCTAATATCGTCGGAAGACGATTATTTATCGAGGCATAGACTCAAAAATATACATACAACCTATTTTAAACAGCACTTAAAAATTTTTGAGTGCTGTTAATTATTTTTCATATTTTAATAATTATGTTAAAATATATTTTAAATTATGAGAATTTCAAATCTGCAATCCGAATATATCCAAAAATCTTATTCCTACAATAAGATTAGTTCAAAATCTCCGACCTTTGGAATTGCAAATTCAGGCAAATTAAAAACCTTGTTTACATATGGATTACCTTGCATGTACACTGGTGTAGAAATGATTGACCCCAAAAAGGTTCAACGACTTTTGAACCAAAACGCTTTTGACGGAGCAGCAAATCAAGTTTTAGAAAAATTAAAGCCTTTTGAAAAAAGTATTACAGATATTGAGTTTAAGGTTTACAAAATTATTAAATCTGTTGCAAAACAACATCCTGATTTAACTTTACAACAAATTTTAAAAATGATTGCTCCAAATTATAAAGAAAAATTAAAAAATGAGCAGCTTCCTGTATTGCAAAAATTATCTTATGCCGCAGAAGAGCTTCCGGAAGACATGAAATATAAATTTGAACAATTTATGTCAGAAACGGAAGATAAAATCAATGAAAAACCTATATTTTTACCATTTAGCTCTTATGAATTCAAATATAAGTTAGAAAAAATTCAACAAGATATTGCACAAAATGGCTCAATCAAAGCAAATAAAGTTGTTAATAAATTGGTTTTAGAAGCTTCTAAACTAACAGATGAAACAAGTCCAAAAACATTAAAAACTCAACAACAGATAATGAAATTTCTAAAAATCATCTTAAAATCTTCTATACTAAAAAAGAATGAACAATTGAATTCTTTAATTGATGAATCTCAAAAAAGATTAAATAATGAAAAAATATTTATTCCTTTTAGCAGAAAAGCATTTATATATGATTTAAACAATTTGTTAGAACCTATTGAAAATACTGAACTCAAAGAAAAAATCAGAGATTTGGCAATTAGCCTACCGACTTCAAGAACCAGTATTGCTGCGTATGTTACAAAATTTTCACGAGAGCAGTCATGGAAAATTGCATATAGATTATTATGGCCAAATATGGCATCTGTTGAACATATTCACCCACAGTCAAAGGGCGGAGCAGATGCAATGTATAATTTTGGCGGAGCTGGTACAAGAGTAAACGCAGAAAGAGGTAATATTGATTTTACTGAACAGATTGAAAAAGTGCCTGAAACAAAAGAAAATACTCAAAAATATTTCGATGGATTAGTTAAATTGCTTAAAAATGGCATTTTTAGTAAAAATAATATCGAAACAAGTTATATTGATGATTTTTCAAGAACAATCCGCCAAGAATCTTGTGGGAAACTTAATTTAGATACATCCGAATTAATGGAACACAGACAAAAAAGCACGGCATTACTAAATATTCTCAAAAGCTTAAATTTGCAATAAAACAAATCTTTTGTTATTATAATAACAATCATAAGGAGAATTAGAGTGTACAATATAGATGACTCCATTATGGAATGCAAAAAATATTTAAAAAGTTTACAAAAAACAATAAATAACAACACTAAATTTACTTTTTTTGAAATAAAAGTTGTCAGCAAATCTAACATTGATGACATTTTGTGTTGTTTAGAAGCAAGTTTTCCTGATGAATATAAAAAATTGTTAAAACGAAAAAATATAAACTTACATACCGATAAGCATCAACATCAGTATACAAGTTTATCATCATACCAAAAAATAAAAGAAAGCATACAAAGAAAATGGTTTTTATCATCTAATGAATATTCTGTTAAGTACAAAGAAATACCGACATTACTTGAAAACTTTTCTGTAAACTTGGAAAAAGATATTAGATTTTTGTATGATAATCTTTAAAATCATGCATTTGATTGACTTTTATATTTTTTTTGTTGTAAAATTTTGGTAACTATCATAGAAATTACGGAGTAAAAAATGAATTCACAACAAGATGTTATTTATGGTTTAATGAGCGAATTAGAAGATGCTATTGATAAAGGCTTTCCTCTTTTGGGATGTGCTTTTAGTGTTGTGAAAAAAGATAATGTAACAAATATTCTTGACAAATTATACGCAGCTCTTCCTGACGAAATCAAAGAAGCAAGAGCTCTTTTGAGAACAAAGGACCAAGTTCAATACGAAGCACAACAAAGAGCTGAAAAAATTGTTGCAGATGCTCAAGCCGAAGCTAATAGATTATTGAGCGAATCAGATTTATTGAGAGCTGTTCAAAAAGAAGCTGAAAAAATTAAGGAACAAGTTATTGCTGATTGTGAAGAAATCAAACGTAAAGCATACGAAGAAGCTGAAGCAGTTAGAAATCAAGCACTAGATGAAGCAGCTAGAACCAAAGACAGCGCCTCAGTTTATGCAGAACAAGTTCTTGTAAGTATTGAACAAAACTTAAATCAATTGCAAGAAGTTGTTAAAAATGGTCAATTACATCTTGAACGCAAGAGAGTTGAAGCTGAAGGTGAAGTTGCCGGCAATTATGCTAACCAACGTCCTGAATATGCACAAGATTTCAGAATGAATTAGTTTTACATTTAGTTGATTGTGCAATTTAATTAATTATTTTAGCGTTTAATGATGTTAAGATGAAGTTTTTTTGTAAAATATTCTTCTTGATGTTATTGATTGCACAAAACTGTTTTGCGCAAGAATATTATTATATTCTAAACGACAACTGCATTGTAAACTTGGTTAAAAATGCACAAAGTTATTTTTACAGCTCACAAATAAACATTGTAAGAGATTCACGAGGAATTATTTTACGCTTTGAGTTGGAACATCCTGAAATAGAATGTAATAAATTAAGTATTAACATGTACAGTAAAATTCTTAAAATAAAAGAATTTTTGGCAAAAATAAATAATCCTGTTATAATAGAGGTGCACGTCAATGAAATTCCTGTTGATAAATGCAAAAAGCTTAAAAAATGGGAAGTTTCGACACTTATAGCAAATAATATTGAAACAGTTATCAAGGATAAAAACAGGGTAGTTGTAAAAAATAAAATTAATTCAGTGGGATTTGGAGAATTTATGCCATATAAGAATACATCAAATAATGGTGGTAATTATCCAAATAGAGTTGATATAATAATATTATGTGACATAAATGGAGAATAGTATGGCTGATAACGAACGTACTGAAACGAATGGTGGAAGTTCAATTAATAAGATTTTGATAACCAATTTACTTTCAATGGTTATAATGTTTTTGGTTTTTACCGGTGTATTTTATCTAATCATGGATAATATGATGTCGAAGAAAATCGCAAACATTCAAGTTTCACAAGAAGAACTTGCAGAAGAAGATACCGGTGACGAAATCGAAAGAGGAATTATCGTTGATTTAGGAGATTTCATTTTAAATCTTTGTGATGAAACACAGAAGAAATACTTAAAAGTCAACGTGGCAATTGAAGTTTCTCAAAAAGAAACAGATTTTCCGGCTGTTGAACCGGCAAAAAGTGGCGGACACGGACATGGCGAAGCTCCTGCTCCGGCTGACCCTATGGAAGCTATTCAAAAAGAAATGTCACAATTTAAGCCTGCAATAAGAGATGCTGTTATTACTAATCTTTCAAGCAAAACATCTTCTGAATTGGCTTCTGCAGCAGGAAAAGAATTAGCAAAAGAACAAATTGCTAATGATATTAACTCAATTCTCGGTGGTGAAAGAGAAGTATTAAGAGTAAGTTTCGGACAATTTATTATCCAATAGGAATGAGGAATGTCAGACAAGAACGATTTAATAAATACAAACGATACAGCTACATATGAAGAAGCTTTTGACGATGCGGAACACAAGAGTTATAAGCTCTATAACTTCAGACGTCCGGATAAGTTTTCAAAAGATAATTTAAGAGCTTTAAGAGATATTCACAGAGAATTCTCTAAAGCTATTTCGCTTATTCTTAGTGGTTATCTTCGTATGAGAGTTGAGATTGAAATCGTATCTGTTGACCAATTAACTTATGAAGAATTTGTTCGTTCAATGCCGTCACCGATTAGTGTTGGGGTTTTCGAATTCGAACCATTATCCGGTCAAATTCTTCTAGGCATAAGTTTTGAAGTCTTGACTTGTATTGTTAACCGTATGCTTGGCGGGGTTGGAACTGTTGAACAAAACTCAAAAGAACTTACTGACATTGAAAAAGCTTTAGTTAAAAAGATTATTAATATTATTATCCAATCTTTGGAAGATGCCTGGAACACAATCATTCCTGTAACAGGAAAATTTATCAGCTTGGATGATAATTACCAATCAATACAAGTTGCAACTGCGGGAGAAATCGTTGCATTGCTAACTTTTGAAGTACAAGTTGCCGGAAAACACTTTGGTTTGTTCAGTTTGTGCTTCCCATATCCTGTTTTAGAAACAGTTTTAGGGCATTTGAGCACACAACACATTTTCCAAACAAAAGGTCTTGTTGCTTCTAACGAAGAAAGATTGAAAATGATTTCAAAATTAAATTCTTCAAATGTAGATTTGAGAGTTCAATTCGGGTCATGCAATATAACCCTTGATGATTTTCTACAGTTGACAGAAGGTGATATTATAAAACTTGATAACAAGGTACAAGATGATTTAATTGTTAAGGTTAACGGAGAAAAGAAATTTTTTGCACGTCCCGGAACAATAAAAGACAATATTTGTGTTAAAATAACAGATGTGTATGACGAAATGCACGAATTGTTACGTAATTATTTTTAATAAGTAGTTTAATTTTATAAGTTTTAAATAAAGAGGACTGATTTATATGATGCCAGATGATGAAGATTTTCAAGAATTAAATAATAACGAAGTTGAAACAGATGCAACAGATTTTGAACCACAAACTGTAAATGCTGAAAATACTGACTCTACAGTAACTGTTCAACCTGTTCAATTTGCATCTTTTGAAGATTTGGATCAAGTACAAGGTCCTCAAAATCAGAATTTGAATATTCTTCTAGATGTAAAACTTCAATTAACAGTTGAACTTGGTAGAACAGAATTACCTATCAAAAAAGTTTTGGAACTTACAAAAGGTTCTATTGTAACACTTAATAAAGCAGCTGGTGAACCTGTAGAATTGTTTGCAAACGGCAAATTGATTGCATATGGTGAAGTTGTAGTTATTGAAGATAACTTCGGTTTAAGAATTACACATATTACTGACCCTGCAAAACGATTAAAATCTTTGAATGCACCAACTTCTGAGCATAAAGAAACTGCAAACTAATTTTTTAAAGCGTTCTTAGATATTTAGAAAAGAGTTTTAATCCTGTTTTCAGAGTTTCAGGTTCTGTACAAAAGCCTATTCTTACAGTACCTTCCATTTCCATTGTTTCACCCGGAAGCAGTGCAACACCTGTTTTTGACTGCAAATCTCGACAAAGGATTTTAGACGGAACTTCTTTTCTGTATCTTAATAATGCAGTCGTGCCACCTGTCGGAAGATTTGCTTTAATATAAATTTCTCCATTCAACCAATCTTTAAGGATTTTCAAACCTTGATGCATAATTTTAAAATTTCTGTAAGCTAAAATATCTTTGTTTTCCAACGCAATAGCCGAAAAGTAATCATCTAAAATACTTACACTAATTGTATTGTATTCTCTATGCTTATTTATTTCTGCAATCAAATCTTCTCTTGCACAAATCCACCCAACTCTTAAACCCGGAAGAGAATAAGTTTTAGACATACTGCCAACCGAAATCCCTTTTTCATAAATATCAGCTATGGATTTGGAATAAGGATTGCCAATCAAATTCAATCCACGATAAACTTCATCAGATAAAATCCAAGAATTATTAGCTTTTGCAATTTCTACAATTCTTTCAAGCATTTCATCCGGAATAACAGCACCTGTCGGATTGTTAGGGTTATTTAAACAAATTAATTTTGTTCTGCGAGTTAAACTGTTTTCCAGTTCTCTAAGATTAGGAAGCCATTTATTTTCTTCATTCAAAAACAAAAGCTTGACATTTGCACCTAATGCCTTTGGAATAGAATAATGTTGTTGGTAAGTCGGAACAATTGATAAAACGTCATCCCCTTTTTCCAATAATGATTCAAAAACCAATTGATTTGCACCGATTGCGCCATGAGTAACCGTTATATGCTGCGGTTTAGAGTATAAACCTTGGATTGCAGATTTCAATCTTTCAGAGCCGTGAATATCACCGTAAGTTAATTTTGTATCCAATACTTCAAAAGGATTTTCCACATCACAGATAGAAAGCAATTCTCTAATGCTCAACGGCTGAATACATGTTGTCGTCAAATCATATTTTGCAGACGGACAATATCTGTTCATCCATTCTTCAATTTTGAATGTGTCTATTCTCATAAGAATATACTACCACGAAAAGGGATTTTTCATTTCCTAAAACCAATTACAAACATCTTCATGACACAAACTGTCAGAAAGTTCTTGCATTAAATTTGTACGAGTCATTTCGTATGTAATCGGTGTAATTGAAATCATATTGTTTCTAACTGCAGCAATATCTGTTGAAGCATTTTCCGGTTCAGTGATTAATTCACCTGCCATCCAGTAATAAACCTTACCACGTGGGTCAACACGTTTTTCGTATTCATCCGTAAACATTCTGCTTCCGAGTTCTGTAACCGCAATTCCACCAATATCATCTTTTTCCAACCCCGGAACATTAATATTTAAAATTGTTTTTGAAGGAATTTTGTATGCATCAAGACGATTAATCAATTCTGCAATAAAATTAGCCGTAAATTTAAAGTCTTCATATTCAGTTTTCATACTTGCTAAAGATGTTGCAATACTTGGATAACCCATCATTGCTCCTTCCATTGCGCAACTTACCGTACCTGAATAAAGAATATCTGCGCCCAAATTCGGACCGTGGTTAATTCCCGAAATTACTAAATCAGGTTTTTCTTCTTCTGATAAAATCGCATTTATTGCAAGTTTTACACAATCACCGGGAGTTCCTGTTGTCATCCAGCAGCGTTTTGCGCCATATTTTGCTTCAACCTCTTCAACCCTTAAAGGAGTATGAAGCGTTAGAGAATGCCCCGCAGCACTTCTTTCTCTGTCCGGAGCTACAACATAAACATCATGACAAGGTGACAACGCTTCTATCAAAGCACGAATTCCGTTTGATAAAATACCATCGTCATTAGAAATAAGTATCTTCATTAGTTTAACCTCTCAATAAACACGTAAAATTATTCTAGCATAAGATTGAGATTTTACCAAAACGAGTTATAATTTAAATAGTATTGTCGAAAGGATTTTTATATGGTTGATGGAATGGATTTATCCCTAATTCAAAGCTCTAGTAGTATTACTTCAAGCTTTAACGCATCTAATACTAATAAAAACGGTACGGTTATTTATGCCAAAAAAGGCGAACCAATGTATCAAAAAGATATGGATGCAGATGAAGACGGAGTTGTTACCTTTGAAGAATTTAACAATTATTGTGATGAAAATGATATTAGTTATTCTCAAAGAAAAACAATGCTTCAAAGCAGACTAAATTATCAACTTAATACAGAACGAACTGAAAGCAGCGAGCAAATCAAAAAAATTGAGTCCAAAAGTGAAGCTGTTTATGCTAAAGAAGGTGATGACAAATATAGTGAGGAAATGGACTCCAATTCTGACGGCAAAATTACATATGACGAATATTTAAAATATTGCGAAGAACAAGAAAGTTCACAAAATCACACCCAAACCGAAAAAGCAGAACTTTCAAGTGACGAAGAAAAAATTCTTGTCAAAAATGAGGGAAAAGCAATTAATAAATACGCAAAATCCGAAACAGAAGAGCCTGACTCAAAAATCGAAGAAGAAGCTTAGCTGATTGATATTTCACCTTGCCTGTAAACAACTACTTCTCCGTCTTTAAATCCGGCAACAGTTGAAGCTCGACCTTGCGCCTCAAATCCATATGACGGAATTACTAAATCAACCTTATCACCTATATATGCAATTGCTTCATCATAGGTTAAAGCTGCAGGATCTCCCGAAAGGTTGGCACTTGTAGTTGCCAAAACTTTTCCGTCAATAGAAGCACATATTTTAGCAAATGTGTCGTTATCAGGTATTCTTATACCAACTGTAGATAATCCGGAAGTTATGTAATCAGGAGTATTCTCAGATTTTTCAACAACAAGAGTTAGAGCCCCTGGAAAATATTTTTTTATTAATCGCTGAGCTTCTTTTTCTACCGGCTGTTTTATGTAATCAAAGAGATTATAAACTTCGTTACTCATCAAGATTAACGGTTTTTTTGCTTCTCTATGTTTTATTTCATAAATCTTTTTAACAGCTTTTTCGCTTGTAGGTAAACATCCCAAACCCCAAACCGTATCTGTTACAAAAGCTATTACACCGTCTTTTTTTAGTATTTCGTTTATTTTATCTAACATAATTCATACCCTTGAAAAATTATTAAAATCTTTAGCCTGTATCTTGGATAATTATAACAAAAATCAAAAATGTATCAATGATTTTTGCTATCGCTACTGTTCAATAAATTCATTTTATAATATAATACGGAAAGGTAAGGAAAAAAGGAGAACAAAATGGTTCAAAATTTTAATGCACCTCAAAAAACAAGACAAGCAGTAATTTTATTTTTAAAGGGTTCTGCAACACCTGTTGTAATGTATTTTGACAATCCACAAGCAATATATGCAGAATTCAAACAATTAATGAAAAGTCCAACTCCGGTTCTTGTAGAAAAAGAACCTATTGGTCCAATCAAGAAAGTTTGTTTTGTATCCACTCAAATGGCAGGCTTGGTACTACAAGAGGAACCTTATGTACAATAAAATTCTCATTGAAGATATTGAAAAAGAGTCTGATAAAATTCTTCATTACGAATTTGATGAATTTATGGAAGAATTTGGTTGTAAAATTCAAGCAGATTTAGATTTTGAGTCATTAGGCGAATATATCAAAGTTACAGGTGACGCTCAAGGTAAAATTAAACTAACTTGTGATAGATGTTTATCCGAATTTAATTATGATTTGGATATTGATATAGAAGAAACTTATGCAAAACATTCTATTCGTGAAGAATACGGACAAGAGCTAGAACTTAGTGGTGGTGAGTTTGTTACCGATTTGAACGGTGCAAAAGAAATAGATGTTTATGACTTATTGTATCAATCTGTAATATTAGCTTTACCAAATAAGAAGGTTTGTGGTATAAATTGTAATGAAGATATGTTTGTATCTGATGAAAACATGAAAGTCCACGATGAAAGAATGGATATTTTCAAAAACATCAAGATAGAACCAAAAAATAATTAACCCATTATAAAACTATAACAACAATATTATTTTGTTAACAAACACAAAATAACAATTAAAATTAGAAAGGAAATATAAAAATGGCAGTACCAAAGAAAAGAACAGGGCACAGTGCTCAAGGAAAAAGAAGATCAAACTGGAAAGCAACAAAACCTACTACAGTTAAATGTCCTAATTGCGGCGCAGTTGCATTAGCTCATACTGTATGTACAGCTTGCGGAACATACAAAGGTAAAGTAGTTTCTAAAAAAGGCGAAGCTTTCGTTGAAGAAGCTAAAGAAGAAGTAAAAGAAACAAAAAAAGCTAAAAAATCAACAAAAAAAGCAGAAGAAGCTCCAGCAGTAGAAGTTGTTGAAGAAAAAGCTGAAGAAACAGTAGAAGAAAAAACTGAAGAATAGTTTTTAATAATTGTAAAAGTGGGCATACCAAAATTTGCCCACTTACATTTAAAATATAGTAACTTGATAAAAGAATTAGTGTTCAGGTATCAAGAAAATTAGATAAAGGGAAGAGTTAATATGACAAGAATAGCTGTTGATGCAATGGGCGGCGACCATGCGCCATTTGAAATAGTTGCGGGTGCTGTATGGGCTGCTGCAGAGTACGGTGTAGCATTGGAATTGGTTGGTAAACAAGACCAAATTGAACAATGCCTTGAAACAATCCAAAGCGAGGGTTTTCTTTCTGACTGCGGGAAAGCAGGTAGAAAAAGACGTGTTAGAGTTGATGTTAAATCTTTGGATATCAAAATTACTCACGCATCTGAAATTATCGAAATGGGTGAAGCTCCGGGGCAAGCTATTCGTAAGAAAAAGAATTCATCAATTGTTTTAGCAGTTAATTCTGTTGCAACAGGAAGCTCAGAAGCTTTAGTTGCTGCAGGTTCAACAGGTGCAGCAATGGCATCAAGCTTGTTTGGCTTAGGAAGAATCCCTGGTGTTGATAGACCTGCAATTGCAGTAACACTTCCTACAATGAAACAACCTATCGTAGTTATTGACGGTGGTGCAAATAGTAATTGTACTCCTCAAATGTTAAAACAATTTGCAATTATGGGAAGAACTTTCTCAGAAAAAGTTTTGGGTATTGAAAATCCTCGTGTTGGGGTTTTGAATATCGGTGAAGAAGCTGGAAAAGGTAACGAACTTGCTCAACAAACTTACAATCTTCTTGAAGAAGAAAAAGAAAAATTCAACTTCATGGGCAACGTTGAAGGCAGAGAATTATTCTTAAATGTTTGTGACGTAGTAGTTTGTGACGGTTTCGTAGGTAATGTTGTATTAAAAGTTACAGAGGGAACTGCAACATTATTATTCAAAATGATTAAAAATACATTCAAATCAGATTTCTTGGGTATGATTGTTGGCTTATTGGCAAAACCATTCTTGAGAAGAATTTATGGCAGAATTAACTACGAAGAATTTGGTGGCTGCTTGTTATTAGGCATTAAGGGTATTACCGTTATTTCACACGGAAGAAGTAAAGCTTACGCAATCAAAAATGCGGTAAGAGTTGCTAAAAACGCAGTAGAAACAGGTGTAAACGCAAAAATTTCCGAAATTATTGCGTAACACTAATTAGATTATAAACAACTAAAAGATATCCAAAATATTTGGGTATCTTTTGTTTATTTAGATTGATTTTTCGTGCTAAAATTATGTATATGAAAAACATTAGACAATCAAATATAAATATTCATAAAGACGCTTGGGTCGAAATTAATTTAGAAAATCTTGCAAATAATATTCAAGAGATAAAAAAAGGAATTCCTGCTAATAAAAAAATGTTAGCTATAGTAAAAGCGGATGCATACGGACATGGTGCTCAAATGCTTGCTCAAACAATGTTAGCATCCGGAGTTGATGCATTCGGTGTTTCATCAATTGATGAGGGGCTTGACTTACGAGAAGTAAAAATTAAAGCACCAGTTCTTGTAGTCGGCGCAGTTCCGGTTTGGGCAGTTGAAACAGCCGCACAAAATGACATCTCTATCGCAATATTTAATAAAGAACATCTCCAAGCCTGCAAAGATGTTTTTGAACGCACAAGAATTCGTCCAAAAGTTCACGTAAAAATTGACACAGGCATGAATAGAATTGGTGTTAGAGCAGAAAATGCGGTCGAATTTATTGAAGAAGTTCGCAATGCTGATTATTTAAACTTCGAAGGTGTATTTACTCATCTTGCTGCCGCAGAAGAAATCGAGCCAACGAGAGAACAATTTAACATTTGGAACGAAATTATGGCGCAGATTGACAAGACAGACTTGCTGTTACATATTCAAAATACGGCAGCAACTTTTGCATATAATATTGACTCAAATATGGTAAGAGTGGGAATTTCACTTTATGGATTGTATCCTGATTTACCTCCAAAAACAAATTATAAACCAAAACTAAAACCGGTAATGAGCTTAAAAGGCAGAATTACAAATATCCATGAACTAAGAGCCGGTGAAAGCGTTAGCTATGGTCATACATTCACTGCATATGAATCAACAAGAATAGCTACGATACCAATTGGGTACGCAGACGGGGTTTCAAGACTTTTGTCAAACAAAATTGAAGCAAAAGTTAATAATGAGAAAATCCGTCAAGTAGGTAATATTACAATGGATCAGATGATGTTTGATTTAGGCGAAACCGATGCACAAGTCGGCGATGTAGTAACTCTTTTAGATGAAGAGGATTTGTCACTCGATAACTGGGCAAAAATATTAGGAACAATAAATTACGAACTAACCTGTAGGCTAAAAGTTCGCTTACCTCGAATTTATACACGATAGAAAGAATTATGAGAAAATCGTCAGATTTTCGTGGCAATCCAGTATATAAAAAACAGTTAACCACTTAATCACTTGCTTAACAACTTATTTTCCTTTTCAATTCCTCAATGCGTTTATTGGATTTCAAAACCATTGATTTTAAATTTTCATCTTTTTCAACCACTCTGCATAAGTCTTCAATCATATTCAAGGTTTCATCATCAGAATTTCTAAAGATAAACATATCAAGACCGGCATTTATTCCCATAATACAAGCCTCTAAAGCTCCGTATTTTTGCACACCTTTCATAACCATATCGTCAGAAATTATAACTCCGTCATAGCCAAGGTTATTTCTCAAATATCCAATTGCATTTTTACTCAAAGAAGCCGGCATAACATCTTTATCAAAACACGTACAATGAAGATGTGCTGCCATAACCATTTCAATGTTATTATTAACTGCATATTTAAAAGGTTTTATATGAACATTTTCCATTTCGTTCATTGATAAATCAATTACAGGCAATGTTAAATGGCTGTCTTTATCTGCATCACCGTGTCCTGGAAAATGTTTGACACAAGGAATTATCCCATATTTTCGAGAAGCTTTTGTAAAAATCTCAATCCCTTTTATCACATCATCAGGATTATCAGAAAAAGAGCGTTCACCAATAATCGGATTATTAGGATTTGTATTTACATCAGCACAAGGTGCAAAATTCAAATTTATTCCATACTCAGCCAATTCTTTTGAAATTTCTTCTGATTGGGGTTTTAAAACTCCTTGTTGAAAAGCATATCTTGCAGAAAGTCTTTTTGGACGAAGATTTTCTGTTCTTTCAACTCTGCCACCCTCTTGGTCAATTGAAAGAAATGGTTTAATTAGAGCTTTTGATTTAATTTCAGAAATCAAATTCTTAAATTGAGCTTTTGATTGGATATCTTTTGTAAAAAATATTACTCCGCCAAGCCCTTTTGCTAAAGCTTTGTCAAGATTTCCACATCCTAGAATAAACATTTGATAAACTAATTTTTCCATAAAACAATCATACATTTAAGTGATAAGAAAAATCAACTTTTTATTATATAATATCGTTAAGGAGTAATTTATTATTATGAAAAAAGTTTTTTTATCAATATTAATCACAGCATTTTTAATCTCAGCAGTTTGTCTTGACGTTTCTGCCGCAAAGAAGAGTGCAAAGCTTTCTAAAGAAGCCGTGCAACAAATGTCAGATGATATTGATACTCTAACTAAAAAAATATATTCAAGAACACTTTTGTCACCGGAAGATAATGAAACTCTTATTGGGATAAAAATTCAACTTGATAACCAAATGTTAATGTCACCTGCCACTGAAATGGCTCCTTTGTATTACAAGGCAGGCAATGTTTATAAACTTAGAGATATGAACTCTGAAGCGATTGATTGCTATCAAACTATTTTAGAAAACTTCCGTGACACAGCACTTGCGCCAAAGGCACAAGCAGCTTTGGAAGACCTTGGTGTAACGGTTACTGCTCCAAAACTTTCTGACACAGAAGAAGGTTCTGAAGAAGATATTTAATTATTCTACAGCAATCAATTTGAACGCATAAAAAGGATTAAATATATGTCAAATAGATTTGTAGAGGTTTTTGCCGGTGCTTATGCAAGCGGAAAATCTGAAACTTCAATCAACAGAGCAAGACAATTTGCCTTAAAAAACGAAAAAATTACCCTTGTTGATTTAGATACGGTCGAACCTGCTTATACATTGCGTCCGATTATAAAAGAGCTTCAAGATATCGGTATAAATGTAATAACTCAGCCCGATAATTTTGGCCTTGGAGAGGCCGCAAGTTATATTACACCTGCACAAGTCAATTGCTTATCAACGGACGGTAATATTATAATTGACGTAGGCTATGGGGCTGGTGGTTTAGATATTTTGGATATTATAACTAATATTGGTGCAGAAAAAAATCTTAAAATATATTTGGTTGTAAACACTTCGAAATTTGAAACATCGACAGTTGATAACATTGTTGAGTATGTAACTTTTTCAGAGGGCTTGGAAAAACGACCTTGGAAAAAGTTTTCAGGAATAATTTCTAACACTCATTTTGGAGATGAAACAACAAAAGAAGATATAATTAACGGATACGAAAAACTTAAACAGGCAGCCGAAATTGTAAACCTTCCTATTATTGCGATTGGAGTTCCGGAAAATTTATCAAACAACTTTGGAAAAACATATGATAATACAGATGTTTGGATTTACAAACGAATGATGCCACACGCTTTTTGGTAAAAAGGAGAAAATTTTGAAAATCAGAGAAATGTGTGTTGAAGATAAACTACAGGTTCTTGATATGATGCGAGAATTCTATACCTCAGATGCAGTTTATACAAACGGTTCAGAAGAAATTTTTGAAACTGATATTTTGAATTGTATAAATAATAATCCTTATTTGGACGGATTTGTTTTTGAGATTGAAAATAAAATTGCCGGTTATGCAATGATTGCAAAAAGTTTTTCTACAGAATTTGGAAAACCTTGTATTTGGTTTGAAGATTTATACCTAAAAACGGAATATAGAGGACAAGGAATTATTTCTAAATTTATAGATTTTGTTAAACAAAATTATCAAAATCACGTGTATCGTTTGGAAGTTGAAGAAGAAAATACACATGCAGTTCATGTTTATGGTAAAAAAGGATTTGAAACACTTCCTTATATGGAAATGTATGCGCAATAAAAACCATTAGGAGAAATCATGCACATTGTTTCAGAACTGGTTGAAATACCAAATAATAACACTCCAACTACCGAATATATTGAATTAGAGTTAACAAAACGCAATATTAATCCTATTCGTTGGGCAGTTGTTCATGTTAGTGATAAAATATATACAGTAAGTGTTGCCAATTTAAAAAAATAAGGTGAAAAAATGAATTGTATGGAATTAGAATACGATATTAAAGATATAAGCTTGGCTGAACAAGGCGAAAACAATATTAATTGGGCAATTAAAGACATGCCTGTTTTAGGTCAGATTAAGAAAAGATTTGAAATAGAAAAACCTTTTAGAGGTTTAAGACTCGCTGCGTGTTCACATGTTACGAAAGAAACGGCAGCGTTGTGTTTAACTATGCAAGCAGGCGGAGCAGAAGCTATACTTGTTGCTTCAAACCCTCTTTCTACACAAGACGATGTTGCAGCAGCGTTGGTAAAATATCATAACATTCCGGTTTATGCGGTTGCAGGTGAATCTATGGAAGAATACAAATCACATATTCAAAGAGCAATTGAGTTTAAACCTGATTTGATTTTGGAAGACGGATGTGACTTGGTTTCTACAGTTCATATTGAAAACCCTGAACTTGCAAACAGAATAATCGGTTCAACAGAAGAAACAACAACCGGTATTCTTAGATTACAAGCAATGGAAAAAGAAGGTAAATTAAAATTTCCGGCTGTTGGAATTAATACAAGTTTAACAAAACATCTTTATGATAACCGTTATGGCACAGGACAAAGTGCAATGGACGGAATTATGAGAGCTGCAAATATCCTAATTGCCGGCAAAACAGTTGTTATTTCAGGTTATGGTTGGTGCGGTAAAGGTTGTGCTCTTAGAGCAAAAGCACTTGGTGGCAACGTTATTGTTTGCGAAGTTGACCCACTAAAAGCTCTTGAAGCTGCAATGGAAGGTTATAGAGTAATGCCGATTGCAGAAGCTGCAAAAATTGGGGATTTGTTCTTAACGGTTACGGGTAATAAAAATGTAATTGACATTGAACACTTGTTATCTATGAAAGACGGAGCATTTGTTTCTAATGCAGGTCATTTTGATTCAGAAATTAACATCACTGAGTTAAAAACTTACGCTAATGATATAAAGAAAATCCGACCATTTTTAGAAGAATACAAATTGAATAACGGAAAATCAGTTTATGTACTTGCAGAAGGTCGTTTGATTAATCTTGGTGCAGCAGAAGGTCATCCGGCTTCTGTTATGGATATGAGTTTTGCAAACCAAGCTTTGGGAATGGAATTTATTGTTAAAAATAGAGGTAAATTAGAAAATAAATTACATACACTACCTGAAGCGGTTGATATTGCGATTGCAAGTTTAAAACTTGAGTCAATGGGAATTCAAATTGATACATTGACTGCTGAGCAAGAAGAATATTTGAATAGTTGGAAGTTATAAATAAAAAAAAAGAATAACTTGTATAAGTTATTCTTTTTTTGCTTTATTTAACCTCTTTTGACAACGTGTGTAATTTGTTCACCGTAGCTATTCATGCTGCCATTTGTTTCTTCTATTGTATAAGAAACCTCATCATCAGATGCTTTTTCTTTTTCTGCAAATTCGATAGCTTTGTCTAATTCTTTGAATTCACCTGCCAACTCAGGGTCAAAATAACTTGGTTTGTCAATATAAACTTGATACATAATTCTTCTCCTTATTTCTCAACCATTTTATACACTTTGCCCAAATTTTTCAAGTGTGACATTTCACGTTTTTGTCCACGTGTTAAGAATAAACGTTCGGTATCAAGTAGAACTTTTGAATTTGTTTCATCAGAAATTACTTTTTTTATTTTTTCCGGATAAAAAGGCCGCTCAGAAAATGCACTCTTAGGATTATGAACCTCTTTAATCACATCATTCATATAATTTTGCAAATTTTTTGAAAAATCTATTTGAGGATTCAACATCATATATTCCCAAAGTGGCATAGAACTTCTCGAATTATTGAACTGTGCGGAAACAAGTATTAAATTAGATAAATCGCTCCCCCCCCCTCGAGAATGCGGTTTTACATGCTCAACTGATGCAACTGCGGAACTGATTAAACGTTTTGCAATTTGTTGATGAGAATTTTTTGCATATTTTACAATAAAAGCATCTAAATCATTTGATGAAGCCGGTAAGCCGTACCATTTACGATAAATTTTGATAATTTGGCTTAAATCTTTTCCCTTTGCATTTATTCCTTTAATTTTCTCCAAAGGTAAACGCCGTCCAAATGTATCATCCTCCATTTTTGTAATCGCTTCATCTCTAATAGTCAACACCTTTTTTCTAATAGGCTCAGACAAAGTATCAATCAATTTGTTTGTACTATTTAGCACCTCAAATTGTTTTATTTTTAATCGTTCTAATGATTCCGGAACGAGTTCAATCAAAATATCTTGAAAATCTCGTTTGCTCTTATGTGAAGCGTCTTTTAAAATGTCAAAAACAATACTCTCAATATCGTGCATATAACCTTGCATATGCTGTAATAAATTTATTGCAGCTTGAGCGTTTGGTCTTTTTTCAAGTTTTTGATAAAGCTCTTTTGCTTTAGATTTACTAATCATAGGCTTGCCTGTATATGCACATTTAAACTTATCGGAGAACCCTAATAAAAAATCCATATCAGGTTTTGCACCAAACGAAACATTTGGCAAAGTTGATAAGTAAGCACTTGTTACCGAGGGAAGCTCTGTTTGTTCAGAAGTACTGTTTTGCAACCTTTGGGGCACAATATAGGATAGTTGTTGATAATTGTTATTAATCTTTTGTGTCTGGTTAAATAATATTTTCATGATTTTATGCTTTTCTCTATGATACCTAATCAAACGTTGGTGAGTCAAATTTTTGAACATTTTTATAAGAAATTGTTACATTTCTTATTAGATTATTGTATAATGTACAATATTAAGAGGTAATTATGAGAGAAACATCAGTAAAGTATCCATTTCTAACAAGAGATGTAAAAATTTATGAACAAGATAACGGACATAAAATAGTTCTGGCATACAAAGAAGGCGGAATGGTTAATGTGTCCAGTTGGGTAAAAACAGGTTCAATAAACGAAAATGACAAAAATAACGGAATTTCACATTTTCTTGAACATTTGATGTTTAAAGGTACACATAAGCATAAAGCCGGTGAATTTGACCACATTTTAGAAGCTCGTGGTGCAATCGTTAATGCTGCAACTTGGAAAGATTATACTTTTTATTACGTAACTCTTCCAAAAGGTGAAAATAACGAGAACTTCGACTTGGCTATTGAACTTCATGCGGATATGATGACAGACCCTGTTATTCCTGATTATGAAATGGGTGCGCCATTTGATGTTAATGACAAAAATGTTACTGACAAACGTGAAAGACATGTTGTTATTGAAGAAATAAGAATGCGTAAAGATCAGCCTTGGACAAAGGTTTATAATGCAACAAACAAGGCAATGTACACTTCTCACCCATATAAGCGTGATGTAATAGGTACTCCTGAAATTATTTCTCAAGTTTCTCAAGAAGAAATAATGAATTATTATAGAACATTCTATTCTCCAAAAAATGTTACAACAATTATTGTTGGTGAATTTGATTTTGATGAAGTATTAGAAAAAGTAAAAAAAGAATTCAATTGGGGTGAAAGACCTGAACCGCCTGAAAGAAATATTGAACCTGATAAACCTGTTCAACAAACTGTTTATGTAGAAAACAAGGCAAATATAAATTCTTCATTTATGATGTTTGGATATCTCGGAGCGCCTGCAAAAGATTTGAAAAACCTTATTGCACTTGAAATGTTATCAATAATTTTAGGTGAAGGTACAAGTTCAAGATTATATGTAAATCTTATTGAAAATTCTGAAGAACATATTTTCAATATTATTGATGCTGAAAATTATTCATTCAGAGATGGAAGCAATTTCTTTATACAAGCGAATTTCAATCCTCAATACAAAGAAAAAGCTATTGAACTTGTAAAATCTGAAATTGAAAAATTAAAGAATGGAATTACTGAACGTGAATTAAATAAAGCTCAAAAGAAATTGAAATCACGTTTTGCTTGCGAAGTTGAAACTGTTTCAGAAATCGGTGAAACAATTGGTTATTATATGACTGTTTGTGACGATTTAGCTCTGGCAGAAGAATATATCCCTATTTGTAATTCTCTTACAACAAAGGATTTGGAAGAAGTTGCAAAAAAATATTTGGATATAAATAATGCAGTAATTTCTGTATTAGTTCCTGAAAACTAAAACTCACTATTGCAGAAGCCGAAAAAATGCGCTATACTCATATATAAACGGAGTTCAGTGTGAAAAAGTTATCTATTGCAATATACTGGCACATGCATCAGCCGGTTTATGAGATTGAAGGCACTTATTTGATGCCATGGGCAAGATTGCATGCCGTTAAGGATTATCTTGATATGGTTTTGGTTTTGGAAAAGTTTCCAAAATTAAAACTCAATTTTGATGTTGTTCCAGCCTTGATTGATACAGTTCTTGATTATGCAAATGGTTGTCATGATATTCACTCAGAGCTTACAACTACAGATGTTAAAAACCTTAGTCAAGAAGAAAAATCGTTTATTTTAAACAATTTTTTTACTCCAAAATTCGAAACGATGCTTTATAAAAGTGAAAACTACAAAGCTCTTTATCAAAAACGATTTTCTAATGAGTCTTGCAGTATTGAAGATTTTTCAAATCAAGAACTTTCTGATTTAATGGCACTTTTTAATCTTGTTTGGATTGATCCAATTCACGATAACAGATATCCTCGGATAAAAGAACTGTGGGAAAAACAGTACAATTATACATTAGAAGATAGGCTTGAAATCATTGATATTCATCGTCAAATAATAAGAGAAATTGTTCCGACATACAAAAAATATTTAGACGAAGGTCGAATTGAAATGACAACAAGTGCATACTATCATTCAATCCTTCCGATTTTGATTGATTCGAAAGCTTCTATAAAAAATACTTTCACATCAGAAGGCTTAACAGATTCTTTAGGCATGTTAGACGATGCAAAAGTTCAAATTCGTACTGCTCTAGATAAAATTGAAAATGTTATGGGTGTTAGACCAAAAGGATTTTGGCCACCAGAATTGTGTCTTGGTCCAAAAACCTTGAGTTTACTTGCAAAAGAGGGTATCGAATGGACAATATCAGATGAGGGAATTTTATCTGATTCTATAAATTTTGATTTTATCAGAGATTTTAAAGGAAACCTAAATGACCCATATCACTTAACAAAGGTTTATGAATACAAAACAAAATCAAATCCGATTAATGTGATTTTTAGAGATCGTTCAATTCCAAATCTTATTAATTTTGAATATGCAGGGATTGATGCGAAATTGGCAGCAAATGATTTGTTTGATAAAATCAAGGTTGCTCAAAACAAGCTTCTGATTTCGCCTGACGATAATCATCTTTTAACAATCGCACTTGACGGAGAAAATTGTTGGGAAAATTACCAAAATGACGGGAATGACTTTTTAACATATATTTATTCTTTAATCGAAAATGATGAAACTTTGGAAACAGTTTTAATCTCTGATTATATTAAAAATGATAAGCATAAAAAAACTTTAAACAAAATATATTCAGGCTCTTGGATTGATAAGACTTTCCAATATTGGATTGGTGAATCAACAAAAAATAAAGCTTGGAATTATATTAAAGAAGCTAAATCTTTTTATAAAAAAATAGAAAAACAAAATAAAAACCATCCAAACCTCAAAGCTGCACACAACGAATTACTAATAACACAAGGCAGTGACTGGTTTTGGTGGTATGGTGAGCCGAATAATTCGGGACAAGATTTTGTATTTGATTATATGTTTAGAGAACATTTAAAAAATGTTTATTTGTTACTTGAAGCGACTCCACCGGAATACTTAAACGAATCTTTAATTACAAAAATTGAAGTACCTTTTAAGCAACCTCTAAGGCAGATTACTCCTAAAATGGATGGTTTAGCAGAAAGTGCTAATGATTGGTACAATGCAGGAAGTATTTCTTTGCTTGACGGCCCTGTCTATAGAGAAAGTAAGAATGTGGATAAAATTCTCTATGGTTGTGATAGCGAAAATATTTATTTGAGGCTAAATGTAAATAAAGGAAATAGCGAAAACGCTACAATAAGCAGAATTAGCCAACTTTATATGTACATGAGAAATGCTTCTACAATCAATAACAGAGCTTTTATAAGACTTATCAGCAAAACGGACAGTCCTTATCCTATTTTGTTTGAAAAATTTGAGCAAGAACTTACTTTGACACTTATCAAAGATACGTTGTATCCACCAAGACTTGCAACTTGTCGACATCCTAACATGTGGACTTTAGCTAATCATGAAGACATTACAATTGTGTATAAGGATGTTATTGATTTAACAATTCCTTTTGATGTTTTGGGAATTAACAAAGGTGAAAAAATCGAATTTTTTATAGCAAATACCGAATCCGGCGTAAAAAACACTTATATTCCTCAGGAAATTTTATTGTCTTTAACAAGAGAATAAGATATAATCATCTTATGAGCAAGATTAGAAAGCTTTATTATTTCGATAAAAAGAATACGCAGGAAATGATTTCGTTTTTGAATAATAATGTGTATGATAACTACATCAATCACATTATGTTTAATCCGTTTATTCCGCTACATCATATTTTACCGTTAAAATGCAAATTCTTGCCGGAATCTTATATTCTAAAAGATAAAAAAACTGTAAAAGGTTTGATTACTGTTGCTCCAACATCATCACACGTAAAAAAAATTGAAATCCAAAAACTTCTTTTTGAAGAAGGTGCAATTGAAGATGCAATGGAATTAGTGCAATATGTCGTTTCCAAATATAAAGCAATGGGTGCTGTTTCTGTTTTGGTAAAAGTTGATGATTATTTATCTAATTTGTTAACAATGTTTGTTTCAAAATGCGGTTTTAGCCAAATTTCTTATGAAAAACTTTGGCGAATAAACAAATTTATTGATGTTGACTATGATAAAAAAGAATTCAGAGATTTTAGAAATTCTGATGCTCAATTAATCGCAAATCTATATAACGAATCTCTTTTGCCACATTTTAGACCTCTTTTAAGTCGTGATGTAAAAGAGTTTAAAGAACCTTTGTTAAAAGGATTATCTTATTACAGCGAATACAAATATATTATTGAAGATAGAAAATCTAAAAATATTATTGGCGAAGTTTCAATTAAAACTTATGATAATGAAAACTATGTAATAGATATTCTTCAAACAAGTTGGATTGGTCTTGAAATCAATCAAATTCTAGCTTTTGCAACAGCTCAAGTGAAAAAACGTAAAAAACGTTTTGGGCTTTTTGTGAGAACAAAACGCTATACAAATTTTGGTGAAAAATTAGAAAAACAATTTATTGAAAACGGATATGAATGTGTTCAAAACCAAATAGTATTAACAAATTCATCCGCTAGAGTATTAAAAAGCACAGAAAGCACCGGAAAATATACGGTTCTGAGCGATTTTTGTCCGTCAAAAGCAATGCCAACTTTTAAAAATTCGTTATAAAATTCTTCCAATATACATAGCAAGCGTAGGGTGCAATTTTTGCACCGAAATTATATTAAAATGCAATGCTTGCAACATTTTCCACCATACCATCTGAAATATTAAGTTTTTATTAATATTTCATGAAATATATTAAAATAAGTTATAATGAGAATATGAAAAAACTTATTGTTACAATATCATTAGTTTCTGTATTAACTTGTGGCTGTGGTGATGTAAATGATAAAACCCCAATAGATACTCCAAATTTGTCGTTGGAAAATAAAGAAGAAATTATGGAAAATACTGCCCCACAAAAAGAAGAAGAGACAAAAGACAACATTGAAGAATTACATCCAATTGATAAAGCTGAAAGGGATTGCATTGAAAATGTATATTCAACTTACGATATATCTCAATGTTCCTATAAAGCAATGGATATGTGGTTTAAAGAAATTGACAAATATTTAGGTTTACTAAAAACTATCACATCAGAAGAAGATTACGCAAATATTCTTAAAGCACAGGAAGATTGGAAAAAATATCAAGAGTCCGATTTTAAAGCAGTAAGTATTGTCATGAACAAGCAAGGTACTATGTTTCAGAATGTGACTGTAGGTAAAAAAACTGATATAATAAAAAAACGAGCTTTGGAATTAAAAGGACTTTACGACACTTTGAAATATGAGTAGCTTGCATACTGTAGTTATTTTAATAAGGATATATGTATGCAACAAAATGATATTTATTACCCACAAATGATAAAATTTGTGTTAGCCAGAGAAGGTGGCTATGTTAATGACCCAAATGATAAGGGTGGAGAAACCAATAAAGGAATTACTCACACAACTTATGATTCTTATAGACGTTCAAAAGGTTTGCCGAAACAAAGTGTTAAATATATGACAGACAAAGAAATGTACGAAATATATTATAATAACTATTATAAGGCATCCGGTGCAGATAAGATTGAAAATCCTAGGCTAGCAATGTATGTTTTTGATACAGCTGTAAATATGGGAGTTTCAGTTGCAAAAGATTTATACCAAAAAAGTAATGATAATTTGGATAAATTTGAACAACTTAGAAGAGATAAGTATGAGGCTTATGTAAAAAGTAATCCGACCCAAAAGAAATATATACGAGGGTGGAATAATAGAGTTACTCATGTGAAAGACTTTTCTGCAAATACTTTACCTCAGGAACGTTCAGTTCCATTTCAACTTGGTCTAGAAATGGATGTTGACCAAGACGGAAATGTTATATATTACTACAATATGGATGATTACAGAAATATGGAACGGGAAGATTTTAAACGAAATTTTCCTAAAATATATGAACAATCAAAATATCAGTTATTTCATCCGGATGGTCGTCCAACTGGCGGTGCGACAGGAATTCATGGTTCAAATTGCGCAGGAACATATAAAGTTTCCGGCTATGTTCGTTCTGATGGTGTAAAAGTTTCAAGTTATGAACGAACTTGCGGAGCAAAACATCTTGGACCGCAAAGAGCTAGTGACAAGTATCGTGGCTTGAGATTTGACCAGATGTCTAGTTCAGAAGTTAATGAATTGTTGGAAGAATTAATTTAAAAATAAACGAGAGCAGTAAAGTTAACTGCTCTCGTTTTATTTACTCATGCAAATATCGGAGCGCAGTAGGGTGCAATTTTTTGCACCGAAATTATATTAAAATGCAATGCTTGCAAC
>CAZPBG010000022.1:0-29370 GCA_964584885.1 uncultured Vampirovibrio sp.
ATGCTCTTTTTTTACGAAAATTATCTCGGACAGTAGTGCCCCCTTTGGGGAGGAAAATTCTTAAACATTGTAAAGTTTTGTAAAATTTTTCTTAAAAAGTGAAATTTTTGTTTACAATTTTACTTTAAATATATATCAATGATATATAAGAGAAAATAAGAAAGGATTGAACTATGTCAATAGGAGCTACTACAAATTCAACACATCATCAACCAGTAAGTAAACCATCCGGTCAATCATACAATGCGCATATTGCATTTGGTGAAGAAGATATGAAAAAGAAAAATATCCATGGTTCAGAAGGAGTTCATTTAACTCCAATGCAACAAAATGTTAGCGTATTTTGTTAACTAAAGATTTTTTAAAGGCGGTCGAATAAAAATTCGACCGCCTTTTTTCGTCTTTATTTAATGTTCGCTGTTAAATTTTTATACTTTTTGTTTAAAAACATTGTCTTTGCAATCATTCTCAATATTTGGTGTGTCAATTTCAAATACATAAGCACTTGCTGGAGATAAATCAACTCTCAACTCGTTCTTTGCAACTTGAAATTCGCTAGGTTCACCATAGCATGGTACCATATTTTTAAGTTTTTGATTTTCGCTTAATCCCGGAATGATAACTGTTCCACTCATATTTCTGTTTGGATTTTTATTCGCAATAACAATAGCAGTTCTACCGTTGTTATGTCTAGCAAAAGCAATGATTTGGTCTTTTACATCACCTTTTTTATCTAGAACAATAAAACTACTATTTCTATCGCTAAATAAATCCTTATTTTCCTTTCTCATATTAAGAGTTTCCCTCAAAACTCTTTCAATATCAGGGAAATCTCCACCGGGTTGTCTTGAGAAATTGAAAATATCCATTTTAAATGAATGATGATCCATTGTATAATAAGGAGCTTTTACAATCCCTTCTTTTTCATCTTTTGGTGAATATTGATAATCTCTGTAATCAGTAGATTTTTCCAACGGTATAACATCTTCTTTTTTAGCTTCTTCAGAACTCATTGGTTTATATGTAAAAGTTTCGTTATTTTCTTTATGTGAATACTTGTAGTCGTAATAATCTCCTGTTTGGAAGCCATCTACAAAATATGGATTGCACATAGGAATTGTAGCTTGAATTACTGTTGTTAAATTGCAATAATTTTCACCACCATGAGTCATCGCAGACACATCATCATGGGTTGCAAATGAACCAATACAACTTTTACCTGCAGGTAATCTACGTGATAAATCCAAATTTAATTTTACATAATCATTAAATTCTGTTGCACTTTTCCATTCGTGAAAAATGTGGTATTGTCCGTAGTACTCATCGAACCCTGCTCTTAAAGAGTCTTCCGGTCTATCATAAGGCATATTAACTTGTGGAGAAGCACACTCATAAGTATAAGTTTCTCCTAACCAAGCAAATTCAGGGTCTTTTTGATGAGAATAAGGAATTAAAATATCCCAAAATTCTGTAGGTTTCGCTCTCGCTACATCAGCTCTAATTCCGTCAATGCCTAAATCTATACAAGCATCTACAAATTGTTTATGCATTTCTAATAATTTTGGGTTTAAAGTTCGTTTTGTTTCATCATCCCAAGGTTCGAACATACGAATATCCGCCCAACCTTGTGGAGTTTTATCTTCACCATTTCTTCCAAATGCCATTAACTCAGGTTCAGCTTCAAACCAAGCAATAGATGCACAACTTGGTAAATCTATCATTACTTTTATATCACGTTTGTGGCATTCATCAATAAAAGCTTTAAATTGTTCACTCGGAGTTCTTGAATCACTTTTTTCAACAAGAGTCGGATCAATTGCAAGAGTTCCGTCTTTTTCCAAGAAACGGGCAGGTGAATATACAGAACCTGCTGTTCCCATTGCATTTTTCAAACCGACCGGATGAATTGGCAACAAGTGAATTGTATTAAATCCGTCATTTTTAAGCTCATCTAATCTTGAAACAGCACTTAAAAATGTTCCGGGTTTTTCACCGTCTTGTAACGAAATCTTTTCATCTCCATTTAAATCAACCGCACTAAAAGTTCTTGGTACAATTGCAAGCATTACAGATTCATTGTTTTGAATCATAGTTCTTAAATTATTTTTATAAGCAGGAGCTTGAACTGCCGAATTTTTTTCAACTTTTTTCACCAAAGGTGCGTTTATTGCAGCAGTACTTTCAAGATAATTATTTAACAATTGAGAATGTTGCTCTCTGTTTTCAGAACGTTTTTTAGCTTTCATGACAGGAGAATGCATTGTCATTGTTGGGGTTGATATGTTGATTAAAATACTATTTAGCTGATTCATTGTTCACCTGCTTTTTTATGTTATGAGAATTCTTGAGCTTACCAAAACCGAATTGTGCTAATAATGTCACCGCAAATACTCCTGCTGTAGTCATTGAAACAGTTTTAAACCATTTATTAGTACCTATATCCCTTTTTGATGCACCTTTGAAGAAGTTTATAGGGTCTTGAGAAATCAATTCAAACAAAGCTTTGTCTGTTTTTTCCGACATTGTATAACTATTATTTAATGCTTGATTTGTTGAATGACGTGGTTTTGTAAAATCTGTCATATTATTTGCCAAAAGATTTCTGCATCTAGTCAAATAGTAGCTAAACCTTTCAATCAATCCACCATTTCCATGTTCTTTTACAGTATTCATAGCATTTTTAGCTGACTCTGTAACAAAACTTTCAGATTTAGCCGCCCAAAAGTCGGCATTTTCTGCTGGTGGGAACAAGGAATTCATTATATCTCTATACAACATTGCATCATGTTTAATATTAAATTTTAAATAATGATCAGTAGATGTAGCTTTTAAAGCAAATGAACGAACTTTTTTAATTAGTGTTTGTAAATAATTAGAATCCGTTCTGCTCAATGGCTTATGCATGCCGGTTAGCCCATTTAATGAATCCAAAAATACATTTTCGCTTGTAGTACGTTTATAAACTTCCATTGAATGTAAAATTCTGTTGAATGAATTTTTAACTCCTTGATAGCGCTCAACTATTCTGGAAATTTTATGATATTTAGCACAAGCACGACCTTCTGAATTGTATCTTGCGTATGCACTTAAGCCTTCATAAGAACCATCAGGACCATTAACTTTATATCTGTCTTGAACAACTCCGTCTAACCAATCAAATAATTCAGCTCTACTATGAAGAGAATTTCCCAAAGTATTTGCATCTTGATTAACTAACTTTGTAATAGAATCATTAAATCCGCCAAGTTTTGCAAGACGTTTTGCGGTGTTGTTGTAGTTGTTTTCAATACCTTGGATTAAGTCCAATATATCTGATTTTTCAGCAGAAGTTCCATGTAATGCGATTTCCATTTCAGAGATAATTTTGCTTAATTTCTTGAACGTTTTTTCATAACGACTTTCATTTCCCGCTAACTCTGAAAGTTTTTTGTCTAGAAGTTCTTGTGTAAATGCTTCTGAGTCACGCATTTGAAGCATTTCTTTTTCTGTAATTTTAAGCTCTTTTAATAAAGTTTTTTCAAATTTATCATAATAACGAGCCAATACCGTTTCTGGAGCTTTTTCAACTTTAAAATTACTACATTTATCAAGATTTAATTTATTATCAACAAATTCACCTAAAATCTTTGCAACATTCGTTAATTTAGTAAGATTTTCTTTCGTTCCAACCTTTGCTTTGTTTGACTGCATAACAGCTGACATACTGTCAACAATCGAAACTTTTAAATCTGCTAAATATTCTTCAGGAACTCTTTTAAATCTTCTTAAAGCATCACCTTCTAAAGTATTGTAAGCATTTTCAATTTTTAAATCAATTAAGTCATCAATTGCCATTTCAATTTTGAAAATATCTTCAGTACTTATAGCTCCGCCTTTTACAAAATCTATATCAGCATTAACTTTTTTGATTGCTTCTTGGATTTCATGTCTTGTTGGAACCAAAACATCTTCAAGTAACGCTTTTTTATCTTTAGAAATATTGGTTTTGCCTGCAATTGCCATTTTTTCTGTAATTTCCCCGTCAACAACAATTGAACTTTGCAAAACATTTGCAATATCTTTCTTCAAAGCTTCAGCAGCCGTTGGTTCGATATTTTTTGTCATCATGTTCAATATATTATCAAAATCTTCTTTGAGAATTGGCTTATTTTCAAACTTAGAAAGAATACTGCTTATTTTTTTACTTAAATTATTTTCTTGAATTTTATCTGTTTCAATCTCCATAACTTTAGTTTTATCTAACATTTTAGAAATCAGTTTGTTATACTTACTATTTCTTGTTTTTTCTAATTGTGGAGCAATAACATAATTTTCTAACCCGTAACAACCCAATGCAGTCATCAACGGAGTTGCAAAACCTGCTGTTAGCATCCATAAAGTGTTACTTTGGGTAGAATTCTTACGAGTTTGTTCCTTGATTACTTCGTGACGATTTTTTATATCACGAGGAATTCCCATTTTATCGCCGATTTCATCAAGAGTTTCACCTTTTGCGTCGCCTCTGTACAAATCCATTGGACGATAGTTACTATCTTGGTTTACAGATTTTTTACGTCCTTGATCATCAATATACCAAGTACCAATATCATAACCATGAAGAAGTTTTGACGGCGCATTAATTGCAATTTTCGGATAAATATTCATTGCAGTTAAAAATGCTGCTAAACCGGCATATTCCATTATTCTTGATTTTGGATTAGTTGTTTTTGAAGCTAAATAAGTAGCAATTCCAACCCCACCTACTTGAAGTCCTACATCATTTAAACGTCCTAACTGGTGATCGTTTGCATTACCTTTTACTCCGTCTTTTACGGATTTCATATCATAAGCTATATCTTTTACAAAATAAACAGGTTTAGAAACTAAATCATCATGAATTAAATGACCTTTCCCCGGTAAAGGTTTTACCAAATCTGTAGTTTCCACAGCACCCTCTGCTTCAAGGTAATTTTTATATTCCTTAGCTTTTGCATTTATATTAAATTGTACCGGACTTATTTTCATACTAAATCACCGTACTTTCTTTTTGCTTATCAATCGTGTATTTATTTTGACTTGTTGCCATATTTTTAGCTCGTAGAATAGAATTTGCTGTTAGAGCAGCTGTTAATAATGAAGCAAAACCAACAAACCACTTTCCTGAATATTTCATAAATCCTGTATCGGCAGGACTTCCGTTCCATAAAGATTTACATGAACGACCAAACGAATTTACAAATGATTTTGAAATATTTTTTGTATTTTCACCAAATGTTTTTAATTTACCAATCATGTTTGATGTAAAGTTTTTATCAGATTTTTTTACATAGTTTTTGCGGTTCGTAATTGAATCAAAGAAATCACACCAACTATCCTGTACAGCCAAAGCAACTCCAACACCTGCCCAAGCGTATGAAGAAAGACTTTTTGCTGTACTTGATGTTGCAACAATATTTTGAATTATAGGAGAAGTTTCTGATATTGAATCATTAAGATTTTCGCCTAACCCCAGTTTTTTAGCTACTTTATCAAAATATTCTCTGTCTAATAAATCTTTTCTATAAAATTCTTTACTGTCAAAGACTTTTCTTTGTTGATACTGAGGGTCAACCGTCGCATCTTCACCGGCTTTTGTCGGAAGATTATAAACGACGTTTTGATAAGGCATTTCTGTATCAACACCGGTTGCAACTTTAACAGGAATTGTGACTAAATTCTTTGATAAATTTTTAAGAAGACCATACAAAACCACACCTAAAGCCATTTTTTTACCATATTTAGAAGCTGCTTTTTGAGAATGCGCATCAAGATGTTTGTTTACACAATTAAAAACAAACATGAACATTGCACTACCAGCTAGATATGGTACAATCCCCATTGTTAGAAATTCGTAAAAATTAGAATTAATATCCCCTTTTAAACCTTTTGCAGGATAATCAATAAAAGCACTTGAAGTTTTCTGAAATCCTTGATTTAAGCGAGTCGATATGGTATTTGGCAAAATACGAGTTTCTTCATCAGCATTATTCTTCTTTTTGTTTTTTGCTGACTGGAAATTTGTACTATGTTGTGCAAAATCTACTGCTTTTATCATACGAACCCCTACACGATATCTACTTAAGAGAAGTTACCTAAATAACTTTTTTTGCTATTTATCCGGCATGATTTTTACAATTATTTACATTACGAAAAACAGCTAATGCTCAAGTATTTTTAGATTTTAAGAATACTCCACACGAAATTCATATTAACACAAAATAATTAAAATTGCATGCGCCTATTTTGATTATCATAATAATATACGATAACAATTTGCTTACAAATGTTACAAAATTTAACAGGTCTACAAAAATCCTCATGTTTATTATAAAATACACATATGAATCTAGATGCCGTTATAGATAGCGCTTTAGCGCCAATAGCCGACAAGGTTTCCGGCTTAATCTTTTCCTATGTAACTATTGGAGGGGTAAAAGTCGAATTTCTTGTTGCGCTTTTAATCTCTGCTGCATTGTTTTTTACATTCAGAACCGGTTTTATCGGTTTTTGGGGATTTAAACATGCAATCAAACTAATCACAAACAAATATAAACATGATAATCCAAGCGGGTATCAAAGAAAGAAAAAAGGTGAGCTATCACCTTTCCAAGCGCTTAGTGCTACAATTTCCGCTTCTGCAGGGATAGGAAATGTGGCAGGTTCTGCAGCTGCCGTGTCAATTGGCGGTCCAGGGGTAATTTTTTGGATGGTTATTGCCGGATTATTCTCAATGGCATTAAAATTTTCAGAAGTTTTATTAGGTGTTAAATTCAGACAAACCAATCCTGACGGAACCGTATCCGGTGGTCCAATGTATTATATTCCTGTTGCTTTTAAAGGATTAGGTAAGTACGGAGAAAATGTCGGGAATATTCTTGCTAAAACATATGCCGTTTGCTGCATTTTTGCAATGATTGGTGGTTGGAACTTGTTCCAAATCAATGCAATGACTGCTCAATACACAGAAGTTACGGGCGGTAATAACAGTATATTTGCAGATAACGGTTGGATATTAGGAACAATTGTTGCAGTTATCACTTGGTTCACAATTATCGGCGGAATTAAAGCTATCGGAAAATTTACATCAAAAGTTACACCTGTTATGTGTTCATTATATGTAGCAAGTGCATTTTTAGTTTGTTTACTTAATATTCACCACTTACCGGAAACAATATTATTAATTATAAAAGAAGCATTTTCACCTCGTGCAATGACAGGCGGAGCGTTTGCTTGTATGTTATGGGGATTTAGAAGAGCTATGTTTGCTAATGAATCGGGCTTGGGAACTGCTCCAATTGCATTTAGCGCAGTAAATACCAACAAACCTGTTGTTCAGGCTTTTATATCAATGTTACAGCCTTTTGTTGACACCGTTATTGTAGGTGTTGCAACCGCTTTTGTAATTGTTGTATCAAAAGCCTATCTAACTGTTGACGGTATTGCAGGTATTGAATTAACATCAAAAGCTTTTGCGACAATTTGTCCTGCTTATCCGATTTTATTAACAATTATGGCTAGTTGTTTTGTATTGTCTACAATGCTTTGTGGCTCATATTACGGATTGAAAGCTTGGGGATTTTTATTTGGTGAAGGTAAAAACAAAACAAGAATATTCCAAGCAATTTATTGTTTATGTATAATTGCCGGTTCAGCAATGAATTTTCAATCAATTATAAATCTTTCAGATGCCGTAACGTTATTTTTAGCAGTACCAAATCTTATTGCGGTGTTTATGCTTTCTAATATCGTAATAAAAGAACTTAAACGCTATTGTGAGCGTTACAATGTAGGCGAAAAATTTGTAAGATTTTTATAAAATCTTAACTTGCTCTTAAGCATTGTATATTGTACAATAACCCCATTGCAAAGGAGAATTTAATGTCAAAAATATATTTTGTAGATGTTACAAACAGAGATGGAGTTCAAACTTCGAGATTAGGGTTAGCAAAGCTTCAAAAAACATTAATTAACTTAATGCTTGATGATATGGGAATTACTCAATCAGAGTTCGGATTTCCTACTACAATGCACGAATTAAATTACTTAAATGCAAACCTCGAGCTTGTAAAACGTGGAGTTATTACTAAGACAAAGCTTTCAGGCTGGATGAGAGCTATTGCAGGAGATGTAGAAAAATCTTTTGCGAATTGTCCATTGCTTGAAAATTGTAATCTTTCTCAATCAACATCTGAGCAAATGATTTTTGGCAAATATTTAGGTAAAAAAACTCCTGATGATATTCTTAAAATGACTTGTGAAGCTGTTGAATGTGCAGTTGACAAGGGTGCAAAAATTATTGGTGTTAACGCAGAAGATGCTTCTAGAAGTGATTTAGATTATTTAATTAAACTTGCAAAAGAAGTAAAAAAATGTGGTGCATATCGCTTTAGATACTGTGATACATTGGGTTATGAAGACCCTCATACAACTTATACTCGTATTTATAAATTGGCAAAAGAAACTCAAATGCCGATTGAAATGCATTTCCATAACGATTTGGGAATGGCAGTAGCTTGTTCTGTAGAAGGAGCTAGAGCTGCTCTTGACGCTGGAGTTGATGCCTACATAAATACAGCGATTAACGGAATGGGTGAAAGAGCAGGGAATGCGGATTTAGTATCATGTTTGCTTGCTACACTTAAATCAGCCGGTTTTAGAGATGGTGAAAAAGTTATTGATGAAAACATTGATCTTTCTAAAGCTTGGAAACTTGCCAAATACACAGCTTACGCATTCGGTTTACCAATTCCTATTAACCAACCTGCCGTTGGTGATAATGCATTCGCTCACGAATCAGGCATACACGCTGACGGAGCGTTAAAAGACAGAAGAAATTACGAACTCTATGATTTTGAGGAACTTGGACGTGGTGAGCCGGAAATCATTGAAACCGGTAGAATGATTACAACAGGTGAATACGGCGGGATTAAAGGATTTAGAAATGTTTACGACAAGCTTGAAATAGAATTCAAAGACGAAAATGAAGCAAGAAACATTCTTGAACTGGCTCGTTATGCAAACGTTCATACTCAAAAACCTTTAACTGAAAGTGAATTAAAATTCATTTATCATTATCCGGATATTGCAGCAAAAATAATGACTGTATCTCCATTCTACAGCCCAGAGGGTGAATTGGAAAAACGTTTGCAAAACAGAGAACCTGCTTTACCGCATCATATAATATAAAATGAAACTTACGATTGATGAATTAAATGAGAATACGAGAATTGATTCTTATCTTGCAGAAATTTTGCAAGATACTTCTCGTTCTAAAATTCAAAATCTTATCAAAAACGGAAAATGTTTAGTTAATTCTAGGCAAATAAAACCCTCTTATGAACTTAAAGAGAGTGATATTATTGAGATTGATGATATTATCAATTCTCCGATACAAATATTAGCGGAAGATATTCCTTTAGAAATTATTTGGGAAAATGATGATATGGCGGTAGTTAATAAACCGTCCGGCATGTTAACTCATCCTACCGTTTTAGAGCAAAGTGGAACGCTGGTAAATGCGCTTTTATTCCGCTACGGAGAAAACCTTTCCGATATAAACGGCGAAATGCGCAGAGGAATTGTGCATCGATTAGATAGAAACACTTCGGGCTTATTAATGGTTGCAAAAAACAATATTGCGCACGAATATTTAGTCAATCAGATGAAAGAACACAAGTTTTGTAAAAAATACATTGCAATTGTTCGAGGAAATGTTGAACAAGACGAATTCGTAATTAATGCACCAATTGGACGACATTTAACCCAACCCCATAAAATGAGCGTAAATGGAAAAGGGGCCAAAGAAAGTATTACAAAAGTAAAAGTTCTTGAAAGACTAAATAATGCAACTTTAGTAGAATTAACTCTTGTAACAGGTAGAACTCATCAAATCCGAGTACATATGTCTTCTATAGGACATCCTGTTTTTAATGATACGTTGTATGGTTTTGGAAAAGTTAAAATAAAAACGGAAGAACAAGTTTTACAATCTTATAAACTTGAATTTATCCCTCCAAATAAAGAAGAAGCTATTAAGTTAGAAATTCCTTTTGATGAAAAGATTACAAAAGTTTTGCAATACTGTAAAACTTTTAACGAATAAAATCGCATTCTGTTGAAATAACTATGAAGAAATGTAACAATTAAGCTTTTTTATTAAAGTTTTAAATTAATTCTGCCGTAAACAAGAATATAAGGAGTAAAACACATGGCAGAAGAATTTCAAGCACAAAACAACATTAATCAACCTGCTCAACCTCAACCTCAACAACAAGGCGGGAAAATTATTGATGAAGCGAATTATCAAATAAGAGCTCCACGAGAAAAAGGACCGGCTGTAATAGGTCGTGGCGGAGATCCTTTGTTCAGGAATATTAGAGCTACTAAAGAGCAGCTTATTGAACTACTTGATGAAACAAGCACAGTCCAAGACTGGGTTCAAAAAGAAACTTGTAATAATGTTGCTTTGGCATGTTTGGATAATGAAAATTTAAAAGAAGTTTATTATCAAATAAAAGACGGATTTGGTGATTATGGTCCAATTATGTTGATGGGTTTTAAAAGTCCTCTAGGGGTCGAAATTCCTCGATTAAAAATTCTTGATAAAAATGGTGATGTTATAGATGTATTAACAGGTCCATTAGCTATTGATGAATTAAACAAAAGAGCTCTTGCATACAAAGAAACAACAAACGGATATGAAGCTTTGGATTTACCGGTTGAAGAAAATGCGACAACAATTCAGGATTACTCAGGCAATCCGGAAGATTATTCTTAACTACTTTGTATCTCTTTTTAAAATTATTCCATTAAGTTTACAAAAAGAAGACAGAACTCCAAATTCTTCTTTAATACTACGCTGTAAAGCTTTTTGCTCAGCAACAATTGGGATATTTTTTGCAAGTTGAAACATTTTCAAAGCTTGTTTTATATAAGTACTTCTATTTCCAGTTTTTGGTAATGCAAGTTCTTGGTATAATTTTGCAATTTGCAAATATGCTCTTACCTGTATATATTGTAAATCAAATTGTTTAGAGATAAATAAGCATTTTTCAAGATAAACTTTTGATGATTCAAAATCTTGCTTTGCTAGATATATTTCACCTATAAGTTTATTAAATAAAGCGATGAAGTAGTAATTATTTATATTTGGACCTTGTGCTATATCTAATGCTTTTGTGGCAATATCCAATGCAAATTGTGTACCACTTGTAATCAATTTGATTTCTGCGATTAAATACCAAGACAAGAGAACTCCTGTTGCAACTTTTTCTTTCGCAAAATAAGCAACCTGTTCTTCCAAAATTTCAAGAGCTTTTTTGGTTTGATTATTATCTTTTAATATTTTTGCAAGTAATGTTTTTAAAATATTTTTTGTAAAATTATCATTAACATTATTTGCATAAGCAGCTACATTGAACAACTCTGTATGCAATGTATTGTAATCTTTTTCAAAAAATTTGTTGAATATATCAATAAAATTCCAACGAGAAACTATAAATGTATCCATTGAATCCAATGAAAATTCTTTTAATATGTCATCAAGAATTTTATTAGATGTCTTTATATCTCCTTTTATAGTATTTGCCAAAGCCAATAACAAATGAGCTTTGCAAATATATACAGGTTCAGTCGTTTTATTCTTGTCCAAAATTTCGTATATATTTTGAATTACGTCAAACGTTCTATTATTACCTTGAAATGCCAGTGCTTCTGCAAAATCGAAATACACACCAATCCACATTTCAAACAAATCTTTAATCTTAATTTGAGCTGTGTCACGACCTTTTACTAAGATTTTTTCTAATTCAGACAAGATTTCTGTTTCAACGATATTAATTAATTGTCCACAATTCCCCAACCTTAACAAAGGTTTTACTAATCTAGACTTAACTAATGTTTTTTCAAATTCCATATCAGCAGGTAATTTGTTCAAAACACTTTCTGTGCATTCAATAGCGCCCCAATAATTACCACTTTTCATAGAGCAAGACGCTAAATATCCTAAAAGTTCTATGTGTTCAGCATCTTGATTATCTTCTAACAACATTATGGCTTTTTGCAAAAATTCAAATGCTGTTTCATAATCAATTTGTTCAAGCAATTTACCAACTCTTGTATAAATATTCTTTTTTATCTTTTGGCATTGAGGACTTGTTTTATTTTCAATTAATTTTAAAGCTTGTTTCTGTGAAATTATATATAAACCAATATCACCTATATACGCCGATTGCTTCATTAATAATGTCCAAACTTCAAATGCATTATCATTATTATTTAGTTTTTGAACAATATACCCCAATAAAGCAATTGAAGACTGTCTATAAATCGTAATAATTTCGTGCAATATTCCAAGAATTTCTTCAAAACATTCATCTTCTTTAACAATATTAACAATGTTTTTCCAAATATTTGAACTCTTAAATTCAAATGCCAAATTGTTAATTTGTGTTATATACCCTCTGCTAACCAACAATTCTACAATACGTTCAAATTCCTGTGGAGAATTGTTATCAAAATTCTCTAATGCTGCCGGATAGAATTTTACACCCAAAACAGACATTGCAACCAATATACGATATGCCGGATAATCATGTTTTTTCAAGATTTCCAATCTTGCACGCACAAGGGTTTCAAGATTATTGTAAACAGGCATTTTTAAATTATATAATTGCACATCTGATTTGATTAATACCATTTGCTCTACAATTGACGGATTACCTGCTGAGATTTTTGCCGCAAAATTAACAAAATCTTTGCCAAAATGAATATCATTATATTGATTAAGAAATGTTTCAACTTGGTTTTCTGTAAATGGTGCAATTGTTAAATCTAAATAATTTTCCTCTTTCAAAGACGAAACCATTAATAAACCTAACCCCGGTTTTGGTTCTTTTGTAATTAGAATAAATTTACTTCTTTTTTGTATAAGTTCTTCTTGCAACAATTCCTTGATAAAATCGTAAGACATTCCATCTATGTATTCAAAATTATCAACAATAAAAATAACTTTCATTTTTTCAACAATAGTCAAAATTACTTTTTTCATAATAATAAACATTTTTGCTTTGTTGAAATATATATTTTCATATTTATCAAGATTTTCCGGATATAAAAAGTTTAACAAGTCCAATATTTCGTTATTAGTCAAACTTGGAAAATCTTGTTTAAAAAATTTTATTGAATTCTTTTTAAGTTGTAATGTATCAGGACAAAAATTATTTATGTTAAAAAACGTTAACAACATATCCTGAAAATAACCAAAAGGAGAAAGCTGTGTTACTTGAGTACAAGTTCCTAAAAGCCATATAAGTTTAGCATTCTTTAGTTCATTAATGCTATATCTCAAAACTAAATTTTTACCGCAACCACTTTCACCGGCAATGGTTATAATTTTTGCATCTGCATCTTTTATTCCTTCAATTAATTTTGCTTTAATTTTTTGTTGGGAATTCATCGTTGCATAATATGCAGGTTGTATCGTTTCTGTTTTTGTTTCAGGAACTACAAATTCAATACCACACTTTCTACATCTTTTAGCTGTGGGCAAGTTTGCGGCATTACATTCTGTACAAATTTTCAACAAAACTTCACCACAAGATGCACAATTTGTAGCCGTTATAAGGTTATAGCTACCACATTTTCTGCACAATGACCCAACTTTTGCACCACAAAAGTTGCACTTTAAAGAATTATCTTCGATTTCTTTTTTGCATTTGGGACATTGCATTAAATAACTATTCCTTTACAAGTTCTATTATATCATTTAAAGTATCTAAAACCATACCGGCAGAAAAACCTAATTGTGTTGCAATTTCTGACACTGAAAGATTTTCTTCATATTTTAATTTACAAACTTGCAATAATTTCTTGTCCGGATATTTTGCATCATATTCTTTTAAATCAGCGCAAATTTCTTCATTATCAAAATCCGGTACAGACGGTTCATAACTAAAACAGCCAAAATCAGGCACTTGTATAGAATTTTCAACTACGACATCATCAACTACTGAAACTGGTTCTTCAACAATCGTTTCCTCAACTACAGGTGCAACCTCATCAACAATAGCTTCGTCAACCATCTCATCTAAACTATCAACATCCATAGTTTCCGAGTCCAATAGAAGGTCTTGACTTTCTTCTAAAACCTCAGTTGGAACAGACAATTCATCTAACTCATCTAATTCTTCAATTGACTCCTCTTCCAAAGTCATTATATCATCTGTTTCATAATCATTTGACTCAACAATAGACTCTTCCAATAAATCATCCGTTTCAAGACTATCTTCCGTAACACCGTTTATCATTTTATCTACAAGATTTTTGTCGACGTCTTGTGAATCAGATAAATCCTCCGATTTCTCATTTTCTATCAACTCTAAATCTTCTGTTTCGTCATTTAAATCATCTAATTCTACTAACTCTTGTACTTGAGTTTCTGCTGTAACAACATCTTCAGTTTCCATAGAGTCATCAAATACTTCAAATGATGCTGTATCTTCTTCCACAAAATCATCATTTTCTGAGATTAAATTCTCGTTATCAACTATTTCTAACTCTTGATTATCCTCATCAACAGTTTCCAAGGGGAAAACCTCTTCATCATCTGATATACTATTATCTTGAATTTCTTCTTCATCCGATACAATATTTTGCTCTTCATTCGAAATCACCGGAAGAATTTCCTCATCAATCAAATCATTATCAGTTTCAGCAAAGTCAATAACAGTATCTGTTTCAACTTCAGAACTTATTTCTTCAACTTCTAAGTTGCTCTGCACTGTTGGAGTAGGCGCAACAATTGATGACACAATTGTCGTAGTAGAATGTCGGCTTCCCACGTCAAAATTTAATTTCTTGGGAACAGTAATTAGAGATGTTCTTATAACCTTATCTAAATAAGCATTTATTACATCTTCATTTGTAACCGTTTCAAGCACAACTTTTGAATGTTCATAAACATCTTGAATTATATCATCAAGAATCGGTTCACATTTTGCAGCTTTTTCGTTTTGTTTGATTAATAAAGCAATTGTATCGTAATATTTTTTTTCCATAGTTCTCATATTCTCTTATAGTTTAATTATTAATACCGGATTACCTTGTATATTACCAAATACAGCAGTATTCATATTTAAGTTTCTATCTAAAGCACTCTTGACTGTTTTTAAAACTACTTCGTCAATAACTTTTTCTCCGCTTGATGCAGTCAATCCCTTTACACCAAAGCATTTACTAGATTTGTTATACTCAAGCTCTATCGCAATTTTATTTGTAATTGGTTGTTTAGATAACAACAAAAGTTCTGTCTTTAAATTCATTTGAATAATTTTACCAATTTTTGTAAAATATCTTTCAGCTGTTTTACTTGTTTTGTAAGCAACCGGAACTTCGAATTCCACACTTAGATTTGATATAGAAATAGAGGCATCCAAATTTTGTTCAATTGCCGGTACTGAAAGAGCCTTACCTTCGTTTGTATTTAACTCAAGTTTTACATTTTCTACGGTTTCAACCGGCATTGCAGTTTCAACAGGCGAATTCTTAGCCGGCTCATCCACTATTTGAACTGATTTTTTTGAATTATCAATATTTTCAGCTGGCAAGTTTTGTGGAGTAACAAACTTTGTATAACTGTAATAACCAAGTATTCCAATACCTGCTAATAAACCAACTATTGGTAATAATGGGCTTTTCTTTTTTGGAACTTCTTCATCTTCAGAAACATATTGTTGTTCAAGGCTATCATCAGCAACTGTTTCGTCTTTAAACAAATCATCAATCTGCTCTTCTTTATTATTCTCAAAAATGGCAGACTCTTCTTCAAATTCGGATTTCTCTTCAACCGGTTCATATTCTTCAATCTCTAGTCCCGTTTCAGAATTAGCGACATCTTCGCCATCATGCTCATCATTTACCCCTAACTCTACCCCTAGATTTGACTCTTCTTCTAACTCAACCTCTTCGTAGGAATTAATGCTTGGAGTTGTATTTGTAGAAAAATCTTCAAAAGAAACATCGTCAGTCGAGTCATCTGCACTATTATCAATACTTGTTTCATCAGTGTCAGAACTTAGCAAATCAGTAAGTTCATTATCTTCAAAATCTTGAACTACGGGGTCTTGAACAATAGGCTCATCTATTAAATCTTCTGCTATTTCAAGTTCTTCAACATCTTCATTTGAAACTATATCATCTGCTTCTTCAGATAGATTAAGAGCTTCCTTATCATTATAATCTAATCTTTGAGCAAACGATTCTTCAGAATTTTCTTCAATTAGATTATCTGTTTCATACAAAATTTCTAAATTTTCATTTATATTGTTCAAACTTTGATTATCATCTTCAAGCAAATCTGAAGTTAAATTATCAGACTCTAATTCTACTTCATCTAGATTTGAATTCAACTCTAAATTTATTGGTTCAATATCTTCATTTTCTTGCAACAAAATATCAGATTCATCTATTGAAGTTAATACGACAGACTCATTAATATCAGGATTAATTGAATTAGCTAAATCTTCGTCTACAACTTCGTTTAAATTGATATCATCTATAAATGTTTCTGCTACGTCATTCTTTTGTTGAATATCATTTACAGCATCATCAGCTGGCACAGAAACAAAGTTAAACACTGTTTTTGCATACGCTGCATTTTTCAAGTTTTCTCTTGCGGTTTGTGATTTTAAAAGAATTCCGTAAAACTCATTCTTATCGGACAACTTATTATCTAAATAATCAAATATTTGAGAGTTAAAATCCTCGGTTAATTCAATTTCATTCTCTGTTCCCAACAACGGTTCTATATCATAGAAAGATACTAAGTCATTCTCATCTATTTTATAAAAACCATTGATTGACGTTTCTGTATTTATCGCAGAAGGAACTATAAAGCCCGTTACCAAAGCTCCGGAAAGTTCTTCATCAACTTTGATAAACATATACGCTACAGGCAACAACTTGTTATCAAAGTGAGATTTTGGCACATATAATTCATTTTCATTAAAATAGAGTCTGACATCAATGTAATTATTCTTGATGTAAACATCTGATATATCTATATCTTCCAAGACTTGATAAATATTATGTAATCCTGACGCTGTATCAACCTCAAAATCTTCAAAATACTTTTTTGCAAAACCGGCTGATGCTACATTCGCAGCAGCTCTATTACGTATAGAATCATCATTAATCAGTTTACATACGTCCTTTGCAATATCTAAATCATTCTCTTCTATCAAAAAATTATCATTATACACTTAGGCACTCTCCCTCATTATGAAGTAATCATATCATATTATTAAAAAAAAATCTATTTATTAAGCATGCTTAACACTTAAAATTTGTAGTTTTGACTTTTTATTTTAATTAATTAAACCATATAGTGTATTTATTCTACTAATATTGAAGCTAATATATTTTTTTGTCGTTAGACATACTGAAAGGACAGAAAACATGTTTTCATCAATGATTCAAAATTTATTATCGTCATCAGGTCAATCGGCAGCAATGCAAAGAGCTGTTCAAATGAATCACTATGCCAATAATCTAAGCGCACAGTGGGCTCCTGTTGAAAAATCAGCCACCAAAGAAGTAAATGCTCATACACCTGAGTTTGGAAAAGTTCTCCAAGCATCTGCAAAAGCGAAATTTGGCGATTTATTAACAAATCCTGCAACAAGAGTTAATGCTCAATTATATACAAACACAGCCAATTCACTGCAAACCAAAACGGATTATAGTAATAAATCCAAAATACAAGAATTAATATCAAAAGTATCTCAAAAACACGGAGTGGACGAAAAGCTCGTCAATGCACTTGTAAAGCAAGAATCCGGTTTTAACCCAAATGCAAAGTCAAAAGTAGGGGCAATGGGACTAATGCAACTCATGCCGGCTACTGCAAAAGGTCTAGGTGTTACAAACCCAATGGATCCGGAGCAAAATGTAGAAGGTGGCGTTAAATATCTAAAATCTATGCTTAACAAATACAACGGGAATGTTATATTAGCACTTGCAGCTTATAATGCAGGTCCCGGTGCTGTTGATAAATACGACGGTGTTCCACCTTACAAAGAAACTCAAAACTATGTAAAATCAATATTAGCCAGTTATCTATAATTAAGCAGCTGTATTAATTTTATTTTGTTTTTCTTCTGCAGCCTTTGCATGAAGTCTTCTTGTGTTTGCGTAAGTTAATCTTGGAATAATCCAACCTAATATTACAGGAGAAATAAATACAGTTGCAATAACAGCCGGAATAGAATTCAATCCACGAGCAAAAGATGCGATTTTATTAGCTTTATTTTTACCTGCACCTTTCATTACTTCTGCAATTTTCTTATTAGTATCTTCTGATTTTTCAAGTTTTTCAAAAAATTCAATAATCTTTTTGTTTTTATCTGATTTTGAAAGTTTATCCAATTCAGATACCCTAATAGCGTTATCATTCAAGAACAATTCACTTTTTCCTGATTTCGCAAGAATTTTTTGCAAATCACCATTGTTTTTATCAATATACTTACAGAAATTAAGCATTTTGTCTTTTGTATCAACACCATTATAAAGAGCTTTGATTTCTGAATTTGTCATAACATGAGAATTGCTATAAGGGTTAATAATATCTAAGAATTTCTTGCCTTTAGACATACTTCTATCTTTGTTCATCAAAACAAAACCTGAATGATTTTCGTATGATGAAACCAAACCTCTTGTCAACATCGGAACTGCAAATACTACAGCCAAACTTGATGAAACATCCCTTATTAGAATTTCATAAATCTCTGTCTTATCTTTTTTGCCGTTTTCGTCAACTTGAGCCCTGCTATATGCTCTTAGTCCTCTTGGTAGCAACAAGCCAAACAAAGATAAACTTGCCATTAATGTATTTGTGAAATTATGACCATTATATTCCAATTCTGAAGCAAGTTTTTCATTTTTTTGATGTTTCGAAATAAATTTACCGAATTTACTCAACATGGAATCTTTCCCTTTGAAAGAAACCTCACCTTTTTTATTAGAATTATTTTCTTCTTTTGTTTCATTTAATTCATTATTTTCTTTTGCTTCTTTTAGCTGCATAGCTGTGCGAGCACCAGGAGAAACAGAACTTCTGATGTACAACTTAGGTAGCACTGACAAAACACCTAGCGTTGCAAATATAGTTGAAATATTTGTTACCATTCTTTTACCAATAGATGTATTTTTGATATTTTCAGCTGCAGCTTCATCTAATTTTTCTAAGTTTTTATTAAGCGTTATTGCATCGTTGCAATATTTAATCATCGCATCTATTGCATCTGAAGTAGAGTAAGTGCTAACCTTTTCACTGTGACCAAGTTTTACTTTTCCTAGCAAATCCAAATCACTATTAGTTGAATATTTAGCCTCATTAATTTTTTCAATTATATCTTTTATGTTTTGTTTTTTAGCTTTAGGATTTTCATCAATCGTTCTTACTGCGGTATGTATATCTTTTACAAGTTTATCCGTAACATTTTCTTTACCTAAAGTATTTTCAAGCATTTCACGAATGTTTGTTTCGTAAAATACGTCTTTAAATTTATCTTTATTTGCTTCTTTTAATAAATTCTTATCAAATTCAGGCTTTGCAATAATACTTTTCAAGCTATTACCAAATCTCTTGATAAGTTGTGAGTTTACACTTGTAGTCTTACCCCAACGAGCAGCTAATAAAAGCATGATTGGAGCTACAGCCATCATACAAGGACCTGTTAAACCTTCTCTGCCAAGAACCTCAAAACCTTCCTGTGTATTATAAACACCTGTAACCTCTTTGTCACGTAAAAAACCTGCACCTACACGAGGAGCAGTCATGCCTAATGCATCCTGAATTAAAAATGAAGCCAAAAATCCTTGATTTTCAATTCCTTGCATCAAACCGCCGGCAGCATTAAGAACACTACCGCCAAAACCTTTGAATGCGGTATTCTGCTGCGTTTTAGGCGCAACATTACGTTGTCTGTTTTCATACTCGACTGAAGTTTTTTGAATTTTCAACTACACAAACCCTTATATAAAACTATGTACTACACAAATTAATAAAGTATTCAACAATTTAATATTTGCTATTTTGTTACAATTTTCGGCAATATTGTTACAAATCCCATTCGATTAAGTGTATTCAGTATACTTATTTTTTGCAAATATTGCAAGTATTTTTAATAAATATTTACATAAATATTTTTTCTGGATTTAAAATATTTTTTGGATCAAATGTTTTTTTTATTAATTTCATATAATTAATAGCATTTTTATCTACAATTTTTTCAAAATATGGTAATTTTTCTATACCGACACCGTGTTCCGCAGAAATTGTTCCACCTAATTTAAATGCAGTTTCATACATCTCAGATTTTGCATCCATATAATTTTTAAATTCTTCATCATTATCCAAATTTAAAGCGATTTGCGGATGAAGATTACCATCTCCGACATGCCCGACCAAACACATTTTTAAATTGTATTTTGCACTAATTTCATTACATTTATCTATCATTTCAGCCAATTTATCTCTTGGAACAATAATGTCGTCAGAAATAACATCCGGTGCTAATCTCGTTGTAGCAGCAAAAGAAGTTCGTCTAGCTTCCCAAATACTTTCTTTATCAGAAATTTGAATACCCTTTGCATTATTTTGATTTAAAATTTCTGTTACCTTGTTTATTTGACTATTCATAGAACTTTCAAAACCATCTAAATCAATAATAAGCATGCATTCATTATCTGTTTGTAACCCACAATGAGAAAAATCTTCTACTGTTTGCATAGAATTTTTATCCATAAAATCAATTGCAGCCGGAAAAATATGAGAAATTAGCATTGAGTTAACTGAATGTATTGCACTATCAATATTGTCAAAATATGCTGAAACAACTCTTTTTGTTTCAGGCTTTGGTATAAGTTTTAAAACTGCCTCAACTACGATTGCTAATGTTCCCTCGCTACCAACAATTAATTGTCCTAAATGATAGCCTGTTGCATCCTTTATTGTTTCAGCGCCTAAAGTCATCAGAGTTCCATCTGCAGTAACAACTTTAAGTGATAATACATAGTCCTTAGTTGTGCCATATTTGAATGACATTGCTCCGCCAGAGGATTGCGCAATACTGCCACCAATTGTAGATACTTTAAAATTTGAAGGATCAGGAGGATAAAATAAACCAACTTGTTCGGCTTTATTTTTCAAATCACCTAAAATAACTCCTGCTTGAACTCTCGCTGTCATATTAGTAGTATTTAATTCTAATATTTTATTCATCTTTGAAAAATTCAAAACAATGCCACCTTTTGAACAAACACATGCTCCAACCATATTTGTCCCAGCGCCTCTTGCCACAATCGGAATTTCGTGTTCATTTGCATATTTTAATACTCTTTGAACATCTTCTATTGTTTCAACAAAAACAACCAAATCAGGAACGGTGTACCTGTGTTTTATATTAGACGCATCTCGAGAATAGCAATAACGTTCTTCCAATTTTGCAAGAACGTTATCACTCTTTAAAAACGATTGTACTTTGTCTAATTTATTTTTCAACAACATGTGATGCTATTTTCTCAATGCTTTTATTCAGCTTAGCTATTTGTCTATCCATGCCTCCAACTTTTTTAGTTAGTTGAGCAGTTTCTTTACCATCTAGTAATTCTAATGCATTTGCTAATTTTAATTCTAGCGAATCAATTTTAGCTTGTTGTGCAGACATTTTTTCGTCAATTGCAACCAAGAACCTATTCAAAGTATCTTCCATTGGAGATATATCAAGAGGTCTGTTGTTAATAGTTGTTTCAACTATTATCTTATCCAGTTTCGCTTCCAATGACGAAATTCGTTTAGTTTGTTTATCAAAAACAGCACCCAATGCTTCAACAAGTTCAACTGTTTCAGTATTATCTTCAGCTCCGGCTTTTAAATCTGCCAACATATCTTTTATTTGACCAATTTCGTCAAGTGTTTCAACCTTATCAGTAATTGAATTTATTTGAACACTTGCATTGTCAACCCATTCTGCCAAATATTCAAACACTTGATTGAATACTACATTTGTTTTTGCACCTTTTTCCATCATTGAATTAATAGCATTTAATTTTGCGTTAACTTTATCCATGCCGGAATCTTGCGCAAAGTTTTTAGTTCTTTCATCCAAATCATTAACAACAAGTTTGAAATCTTGAAGGTTGTCTTGAAGTGTTTTATATGATTCATCAGAAGCTAACAAAAGTTTATTTGTTCTTGTACTGATACTTACTATATCTTCCGCAATTCTCTCAAAGTCTTTTTTATCAGGCAAATCAGATTTGATAGTTTCAACAAGTGCATATATACTATTTGTTGAATTTATTAAATCTTCAAAATCATTACCATTATTATGTTCTTTCATTGAATTTAATTCAATGCGAAGATTTGCAATATCAGATTCTAAGTCTTGCAAACTGTAAACATAATCTATGTCACCCTCTGCAGACATTATTGCTGTAATTTTCTCGTTTATAAGATTAATATCTTCTTTTAAATTATCAATCTTATTATCAATCAACGCTATATTTTCACTAACAACTTCAACTTCAGAAGTATTCGTAACAATATGGCTTAATACAGTAATTAATTCTTCATGCTTTTCGTTTACGAAATCAAGAATTTCTTCTTGTTCAGCTACAAACGAAATTTGATTAAATACATTCAAGAATTGAGTAATGACATCAGTTTTTAATTGTTTAATTTCAGACTCTAATGCACCTTCAAAATCTTGTTGTTCTAATTTTGTAGATACATCTTGCAATGTTGTAAGTACTGAATGTTTTACCAAAGTATTTAATTCAGTTACATCTGGCAAATTCATTGTGCAAAGATCACTAATATCAGTTAAGTAACCCATTTGCTCATTCACTAAATCTTCTAAGCTTCCAATTTGTTTATTAATAGATGCTTGGAAAGCTTCATCAAATGATTTATTAGAAATTTGTGAACGTAATTGCTCAAAAGAATTCCTCAACTCTTTAACTTCAATTGCCGTAGAATTATCAACAGTATTAATTGAAGCTATTAGTTCATCAATTTTATTATATGCAGAAGTCTTAACCTCCTCAAAACGGGATATTATATCATTTAAAGAACCTTGTACAGCATTAAATGAATTATTTGTTTGATTTGAAACTAATTTAATTTCTTCATATTTATCTGTCAAATTTTCAATAAAAGTCTTGTTAAATAATGTTAGCTTTTCGTCTAATTTATCAGTACTAAATTTTAGATTTTCACAAACAAAAGCTGACAATTTATCATTTAAATTATCCGCAGACTCTGTAATTAAAGCTTCAACCAAAACTCTGAAATCACTGAACTCATCGTTAAATAGAGATGCATCCAACATTCTATTAACATTTGACAGTACACTATTTAAAGATTCCAACGTATCATTTTTGAAGATATCGATTTTCTCAATAAGTGTAGAATTATCCGTTTTTACATCCAAATAAGATTTTAAATCTTCAATATTATCGTAAATTTTTGATGCCACAATATCTTCAATTTTTGTCGTAAAAGAAATAATTTCATCAATGTTAGCTTTTTTAATCAAATCAAACTGCTCAACAAGCTCTCCGATAACCAAATCTGTTTCTTTTTCGATATTTTTAGATATTAAATTGAGTTCTTTTTGGGCAAACTCTATAATAGAATTTTTGCAATTACTAATACATTCTTTTTCTAACTCAATGCTTTCAAGAACTTTGCTTACATACGCATCAACAGTTTGTAGTCCTTCAGCGGAAGTTTCTGCCAACATTGTATTTAATGCTGTTACACCATTTTTCAATGACAAATCTAAATTATTTAAAACTTCCGTATTATTTGAAACATTTAGATTTAAATTTGCAACCTCACTGTTAAAAGAAGTCCCTAGATTTTCTATCAAATTTTTGTTTTCTTGAATAGAATTTGTAATATTTTCAGTTGAACAATTTAAAGAAACGGCTAAATCATTTATCTGTGTTTCATTTTTTTCAATAGAACTTACAATGTTAGATACACGTTCAGTCATAGAATTGTCTAATTCTGTAATTGCGGCTGCATTGTTTGTAGAAATTTGTAACACATTATTTACAATATTGTCATTTATATTTTCTAATTTACCAACAATATCAGACACATTTTTAGTTAATTCTATTGAATAACCGTTTTGTTTATCTTCTATATCAGAAAATTTCAATGCAAGATTTGCTAATGAAGATTGAATTTCGTTATCTTTTATCAACAATTCATTACATTGTGTATTTATATCTTGAGCTTGCACATCTATTACAGAATCAATGTACTTCGTAATATCATCTACCTGAGCTCTCAAATCTTCTGATAGAATTTTATTATTTGATTCAATATTTTTAGCGAATTCTTCAAGTTTTTCTTTGAATGAAATATAATCAACTGCAGTTAGTTTTATATTGTCATCTAAAATTTCTTTAACCTTATCTGCCATTTCTTGTAATTGAGCATAATTATTTTCGCTTTGCTCTGTCCACGCAGATTTCATTGCAGAATCCAACTCAGAAATTCTATTCTGTAAATAATCAGACTGTTCTACAGCTTTATTTTGTAAAATATCAAATGTTTCTTCTATCTTTACTTTATACCCTTCAAGTTTTTCTGCAACAGAATCCTGAATATGAGAAGAAATTTTAAAAAACTCGTCATTTATCTTATCAGATAACTCTCTATCCGATTTATCAAACAAAATTGTTATCTGAGAAACCAGTGATTCAAAGTTACTTTCAATTATAGAAAGCTGCCTTGTCATGTCACCGTCTACATTTTCATCAAGCTTATTTAAAACAGATTTTACATTATCAAAATCTGATAGAATTTTATCTACTTGTGTTTGCAAATTATCCGTATTAGCGTCATTCACTGACGTTACAAGAGTTTTTAATGACACAAAATTCTCTAGAATTTTATCTACCTGTGTTTGCAAATTATCTGTATTAGTGTCATTCACTGATGTTACAAGTGTTTTTAATGACTCAAAATTCTCTAGAATTTTATCTACCTGTGTTTGCAAATTATCCGTATTAGCGTCATTCACTGACGTTACAAGTGTTTTTAATGACACAAAATTCTCTAGAATTTTATCTACCTGTGTTTGCAAATTATCTGTATTAGTGTCATTCACTGATGTTACAAGTGTTTTTAATGACTCAAAATTCTCTAGAATTTTATCTACCTGTGTTTGCAAATTATCTGTATTAGTGTCATTCACTGATGTTACAAGTGTTTTTAATGACTCAAAATTCTCTAGTATTTTATCTACTTGTGTTTGCAAATTATCTGTATTAGTGTCATTCATTGATGTTACAAGTGTTTTTAATGACACAAAATTCTCTAGTATTTTTGCTAAAACAGCAGCTTTTGAATTATCTTCCTCTGTTGAAAGTGCACCAATTTGTTCTTTTAACTCTGCCAACAAATCAACAACTTCTTGCGAATTTTTATTATATACGTTTTCCACTGCAAATTTCAATTCGCTTACTTTATCAGCATTTAAACATGTAAAGTCATTTTTAAGTTCTGATATTTTATCCAAGAAGGAATTTTTTAGTATCAACAATTGGTTGTCAAACTCTGATTTTATGCTATCAGCTGATGCCAAAATTCCGTTTAATCGCTCAGCATTATCGGCACTGCCAATGTTTAACATTTCTTTTAATTCACTATATGAATCTTGGATTTCAAGCAATTTTGCATATGAATATTTAATATCGTTTTTTAAATCTTGTGAATTTTCTGAAATAGATTTTTTAACAGTGTCTATATCTAAAGAAGTCTGCTCTTCCAGTGATTTTAAATTATTTTCTAATGATATTCGTACAATATCAATAACTTCTCTTATGTTTTCTACATAATTAAAACTGTTTTCTTTTATAACATTTGATATTTCATCAAGCTTACCACTAAAGCCATTATCCGAATCGGCTTTCTGTTCACTTACATATGAAATAACATCTACAATTGAAGAAGATATATTTTCTAAAATAGGCTTCAATCCGGAAAGTGACTCAGTCTGAATTTTCTTAAATTCATCTTCTGCACTATCAATCTTACTAATCAGAAGCTCATATTTACCATATAAATCATTCGTAATCTTTTCTGAAAGGTCATTACTTGTTGTGTCAAAAGCATTTGCTAATTCTTGTTTTGAAGCATACAAATCAACTCTTAGCTCTTTAACAGTATTTACGAAATCAAGTGCTAAAACTGCTTCTATAGCCTCTTTTAAAGACATCAACTCCATTTTCATACTGTTGGACTCAACAACAGAAGAATCCATCTTATATTCAAGAACTCCGGATAAATTCTTGATGTCATCAATTTGCTCTACAAGTTTTACTGATGTCGCCGATACGTCCTTTTCTTGTTTGTCTAAAGATTCTCTCAAGTTATTTTCAAAAATTGTTAATCGGTCTGTTATACTTGAAAAAATCGCATTGTTAGCAGCTACACCATTCTCATCTATTTGAGCTATTAAATTTCTTATACTTGAAATATTTTCAAATACAGATGAAAATTTCTTTTCACATAAATCTGCAATCGAATTCTGAGTATTTGCCAATTTTGAATTTAGAGCATCTGCATTTGTTGACAACTCATTTAGAACTCGTGTTATGTTTGCATCCTGCAACGTAGCCATTTTTTGGATGGCAGAATTAACTTCTGATATTATAGACTCCTGGTTCTCTACAATAATTGAAGAAAAATTCACAGTTCCATCTAAAATATTTTTTAATGTATTATTGAGAGATGCCTTAAATTCTTCAAATTTTGTATCATCAGTAACAGAAGAAAGCTCTGCTTCCAATGATTTTAATTTTGCCATAATATCTGCTGTACTTTTATCATCAGCAACTTCTAATACGGACTTTAGATTAGCGATAATTTCGACTGAAGCATCTATTTTTTCAGCAAGTTTATCAACCTTTGTATAACTATTATTCAAATTGTCAATAGAATGTGTAAGTTCCTGATTTTGAATTGACAACTCTTGCAAACGTTCTTTTGCAGATGCAATATCATCTTGCGTGGCAACATTTTGCAAAACAACTTCAACCTGCTCAGATTTCTTGTCTAAAACTTGTACCGCAGACAAGATTGTATTTGATGTCATTTCCATGCCGGTCAAAACATCTGCAAACCTATCAAAATAGTCAGTCTTGTCAAAAGATGAAATGGTCTTAATTATTGTTTTAAAATTATCATTAAGACTCAATACAATAGAATCAAATCCATTGTTTAGCCTATCCAAATCGGTTTTAAGTAATGTAATGTTTTTGATAATATCACGTTTTTGCGAATCATCTGAGCGCATTGCATCAAGTCGTAGTGTAATGTCGGTTAGAGTTTCTTTTTGTGATACAACTTCTCTTGAAAAAACTGATAAATTTGTAGCAACAATATCAAAAAGTTCTTTTAATTCAGCAGATTTTGGCATTTCCGAACTATTTTTTAGTAAATTTGAGAACAAAGATTCAATTGCACCAAATTTTGCAACTAAAACTCCATATCTTTCATCCAAATTTTGTTTTAATTCGGTTAAAAATATTTTAATTAAGTCTATATCTTCTTCAGTATTAATTTTTTCTAACTTAGAATTAATACCTGATAACAATTTATCAACATCGGAAGTATTGAGAATTCCTTGCGCTCTTATTGAATTCAAAAGAGTTTTAATTGTATCAAAATTTTCATTCATTTCCGATAAATTATCAAAATCTGCCATAAAAATACTATCCCACATCCTATTACATTACATCTACATATTATATACTAATATAAACATGGTGACAAATCACATAATTTTTTTTAATATAAGTTTATGAATTACATATTTTTTATTTTAATAAGCATATCAATTGTAGCAGGTTTTATTAATGGAACTCTTTCGCAAGTAGTAACGGCGATGCTTGAAGGATGTGAAACTGCCGTAAAAATAGCGTTTTCCCTTATTGGAATAATGGCATTTTGGCTTGGAATTATGCGCATAGCCGAGAAATCAGGATTAATTACATTTATTGCGAAATTAATCTCACCATTAATAAAACCTTTATTTCCTGATACAAAAAGCAACTCACCTGTTATTGGAGATATAACAATGAGTCTTGGCGCAAATGCTTTAGGGCTTACTAATGCAGCAACTCCAATTGGTTTAAAAGTAATGAAGGAGCTTCAAGAAAATAACCCTAATAAAGATACAGCAACTGATAGCATGTGCATGTTTTTAGGCATGAATACAGCAGGATTTCAAATTATACCGGCTACAGTTATTGCTATTTTGGCAGGCCTAGGTGCTAAAAACCCAACTGATATAGTTATTCCAACTCTAATAGTTACAACACTTGCTTTTATCACAGCAATAGTTACATCTTTAATATTAAAAAAAATTTGGAGGGCTAAATAATGGAACAGCTCTCACTTGCTATACTTCCTATCATGATTTTAATAATTCTTACAACGGGCATGCTCAAAAAAGTTCCAATTTATGAAGAATTTGTAGAAGGTGCTAAAGATGGATTTAAAGTTTCAATTACAATAATTCCATATCTTGTAGCTTTAGTAGTAGCTATATCAATGTTCAGAGCGTCAGGTGCTTTAAATTGGTTTGCGAATTTATTACCAGTTGAACCTGACTTAGTTCCAATTATGATAACTCGTTCGCTTTCCGGTTCTGCTGTATTGGGATTGTTTGGAGAATTAGCAATAAAGCATGGTGCAGATGATCTCTTAACAAAACTTGCTGCAATCATGGTCGGAAGCTCAGAAACGACATTCTATGTTCTAACTGTTTATTTTGGTTCTATCGGAATTAAAAAATTTAAATATGCTATTTTAACAGGCATTATTGCTGATATAGCCGGAATTTTGCTATCTATTTGGATTGCTAATTTGTTTTTTAGTTAATGACTTGATGTAATAATTTTTATAATTTGGTAAATTTGCGGAATAATTAAAAATTTTTGACGATTTCCGCATGCTCTGATTGTAAACAAATATTAAGAAAAAAAGCAATTTTTGTGTGGAAAATAACTTTGTATATATACAGGGGTATTAATTAAAGTTAAGTAAAATACACAATATATTCATCATACTACACTTCACACATTCAAAGTTTTTAGAGTCGTTTAGACTCTTTTTTTTATGGTTTTGGGATTGAGAAAGGAGTAAAAGTGTTGCTAATTTATTAAAGATTTCTTTTTCTTTATTTGTGAGGTAAATATGTTTGGTTAGAGTTAACCACTCAGTCACTCAGTCACTCAGTCACTCAGTCACTCAGTCACTCAGTCACTCAG
>CAZPBG010000023.1:0-29294 GCA_964584885.1 uncultured Vampirovibrio sp.
TCCGTAAATACCTTTCAACCTTTCAACCATTCAACTACTTAACCCCCGATTCACGACTCACGAGAAACCAATTGTTAAGCAAATTGAAAAATTGTTACAATCGGCGCAAACGTAGTAGTAGTAGTAGTAGTAGTAGTAGTAGTAGTAGTAGTAGTAGTAGTAGTAGTACAGGATTTCAGCGTGTCAATTTTTAAAATTTAACGGGTTTAATATTAGTAGTTAGGTTACAAAAAATGAAAGGCATACTCAATGATTAATTCTGTAAGTTTTAAAGGAGTAGTTCCAACTCCGCAAGATGTAGAAGTAACAAAAGTTACAACAAAACCAAATTTCAAAGGGAATGAGTCGAATTCTTTAGAAAGAACTCCTGAAAATGATTCTTTTGAAAAAGAAAATCATACTGTAAGAAATATTGCAATCGGAACTGTTGTCGCATTAGGACTTGCAGCTGCAGCAGATGGAATTTTTAATCATGGTAAATACTTAAAGAAAATATTCAATAAGGCAGAAGCTGCTGCTAAAGAAAGCGCAGAGGGTGCAAGTTCGAATGCAGAAAACTCTGCAAAAGAAGCGGCGGGAAAGGCGGCAAAAGAAGCTGCCGAAAAGACAGAGAAAGAAACCGCAGAAAAAGCAGCCAAAGAATCTGCCGAAAAGGCAGAGAAAGAAACCACAGAAAAAGCCGCAAAGGAAAGCGCTGAGGGTGCAAATAAAAAGCCAAAACCTGAAAAACCTCAGACACCGAATCCTGAGAAACCTCAGACACCGAAACCTGAGAAACCTCAGACCCCAAAAACTGAGAGCCCTAAAACTTCGGATGTGCCGAATTTGGACAAAAAACTTGAAGAAATACTCGGACCGGATGGTAAACCAAGGTTTGATGATGAGGAAATTGCTGAACTTACCAATTTGGAGCTACAATTTGGATATAGTAAAGAAATACGTTCTCTTGCTGAAGTTAGAGGCAAAGATGGCAATCCAATGTTTGATGCTGTAGACATCATCTGTCTTGTTAAATCAGAACGAGAAGGATTAGGTAAGGAAATCCGTGCTCTTGCTGATGTTGTAGGCAAAGACGGTAAACCTAGATTTGATGGTTATGATTTTGGATATTTAGTAGAACTTGAAAGAAAAGGATTTAACAAAGAAATCCGTGCTCTTGCTGATGTTGTAGGCAAAGACGGTAAATCTAGGTTTAATGGTTATGAAATTAAATATTTAGTAAAACTTGAAAGAAAAGGATTTAGTAAAAGAATTCGTGAACTTGCTAAAGACGAAAAATTGCGTGCAAGTGAAATTAAAGATAAAATTATCAAGGAAGGTAATTTATAAATTAGATATAAAAAGGGATGACCGAAAAGTCATCCCCTTAAAATTTTTAATCAAACTAACCGTTTAATCCGAAGTTAAAATCTTCTTGAATATTTGATGATAACATTTGTTTGATTGAGTCCATATATGCTTCACATTCAGCTTTTTCTGTGTCATCAGTTGTGATTTGTGTATCTAAAGCTGTTTCCCAAGCTGCCATTTCATCAAGTTGATCTTGGTATTGTGCTGTGATTTTGTCGATTGCTTCTTCAAAATCAGGGATCTGTGTGTAATCAAGGTAAGTCTTCCCGTCAATGACACCGCCATTTTCTTCAAATAAAGTTTTAAAGTAATCTCTGATAGAATGTTTTTCTGATGATAACAAAGATTGCAAATCAGCTTGTGAATATGTAGCAAGAGTTTTTTGAGTTTGAAGATTAGAAATTTCTAAGTTCAAAGTATTTACTCTTTGTTTGTATGTTAACCAAGTTTCGTGTAAATTTGCTATTGCCATTTCTTATCACCATCTTTTTTTATCTTACATATATATAAAAACAAATAATTAAATCGTATTTCAAGATTATATATTATTGTTACAATTCTTAACATATCTGTTATTGACTTTAAAAATACAAAAAAAGACGGGATGTATAATCCCGTCTTTTGATTATTAGTATAACATATTGTAATTCAACCATCCCGGTTGATGTTCAGACCATTTTATTGCACCTAAATCGATTATTTGTCCTGCTTGGATTTTAGATGCATCATCGATACCTAAATCAGCGCATAATTCGTCCTTGAAGTCTTTCCAATAGTCATTCAACGCTTCTTTTATGCGAGCATCTGTCCATTTATTAGGATCTTCTTCTGCAGATTTTTTCAATCGAGGAAAAATATTTTCATTTGTTTTAAAGTTTTGGAACATGTAATCTCTGACTATATTGTATAGAGCATCTCCATTTTTAATAAGACGTACATTGCCCATTTTTGCGTCATCAACAAGCTTCATTTGATCTGCATTTAATGGAGATAATTTTTTTATAGCCACTCCATAATTGATACCCGATTCTCCATCAAGTTTGTTCAATACTTTTATTTTTAATGTTTTGCCGAGGTTACCTTCCTTATATAATTTTAGAAGCTGTTCTTGTGTAGCTCGATAGATAATATGATCAACTAATTCTGCTCCTGCATCGGTATTAGCTTTTAGCTTACCATCTTTGCCACCTTTAATCACAAGCTCAATCAATTCATTAATTTGCTCCTCGGTTGCTCGTCCATACGTAAGATTTGCTATACCGGGTTCTTCTGTTTCTATCATATTATCAATTAATTCTTCATCATAAACTCTATTCTTATGTACTGCAACATAAGAAATAGCTTTCTTTAAATCAATATCATCCGTATTAAACAACTCTTTTAATTCATCCAAATTTCGTTTTTTTTCTGCATTAGTAAATCGAGCGAATTGAAATTGTTCATAGCTAATATTTTGTATACGAATATATTTTTCAGCTTTTTCTCGTACTTCAGCCTCAGTATTACCTGTTAAAGTAATGCATGCATCATCATTATCAAACCAAGCATTTATTTTAAATGTCGCTGTATACGTATCACCATTTTTTGTTACATCTATATCCAATGAGGTCAATTTTCTATTAACATCATTATCCTCATCCAGGAATGAACCAAGATGTTCTTTTACGAAATCGACATCAGTAAATTTTTCTTTTATTTTATCAAAAGGTATTAAATCAATATTTGGACCAACAGCATCTATGAATTTTAGGACTTTGGCTTTTGCGCCCTCTAAATCATTTTCCAAGTCAAATTCTATCTCATCAAATAATTGAGAATATTTTTCTTTTAAGTCAGCTGTAGTTACATAGGAGTATGTTTCGAAAAGATTTGTATACTCATTCGGTCCTAAATCGTCGACAGAATGAATTGAGTCTAAAACAGCTTTTTCCATGTCATATTTAGTATGGTTGAATAACTCATTACATTCTTCATAAGTCAAACGTCTTGTAGGTTTGAAAGTATAATGTTTTGTTGCACTTTCGCCTTCTGTTGTTGTCGTAACCTCAAAATATGTTTCAAGAATTTTATCTTTGAGTTTTTGTTTTTCTTCTTCAGATTTATCTGTTGCGTCGATTTTAGCAAATGCCTTTTCTAAATATTGTATGTTTGCAGGGTCACCGGCTGCTTCTGTATAAAGAGTGACAACTCTCTCTGCAACGGTGTTATTGAATTCTTTATATTCTGCAACTGCTACTTTAAGTGCCTCAAGAGAAGCTGCTTTGATTTTAGTGTCATTTACTTCCGCAACATAAACAGTTGTTGTTACTTCTCCTTCTGTTTTTGTGTATTCGGCATAACTAAATGTAGCATCGCCCTTACCATCTGTTTTGTCTGTTTTTGTATAACCTTCTAAGTCACTATCAGTAACCGTTTCAACAGGAGTATAATTTAAGTTCTTTAATATAAACATATCATTTTTTGCAACAAGAGCTAATACATCGTCTTTAGATGCTTTTAAATTATCAGCATAAAAAGCAAGATTCGACGCAAAAACTTTATCTTCTGTATTAGCATATTTAGCAAACAATACTGTTTTCTTATCATCAGTATCGGCAGCTGCAAACTCTTTTGCAAATTTATCAAGATTATCAGGGTCAAAAGCCGTTATGTAATCTAAACCTTCGACAGGCGTACTATAATATGATTCTTCAAAATAATTGCAAAAAAACATTTCTTTAGCAACAATACCTTTTTTTTCATCAGCCTCTATTGTGTATAATGCCGGCGCATTATTGTCATTAACCGTATTTCTTAAGAAATACTTCAATAAAATTTCTTTGTCAGTTAACTTTTCGCCTGCGTTTTCTTTAACACGAATTTCTTTGTGTAAAGAAACTAAAGTTTCTGCACTTGTTTTATTATTTCCAAGTAAATTAGGAGAGAAAACTTTGTTTTCACCGTCCTCTTTTGTTAAAAGTGCGGTCAGAACTTCAACATTTTTAGTTTTAATTAATTCTTGAACAAAAGCTTGAGCTTCATCTGATTTAATATCAACATAGTTTTCATCACTTAGTTTACTAATCATGGCTTTTATGACATTAATATCACCACCTGATAACTCAATTAATTTTTTCATGCTTTCAATATTTTGAGTTTGTCTTGCAATTTTTACTTCGTCAGCTTCTTTACCCTCCGGCTTAGCTTTAATTTTAGCCTTTTCTGTGTTATAGTCTGCACGAAGTTGTTTTAATTTTTCGAGAGTTGGCGCAGTAAGAGTTGCTCCGTCTATTTCTGTTGTAAACATCGTAGCAGAGCCTTCTTTAGTCCATTCTTTATATGGAAATCCCTCTTCTTCACCTTCTGCTGCAACAGATTTTTCTGCTGCAGTATATTTTGATTCTTGTAGAGTTTCTTCTACAGTTTTATCTGCGACAGTAATTGATGAGGGCTCTACTATTGCAGGAATAGAAGATGCTCCATCTGCCGAAGAGTTTAGAGTCGCAGTGCTTTCTGACGCACCTGCATTAGGAACTTGACTACGACCAACTTTTAAAGTTGTCCCTACTCTAACATTATTAATATTACTAATATTATTTATTAAAGCTATTTCTGCTATACGCTCATTAATTTGTTTAGGTGTCGGATGTTCAACTCCTTCTCTTTTGAGGGCTTCAATAGCAATACCTGTAAGTGTGCATCCTTTAGTTACAGGTTGTTCATATGTATAAGCATTTTCTAATTCTGCTCGCTTATTAGTAATTTTTAATTTTTGGTTTTGGATAGTTTCGTTATATGCATTCGCAGATACCCTCGAATCAGGTCTTGCAGGTTGTTTTTCTTCAGGTGCCGGCTTTTCTTCTGTTGGAGTTTTTTCTTCAGAAACAACTTGCTCTGTTTGAACTTGTTCTACTTCAACTTTCGTATCAATATTTTCCTCTGTAGGAAGTGTAGTTTGTAAGTTAGGGTTAACTTCTGAGATTTTTTTGTTAATAAATTCTTCTGCTGTTAATTTAGAGTTTTTAAATTCATCACCTAGCGCTAATTCATCATTATCAACAACACCATCCGCCATTAAAAGTTGATGAAGTTTTTCCATTAAATCTTTTTCTTTTTGAGAATCAACTCTTTTTGCATGACTAAATGATGAACCATCAGCCTTTGCAATAGCCTCAAATAAGGGTTCTAACTGTTTAAGTACTTTTTTCCCGCTTTTATTTCCTTTGTATTTAACTTCACCTTTTTCATTGAAGAATACTTGAGCGTTGTTTACCTTAAACTCATAATTACGAATTTCTTTTCCCATATTTAAACTCCTTATGGTTGTACCTTTCAAACTTACTTTGTTATTTATAACGGCATAATTTGACAAAACTTTAGGCTATATTAAAAAATATTTACAAAACTTAATGAATAATTAAGAAATAGTTAACATTTGCTTAAATATCGATTTGCTAACGTATAATTATCATATATAATGATATTTAAAGGGAGGAAATCATGGAAAATCCATTCAAAGGGGTAAACCACGGGGAAAATCAAGAAAACAAAGTGGAAAACAACGAAAAACTTGATGAAGTAAAAAATAATATTGCGGAAGATTTAGATAAAGCTGTATCAGCTGAGGAAAAAGTTGATGCATCTGAAGAAAATGCAGAACAACCTGAAACTCAAACAGAAGATGTTAATCCTTGGCAAGAAAAATATGAAACATTAAACAATCAGTACATAAGATTAGCAGCTGATTTTGATAATTTTAGAAAACGTCAAGAACAGGAACGTGAAAATTTGCTTAAATATGGAGCAGAAAATACAGTTAAGAAATTAATTGAGGTTATTGATAATTTCGAACGTGGAGCAAAAGCAATAGAAAAGATTGAAGATTGCGAAAAGGTTAAAGAATGTTTTAACCTAGCATATAAAAATTTAACGGATGTTCTAGGTAAGATTGGTTTGGAAGTTATCCCTGCTGAGGGTGAAGAATTTGATCCAAATTTACATGAAGCTGTAATGCAGACTCCAACTGATGAAAAACCGGAACACACTATTATTGCAGAATTGCAAAAAGGTTATAAGTTAGGTGACAAAGTGCTAAGACCTACTCTTGTAAACGTTGCAACCGCTCCGTAGAATTTGGTGTGAATGACTGGTAGTTTGTTCCAAAGGAGCGCTTGGAATAATAATATAAGTTAGTAGTATTGAGGAATGCGCTCCGCCCAAAGGTATAAAAATGGCAGATTTCTATGAAGTATTGGGCGTTGAGAAGAACGCAACAAAAGATGAGATAAAAAGTGCTTTTAGAAAACAGGCACGTAAATGGCATCCGGATATAAATAAGGCACCGGAAGCGGAAGCTAAGTTTAAGGAACTTGGTAAAGCTTACGAAACTTTGATGGATGATGATAAAAGAGCTACTTATGATAGATTTGGTGAAGACGGCTTACAAAATGCGGGTTATTCTTCACAAGGTCCTTTTGCAAATGGATTTGGAGATTTAGAAGAAGTCTTTAACTCGTTCTTTGGTGGCGGATTTGGTGGCTTTGGCGGCAGACGTCAAGACCCTAATGCACCTCAACGAGGTGATGATTTAAGACTAGATATAGAGATAGAATTTGAAGAAGCTGTATTTGGTTTAAATAAAGAAATTAAGATTGATCACCTTGAAACATGTGCGACATGTAACGGTACAGGTGCAAAAGAGGGCTCAAAACCTCAAACATGTCCTCATTGTGGAGGTTCAGGAAGAGTTCAACAAACAACTAGAACTGTATTAGGACATTTTACTCAGATTGTTACTTGTCCGCAATGTCATGGTAAAGGTACAGTAATTTCTGATCCTTGTCCTGATTGTAAAGGTGAAGGCAGAAAAGAAGTTGAAAAGAAAATTGAGATAAAAATCCCTGCCGGTGTTGATAATGGTTCAAAAATGCGCTTATCGCATGAGGGTGATGCCGGCAAAAATGGTGGTGTGGCAGGTGATTTGTATATTGTAATTCACGTAAAACCGTCTACATATTATCAACGTGACGGTGTAAATGTATTTACAAAACTCGAAATTAGTCCGGCGCAAGCAGTTTTGGGAGATACTGTTACTATAAAAACTTTAGATGGAGATAAAGATGTTACAATTCCGGCAGGAATACAGACAGGAGAAGTTGTAAAAATTCGTAATGCAGGAGTTCCAAATCTTTCTAAACCGTCAATTAGAGGTGAACATGTGGTTGTTGTGACGGTGAAAACTCCAACACATATTTCTAATGAAGAAAAAGCACTTTATCAAAAATTGTATGAGATACAAAAGCATAAACAACCTTCAGTAAAAGAGCGTTTAAAAGGTGTTTTTAAATAAATATTCTTGTGATAGAATATTGTTAAACTGGAATGCTGAATATGCGTGGAGGGGATTGTTTTGCGTAAATTATTGTTGTTATTGGGATTAATTTTCATAACTTGTACGAATGTGTTTGCGGCAAAGTTGCCGATTGAAGTTCAGGATTATATAAAAGAAAACGTTCCCGGAACAGATATTCGTTTTGACGGTGTGGTTATTTTACCTGATAATACGGTGTATTTACCGTTGTTTCCGTCATTATTTTCGGATATAAAGCAACTTGAGGTTAAAGAATCCTTTCCTGCAAATAAAGAATTGAATCAAAGACCTGATATTGTAATTTTTAATAACGATTTTGTATTGATGAAGGTTTTATCAGACGGAGAAGGACATAAAACAGTTTTGCATCAAACAAATCCTCCATTACAGGTGAGAACAGGTTTGTTACCACAAGATATGTTAGTTCCAAGCGGACTTATTTTGCCTGAAAATATAAAAGGTATTGTTGGTAACTTAAAAATTGATATTAAAAATGAAGACATAATCAAACTCAATGTTAGAGAGAGTTTTGAAGAGTTTTTGGATGAAACTGATCCTATAAAACAACAGTCATTAATCCCTCAATTGAGAAACAAAACACTGTTTGTTACTACTAACTATTCTAAGAATATTCAGGTTTTAGATCCGGCTCAAAGTGCTCCTAAGTATTCTTTGGCACAGCGTTCTATTCCGATTGATATTGAAGCTGTTAATGAAGGAAAATTTTTGCTTGTAACTTCTTATGAAAGACCGTTTTTGGATATAATTTCAACTGCTGATTCAAGATTTATTAAACAAATTAATCTGTCTACTTTTCCTGATGAAATTTTGGTAGATGAAGAGTCTAATAAAGCTTATGTGACAGCTCCATCATCTTCTACAATTTTTGTAATTGATTTGAAAACAATGTCTTTAATTCAAAAAATAAGAGTTAACGGTTATTGTGAAAAGTTGTTGTTGACTGATAACAAAATGTTTTATGTTGATAAGTTAAAAAATGAAATTTGGGCGATAGAATTAGATAATAACTATGAATTAAAAGATATTGGAAAATTCCCGAATGTTTCAGCGTTGGCTTATGCTAATGATAAACTCTATATTTCCAGTCGTACAAAGAGTAGAATTGCTGTTATAGATTATTCGACTTTAGGTTTGGCAAATGAGTTTACAACTGTTAATAAACCTGTTGCAATGCAATTGTATGGAAGTAATTTATATGTGTTAGGTGCACAAAATAACGAAATTCAAAAAATTAACGTTTTAAACGGGAAAATTGTTGATGTAATTTCATTAGGTACAGAGGGCTTTTCTACTGGATTTAATAAAATTCAGAATTCAGGATTGGCAGTGATTACGGATATTAAAAAGAATAAATATACAATTATTGATTTGGTAAAAGGTAAAGTATTAAAGACTTATTCCGTAAATGTACCAGTAAACGATATTATAATAACAGACAAGGTTAAGGAGTTCTAATGGATATTATAATGGATGAGATAACCTCTCAGACTCTTGCTGAATTAGAAAAAACACAAAAAGAATTTTGGAATATACCTAGAAAAACAGGTGTTTTAATAAATACCTTTATAAAAATGATGAATATAAAATCTGTATTAGAGATAGGTACTTCAAATGGTTATTCAGGATTGTGGATTGCAAAAGCTCTAAAACAAACTGGTGGAAAACTTACTACAATTGAGTATTACGACAAGCGTCAGAGTGTTGCAATTGAAAATTTTAAGAAATGTGGTGTAAATGATATTGTAAGACCGCTTCAAGGTAGTGCTTGTGATGTATTAGAAAGCTTAGATGAGAGTGAAAAGTTTGATTTTGTATTTATTGATGCAAACAAGCGTGAATATGTAAAATATTTTGAACTTGTAAAACCACATTTAACAGAAAAAGCGTTGATTATTGCAGATAATATTATATCGCATGCGGAAAAAGTTCAAACATTTATAGATGCGGTTGATGCTGATGATGAATTCCAGTATGAGATAGTAGAAGTTCCGGGCGGAATTTTAATAGCATACAGGGGTTAAATATAAGCAAGTAGGTCGAGCTTACTAACTCGACATTAGAGGAAGGATAAAATGATTAAATCAATAATATTAGCAGCCGGTAAAGGTACACGTATGAAGTCTGAAACTCCAAAAGTTCTTCATACAATTTTTGATAAAACTCTTGTAGGGTATGTTATAGAAGCTGTTAATAAAACGGAAATGGTTGATGAAAACTTTGTAATTGTTGGTCATCAAGCTGAACGTGTAGAAGAATTTATTAAAAATAATTATGATAATGCAAGAACAGTGCTTCAGAGTCCACAATTAGGCACTGGTCATGCTGTAAGTATGGTGTTACCTTATCTACAAGATTTTGATGGCGAAGTTATTATCTTGTGCGGAGATACTCCATTAGTGACCGAAGATACATTAAAAGAATTTATTGAAGCACATCATTCTAAAAAATCAGATTTAACAGTAATGAGTGCAATTTTTGAAAATCCTACTAATTATGGACGTATTATTAGAAATTCGGATGGTTCTTTGAACTCAATAGTCGAAGAAAAAGATGCGAATGCTGAACAAAAAGCTGTTAAGGAAATAAATGCTGGTATTTATTGCTTGAATTGGGCAAAGGTAAAACCGGCTTTTGGACAATTGAAAAGTAATAATGCTCAAGGAGAGTATTATTTAACAGATATTATTAAATGGGCAAATGAACAGCAATTAAAAGTAGATGCGTTTATCTTGAAAAATAATGAAGAGATTTTTGGGATTAACTCAAAAGCACATCTTGCCGAAGCTTCAAAAATGTTAAATAGAAGAGTTATAAAAAAACATTTTGACAACGGTGTTACTATTGTTGATCCTGATACTACTTGGATTAGTCCGGAAACTGAGATTGAAGCGGATACAGTGATTTATCCGTCTTGTTATATTAATGGTAAAAATAAAATTGGGAAAAATTGTAAAATTGGACCGTTTGCACATTTAAGAGGTGATGTTGTTTTAGAAGACAATGTCAAAATTGGTAACTTTGTAGAGGTTAAAAAGACAACAATAAAATCACATACAAACGCTTGTCATTTGTCTTATTTGGGTGATAGTGAAATTGGTTCAAATGTTAATATTGGAGCTGGCACAATTACTGCGAATTATAATCCTTTGACCAAAATTAAGAGTAAAACTGTTATCAAGGATAATGCAAAAATTGGTTCAAATTCAGTTTTGGTTGCTCCTGTTACGATAGAAGAGGGTGCAAATGTAGGTGCAGTCGGTGTAATTACAAAAAATGTTCCGGCATGGGCATTAGCAATTACTCGTGCGCCTCAAAAAATCCTTGAAAATTGGGTTAAAAGGTGTAAATAGGGGTAAATGTGTAATGGTGTGAGCACTCCTATTACATTATTACAATAGGTAAGTCATGTTTAGCTGCAAACTCTAAAAATTCTTTAGGACACTCATTCAGAGAGTTAGCTTTTGCAAATAAACCTTTTACTGTTGGTAAAATGCATACTACTTCGTTGTGTCCAACGTTTCCAAACAGGCTGTTTCTTGTTTCTTCCAATGCGTTTACAATATCAGTGGCTTTTATTGTTTTATTTCCAATTTGTATGTCATCTTTTATTTGTGTCAAATATTTTTTAGAGATTATTTGTTCTGAAAGAAGTGCAAATTCTTCTTTGTTTAATTTTATTCCTTTTGCTTCTAAACTTTTAAGGAAATTATCTCTTAAGAAAACTCTTTTTTCTTTATATTTATTTTCTTTAACTTTCATATCATCATTTTCTTCTAAAAATAAAATATTAAAAAAATCTTGATGATTTTTAAGCTTGCCTGTTGATAAGTTGCTAGGATGTGCTATGGAAATATTAGCTTGATCTTCATTAAATATAAATCCGTATGCCGCAACAGTATCATTGTCATCATTTTTAACAAGAGAAGTAGACCAAGCAACCTTGTTTGTATAATTGTGTATTAATTTCCATGTATCATCAAAATTAGATACGTTTGTTTGATGTACTAAAAAATGAGCATTTTCTTTAGTAACATTAGGTGCAAAACCATATTTTTGCAAGTTTTCACCGTTAGTTAATTTGTTAAAATTTAAAACTTTTAGTTTGATTTGTTTTTCATCTATAATAACAGTTTCTCTTGGGAATTTTTCTCCATTATTCATAAATTTTGTATCAAATACAAAATTATTATTTTGTCGCATTTCTGTGTATTTATCATAAATGGGACTCATTTTATTTGTCATAAATTTTTCAAACCTGTTCTCATTTATTGAATCGGTACATCTGAGATGAAAGTTATCATTTACATTTCTCAAATCAGCTTTTGCAAACATCGAATAAATTAAAATATCTTCAGGATGCCTACATAAAGCAGCAACATCGTGAGGAGCAGTACGGTTTAAATTGTACGCTTCAAACCAGTGGTGATTATCTATAATATCAATTATTCGAATTTTTAATTCTTCCGAAAAAGGGTATTTGTCTAAAATTGATTCAGCGTATGCACTACTAAGTTTAGCGTGTCCAGGATCTCTTACACCACCTTTTTTGCCAAAATCATGCATTAAAACTGACATTTTTAGTATTGTTTTGCTATTATCTGATAATTCTGCGTAGTGAGGATTGTTCATTATATTTTGTAAAACTTTTAATGTGTGAATATCTACACTATATTTATGAGTTCTGTGTTGTTTTTTGCCGACAAAATAAGCAAATTCCGGTAATCCTTGTATTAATCCTGTAAGGACTGTATCAGCCTCTTTATCTCCTGTGATAACTTCGTTTTCAAGGGTAAATAGTTCAATTTCTTTTTGGATTTCTTTTGCAATATCCTCACTGTTACTAGATATATTATTTATTTTAGTAGGATTGTTTGTAATTAAGCCGTCAAAATCGGCATCACCTTTGATAAATCCAAAGGCGTTTAGAAGTTCATTTTGCTCTTGTAAAGTCAAATCTTTAATAAGTGTATTAATTTTTTTTATAAAATTTTCTCTTGAATATTTTAAAGGAAGTCCTTCATTTTGATATTTTGCAAAATCGAAGTTTTTTAAAACTTCTTCTGTTTTAGGATTGTTATTAGCAAGAATATTTTTTACAAAAAGACGTTGTTTTTCTGCAGGAGTTATAATATTAGATTTGTTTCGTCCAAGGGATATTTTTATTTGATTTATTTTATTCACAAAATCCGGATAGTATTTTTTGTATGCTTCCAAATCAACCGTTGGAATTTCATTTTCAAGACACAGAATAATTAATTCTTTTTCCTTAATAGTCATATCTTGAATATCTTTATTTAATTTATTTAATATTGAAAAATGAAAATTTAAAAAGTCAGAAAGTGCTACTTTTTCAGGTAAATTATTTTTTAATGCTGCATATAATTGAGGATTAAAAGTTGTAGCGATGTTGTTAATATCTTTAGGCATTAATTCATCAATATATATCAATTCGTCTACAATTTGAGGGGTTTTATTGTAAGCGATAGATAACAAATCAAATTCGAAATCTTGGGTATATTTTGGGATTTGAATTCCGTTTTTTTCTGTTTTTATACTTAGTATGTGTTCTATAAATTCAGGATTTTTCTTGGAATATTCCATTATTTTGTAAATAACATCTTTATTATAGGTATATTTTATATTATTATCTTCATCTAGAGTGTACTCATTTAACAATCTATTCATTAAATCAGGGTTTTCTTTTCCTAATGTAACAAGATTTCTTATTGCAATAGCACTAAAACGTTGACTTTTTGTATATTGAGTTGTTGTTTGCATATTGATAAGTTTTTTTACAAATTCCGGATTTAAAGTATACATATTCATAATAAGTTCAATGTCTGATTCATTATAAGAAGGTTTTTGATTTCCGTTACAATTATATATTGTCTTTTTTTCAAGAAGCGACGAACGGAATTTATTATATTCTAAATCATCATCATCTAACTTATTATTCTTATTTGTTGAAATAGATGCGACTCCAAGAGCAGTCGAAACAGCACTCATAATTTTTTGGCTTTTTGGATTTATAACAGATTTAAGACTATTTTTCCCGCCGAAATTGGGTGAGAGTTGAGAATTGTTCTTTAAATTCAAGTATGTAGTTGTTTTATTGTCTATAATTTTCATAATGTTATGTTGATATAAAAACGAAAAAATAAATAATTTTCTCTGTGCTTTTAATTTTAATTCTTTAGAATTTTGTCTATTTCAAAACCGCTATATTTAAAAGAACCATTAGGATTGATTTCATTAGCTAATTCTCTTATTTTTGAGCCCAAGCCTTTTTGTTCAGACCGAACAAGGTCATAAATGTCATATCTATCAAACCTCGGCTTATTGTCTTTATCTAATATTTCAGCAAGACTTCTAATTTCATTGCCAAATCCATCTTTTTCTAAATCAATAAGATAAAAAATTTCATTTCCATTAAATATTCTATTATTAGTATTAAATTCTGCCAAAGAACGAATTTGTTGTCCAAGTCCTCTTTTCTCTAATTCCGCTAATTTGCAAATTTCGAATGCATCAAACCTTGCTTCATTATTGTTAGTCATAATTTTACAAAGATTTCTAATTTCGGTTGCCAGTCCCCTCTGTTCATATTTAATTAATTCATAAATTTCTTTTCCATCAAATCGTGATGTATTATTGGAGTTAGCTATTCCCGCAAATTCAATGATTTGAGAATGAAATCCTTTTTGTTCCCATTTTACAAGTTTAGCGATTTCCATTCCATTAAATCTTGGTTTATTGTCTTTAGTCGTGATTTTCATTAGAGCTTCAATTTCTTCTGCAAAACCTTGTTTTTTAAGATTTTCAAGACATTCTAACTCTTTCTCATTAAATCCGGATTTTTCAACTAGAGATGACTTTGTTGAGGAATTTAATTCTTGTTTTGAAAGCTCATTATTCCACCAATTTGAATATTCTACTTCTTTTCTGTTATGTTGTTCAGTAAGCCAATTCTCATTTCGAATATTACTTTCTTGAACAGATTTCTTTGCTTCTAATTGTTCTTTTACCCAGTTTTCATAATCTTTATTTACAACTTCTGTTTTTTGACCATTATTTTTAACTTCAGCTTTTTCAATTATTTTTTTTGAATATTTACCGTGATTAAGAATTACATAAATGGCAGCAGCTCCAAGTATTATAGCGCCACCTACTGCAATGTTTTTGTTTAGATTTTTATTCTTTTTTAAATTGTCTTGTTTGCCAAGATTATTTTCCTTATTAAAAATCATTTCTTGTTGATTGGTATTCTGTCTATTTATTTGTGATGTAATAGAACTTCTAAATCCAATTGCATTAATCATAGCAGCTATTCCTTTTATAATTTTTAAAACGTCTAAATAATTAATTTGCTATATTATGATTTACATCATTACAAATTTAAGTTACAATCATAAGTATGATTGATAGATATTCAAGAGATGAAATTAAGAAAATTTGGGATTTGGATGAAAAATTCAAGTATTATTTACAAGTTGAATTGGCAGTGTGTTCTGCTTACGCAAAATTAGGTGCAATTCCAATCAAAAATCTTAAAGAAATTCAAGAAAAAGCATCTTTTTCTGTAGATAGAATTGATGAAATTGAAAAAGAAGTTCGTCATGATGTCATTGCATTTTTGACAAATGTTAATGAAAATGTTGGTGCGGATAATGCAAAATATATTCATATGGGTTTGACAAGTTCAGATGTAATTGATACTGCATTTGCTCTTCAAATAAAAGAGTCTTCTAAAATTATTTTGAATGATTTGGATGAATTAATTTCAGTAGTGAAAAATAAAGCAGTAGAACATAAATCTACTGTTTGTATAGGTCGTTCTCACGGTGTTCATGCAGAAGTCATGACGTTTGGTTTTAAACTCCTTAATTGGTTAGACTCTTTGGAACGAGCTAAAAAGAGTTTTGAATTTGCACTGGAAGAAATTTCTGTAGGACAGATTTCAGGTCCGGTTGGTACTTATTCAAATGTGCCGATTGAAATCGAAGAGTTTGCGTGTGCAGAATTAGGTTTAAAACCTGCAAAAATCTCTACTCAAATAATTTCACGTGATAGACATGCAAAATTTATGTCAGAACTTTCTGTAATTGCAGCCTTAATAGAACAATTTGCAACAGAAATTCGTCATTTGCAAAAAACAGAGGTTAGAGAAGTTGAAGAAGGTTTTGGTAAAAATCAAAAAGGTTCTTCAGCTATGCCACATAAGAAAAATCCTGTTTTATGTGAAAATTTATGTGGATTAGCTCGTGTCGTGCGCTCAAATATGTTAGCAGCGTATGAAAATATTAATTTGTGGCATGAAAGAGATATTTCGCATTCATCAACAGAAAGAATAATATTTCCGGATTCATTAATTTTAGTTGATTTTATGTTACATAGATTTAAAAATGTAATGGAAAATTTGGTTGTTCATAAAGACAACATGCTTAAAAATACGGAATTATATGGTGGCATTATATATTCTCAAAAAGTTTTGTTAAAATTGGTTGAAAAAGGTTATACAAGAGAAGATGCTTATAGAATTGTACAAAAGCATGCCTTAAACGCTCTTAATGGTGGTGATTTTAAGCAAGGAGTTTTGTCTGAAAATATTTTATCAGAAGAAGAACTTGAAGAAGATTTTGATAAATCAGATTATTTAAAAAACATTGATAATATATTCACAAGATTTGGAGTTTAAATATGAAAAAGTTATTAATTTTGTTTTCAGTCTTTCTTGTGACGGTTTTGGCTTGTACTGCTGCAGAAAGACGTTGGATGTCACAGCCTGTGCACGTGTATATTCCGCAAAATGGGAATATGTCTGCATATATGAAACAGGCATTTATGGCTTGGCAAAATTTATCTAATTCTACAATTAGATTTAAGTTTGATTCAAGTCCAAGTAGTGCTAAAATTCAAGTAGAATTTGTAGAATTTGTTACCAACTGTAGTAGCGATAATGCAGTTGGATGTACTCATTGGTATGAACGAAACGGAAAAATTAACAAAGCTGTTATAACCATTGGTACAAAAGAATATTTGATGGTTCGTGGAAATGGAACAATTACTCCTAAAAAAGTAACTCGTTCAAAAGAACATATTTATGGTGTTATGTTACACGAAGTTGGTCACGCAATAGGTTTAGAACATTCTGAAAATCCAAATAGTATTATGTATCCATACGATTTAGAATCTATGCAATATTTAACAAAAGAGGATTTAAGAATTTTAAGACAAAATTATCATTGATTTAATTTATAAAATTTTAATTTAGAAAAAAGGCGGTAAATTGATTTACCGCCTTCAATTTTAATTCTTTTTGTTTTCTTTTTTTAGTAATATTAAACAAATTCCGAGTGAAATCAATGCTGATAAAATCCAGAAATTAATAGCACTATTCCAAGAGAATTTTTGTATAATAAATCCGGTACCAACCCCTGACAAAATTGCACCAATATAGCCAAACATACCACAGAAACCGGTTACAGCTGACGCAACCTTTTTAGAGCTTGATTCAACGGCTGACAAACCACCTATCAAAACTTGAGGTCCGCAAGTGAATACACCGATTGCTGAAATATAAACATAGTCAAGAATTGGATATGGGTTTACTTTAAATAAGTAGATGTTGATTGCTAAAAGGATTAAGCAAATAATATTTACAGGAGCTCTTTTTCCTTTAAAGAATTTATCAGAAACAAATCCTGCGCCGATTGTGCCAAGAACACCTACTAGAGGTAAGAAACTCAATCTTTTGGCTGCTTCTGCAATAGTATAACCTTTTTCATCAACTTGATACATTACAAGCCAGTCGATAGAACCATATCTTACAACATAGACAAATATATAAGCAATTGCTAACAGCCATACTGTCGGATTTTTAATGATATATTTTTTGAAAATATCACCATATGTATATTTATCTTCATCACTTGATTCAAGAACCGGTTCTACATAATCGGGGTCTTTATAAACTTCAATGTCAGGTAACCCAATACTAGCCGGTTTATCTTGTAGATTTTTGTAGAAGAAGTAACAAAATATCATTGCAAAAATAGCCGGTACATAGAATACTGATTCCCAACCATAGTGTGTAATCAAAAAACCTGATAGCACAACACTTATATATGTTCCAACTTCATGAGAAGATGACCACAATGACCACTTAATTCCTCTTTCTTTATTGGCAAACCAATATGATAGGTTTTTTGCAATAGGAGGAAATCCCATTGATTGAAACCAACCATTAACACCCCAAAAGAATGCTAATAACCACAATAAAATAGAAACAGGTGGTAATCCGAAAATAGAAATCTTTTCAGGTGTTACGAAATGTGCACACAAAACAAACAAAATGTTTACCAATGCTGAGATAAATAAAGCTGTTGGTAAAATTCTTTTTGCGTTTGTGTTATCTGCAATAATACCATTGATAAATTTACCGGCAGCGTACGAGAAGTACAAAGAGCTTCCCAATAAACCTAATTCAACGGCATTATATCCTAAAGCTTCTTGTATTGCCGGTAATGCAACAGAAATATTTTTTCTACATGTATAAAAAACAATATAACCAAAGAACATTGATAAAAATATTCTCATTCTCCATTGCGCATAAGTTTTATCAATAACTTCTTTATCAGTTATTGGAGCAGCAGGAGCCGGTTCTTTATAGAAATCTTTTATACTTCCTAATATACTCATCAAAATTCCTCCCTATAATTAGTGTTAATTATAGCATCTCATAAACATAAATATTAATCACAAAATGTTACGCATTTGTTTCAACTTTGTGTTCTTTTTCTTTCTTTTCAGCTTCTGTTTTTTCAAATTTTTCTTTGAAAACAGTTGCTAAAGGTGTTGCACAAAGTGGTGTGATAATTCTTTTTGTAAGAACTTGCATTGCAATATTTACGGCTAAAACCGTAAAACCTAACCTTGCTAAGGTAGTTCTATTCTTTATTATATTCTTATAACCTTTTGCAAATTCTTCATAATTCGTTTTGCTTTTGAGTTCGTCAGTTAGCTTATCAAATTTCTTTTTAATGACTTCATCTTTTATTGAAAAATCTTCAGCTTTCCCTATTTTATTATCAAAAATAGATGTAATTGCATCTGATATACCAAATGCCATAAGTATTTGAATACCTACGTTCATTAGACCGTTAGCCAAGTCTAATGCTGCAACAAACTTTCTTTTATCTTCCGGAATTCTTTCATTATTCAACGATTGATACGTATAATACCCACAGTTAACAGCATCTTTTGAAACATTGGATGCTGTTGCAATAAGCGCAGCTGTCGCAACTGTAGCTTTAGGGTTTGCAAGTTTTTTCCCTATAGCAGAGGAATAGAACGAATCAATAGCTTGTGTCATTAGCCCCATTAGTCATCCTCCTCTTCTTTTATTGCTTGTTTTAACCTTGTTTTTAATTTATCGCTGTCAATGTTTTTAATTTCGTCTATATCATCTAAGTCCATATTATCAATAATTTCATCTATTTTATGGTCATCTTTTTCTACTTTTTCAGCCTGTCCTTTTTTCTTTGCGACAATTTCAGGCATGATTTTTTCCATTATTCTTGGATATGACCAGTTTAAGAAACCGCAAGTTAATGGTAAAGTTGCAAGTGTTACAACCAGTCCCATTTGCGTATTCATTGTTTTAAATACTTTTTTAGCATCAGATGTTTTTGAACGAACTAATTTTTTGATTTTTACGTTATGCAAAACATCTTCAAATGTTGTTCCCATATTTTTTACAGATGTAAAATCTTTTAATTGATGTTGAGATTCGTATTCTTTTACGATATTTAAACGTTTTACAATCTCTTCGGCTACATCTTTGCTTTTTAAGCCATTTTCAAACTTAGGCTCTAAATGTAGTTCGTGGATTGCATTTTCAATACATTCAGGAGTACACTTATCAATAGTTTCACTTACATTTTTACCCTTTGATTTTAAATGTCTGATTATCGTTTTAATAGCTGCTTCTGCCGTTACTTCTTTTTCAATCATTGTCTCTGCGGTTTCTTTTATAAGTTGTTCCTTTGTTTTGTTTTCAGCAGCAGCTTTGTTATTTAATAATTGTTGCAAATGCTTGTTTAATTTGCTTTTCCAAATATCATCAATATTTTTGCCAAATTTTTTCTCAATATCTTCTTTATGTTGAACTTTTAAATCATCTAATAACTGCGATTTTGCCTTATCTAAATATTCTTGACATAACAAATCTTCAATTTTAACTTCTTTTCCGACATATGCTTTTCTTAATTTTGCAATTTCATCTTTCTCTGCTGTTAGTTGACGTTTTTTTACTTCTTCTTCAATTTGCGATTTGTTAAACTCGGGATGTTCAAGTTTGATAATTTTCTTCAAGTATCTCTCATGAGGGCATGTTCTTAAATCAGCTCTTGCGAAAGCTGCATTACCTTCCTTGTTCTGAGTACTTGCTTTTTTTGCCATAAAATCGTTAAACCACTTTGTGATTGTCAATTGTGTAGCTAATGCAATAACTGCTGATATAGGTTGGCGCCATGCTGAATAAACTTTTGTTTCTTTATCTTCTTTTGAGAATGGATTGAATGCAATGAAAGCAGGACAAACAACAGCAGTACCAACTGCTGTTACTAAAATATTTAAAACTTCTCCTTGATTTTCTCCAACATAAGTCAAGAACTTGGCAACTTTTCCGTTATCCTTGTTCAAATGTTCTACAATTCTAGGGTCAAGCCCCTTGCCCGCAAAGTTTGGAGCAACATTCTTTGAATTATAGCTGTTGTTAATTTTTTGCACTTCCATAAAAAACAATCTCTATTCTATGATACACACTGATATAACCTATTATATATAAAACAAAATAAAAGTAAAACTTGCCTATTTTGAATGAATTGTTAAGAAATGTAACTTGTAATGAAACAAAAGATGCACCTTTTAGGTGCATCTTTGTTTTATTTGCTCATGTTTTGTAATTTATCGCAAGGATCACATGTCTGTTGTACCGGACAAGGTGCTTGTTTTTGACATGGATTGCATTCAATTTTCTTCTTCTCACATGGGTTACAAGGTGCTGCGTAACCGGTTGAGCATGGATCACATTTTTTAGGTTTTTCGCAACCACATTTAGGTTTTTCGCATTTTGGACACTTACCACTACCAAACCATGTAGCAGGGTTCCAACTAAATGCATTTGCACTTTGAACGGATGCTGTCAATATTATCCCCAAAACAGCAAGCATAGATAACGTTTTTTTCATGTTTTACTCCTTTTTTAAAAAATAAGTATGTATTCTATAGATACATACTTATTTTAAAAAATATTTGAATAAAAACTATAACCTAACAGACTAGTTTTTAGACTTGTCTATTAGTTTATTATCTTTTCCCCACTTGAAAGATGAGCGGATTTCAGAACCTACTTTTTCAATCAAATGACCTTCTGACTCTTCTCTGAGCTGTTTAAATTTATTTCCGCCGGATGTAAATTCATCCATAAATTCTTTTGCATAGCTTCCATCTTGGATTTCGGAAAGAATTCTTTTCATGTGTTGTTTTGTATCAGTATCAATTACTCTGCAACCACGAGTGTAATCCCCGTATTCAGCATTGTTAGAAACTGAATAGTGCATGTCCTCAATTCCGCCTTCATAAATCAAATCAACAATAAGTTTTAGTTCGTGACAAACTTCAAAATATGCCATATATGGAGAATAACCTGCTTCAACCAGTGTTTCAAAAGCTGTTTTAATAAGTGCATCACAACCACCACAGAGAACAGCTTGTTCACCAAACAAGTCTGTTTCGGTTTCTTCTTTAAAAGTCGTTTCAATAATTCCTGCACGACCTGAACCGATTGCTGAAGCATAAGAAAGTGCCAGTGCGCATGCTCTTTCCTTGGATGATGTGTTTTCATTATATACTGCTACAAGAGCCGGAACTCCTTTTCCTGCAAGGTACTCGCTTCTAACAGTATGTCCTGGAGCTTTTGGAGCTACCATAATAACATTAACACCTTCCGGTGGAGTTATGTATCCATAATGAATATTAAATCCGTGAGAGAACATTAAATACTGCCCTGAATGCATATTCGGTTCAATTTCTTCTTTAAAAACCTTAGCTTGGATTTCATCCGGAATAAGAATTTGTACAATATCAGCCCATTTTACAGCATCAGCAATTGGCATAACATTTAAACCATAATCTTTTGCTTTAATCCAAGATTTTCCGTTTTCTCTAAGTCCAAAAACTACATCACATCCGCTATCAACAAGGTTCATACCTTGTCCGTAACCTTGTGAACCAAATCCGATGATTGCAATTTTTTTAGACTTAATTAAATCGCAATCAATATCTTTATCTAAATATATTTTTAGTTCGCTCATATGTTCTCCTTATATTAATATTCTTATTATAACAACAACATTCGGCTTGATGTTCAATTTTGTTAAGAAATATAACATTAATTGTCAATTTTTTGTTTGCGATGAACTTTATAAATATAAGGTTAATTAGTGAAAGGTTATTTAATGATACATTCATCACAATTAAATTCAAATAAAACAAGTTATAATATGAATCGTTTTTTACGAGATTTAACAATAGGTACTGCAGCAACGAGTACATACATAGCTTGTAGAGCATTTAAAAAAGAAAACAGGGGTGATACTTTTGTAAAAACAGCTAAGAAATGTTTAAAATCGTATACTAGTTATAATCGTGGCAATTATTCTGAATTAGCAAAAATATTAAAACTCAATAAATTATCAAATTGGATAAATAATATCGGAAACAAAAAACTGTGCGTAGCATTATTTGCAGGCGGAGCAGTTTTTGAAGGATTATTCTTTGGCACAATATGGGACTGGACAACTAAAAGATAATTGAACGTAGTTGATACTAAAAAAGTAGGATATTAAAAAAATGTAAGGATTTCTCTTTTTTTTAACTTTTTATACTATACTTGATTTGTAACTAGTATTAATGGAGAAAGAGAATGACAAATTCATCAGTTTTAGAAAAAACATCTATTCACCCATCTGCTGTTATTCATCCGTCAGCAGAATTAGCAGAAGGGGTAATTATCGGTCCTAACGTTGTTATTGGCGAAGGAGTTAAAATCGGCAAAGGTACACGAGTTATTGCAAATGCTTACATAGAATTTGCGGAAATTGGTGAAAATTGCACAATTTCTCCATTTTCAACAATTGGTTCTGAACCTCAAGATTTGGGTTACAAAGGTGAACCGACAAAAGTTGTTATTGGTAATGAAACAATTATTAAAGAAAACGTTACAATTCACCGTGGCGCTGCTTGTGGTGATTTTACAACAAGAATTGGTAACAAATGTTTATTAATGGTTGGTTCACACATTGCACACAACTGCGTTTTAGCTGATCAAGTTATTTTGGCAAACCTTGTAACTCTAGGCGGACATGTTCATGTTGGTTTTGGCGCATTTGTTGGCGGAATGAGCGTATTCCATCAAAACATTAGAATTGGTGATATGGCAATAGTTAGCGGTTTCTCTGCATCCCGTCAAGATATCCTTCCTTATTCAAAAGGAGAAGGAAGACCACCTGTTCCAAGAGGATTGAACGTAATTGCAATGAAACGTCGTGGTGTTTCTCAGGAGGTGAGAACAGCTACAAATGAAGCATTCAAATTGTTGATTTCAGAAGAATACAACACTTCTCAAGCTATAGAAAAAATTAAAGCTGAAATTCCAATGAATGAATATATTGAAAAAATGATTGATTTCATTCAAACTTCAAAAAGAGGAGTCCTTCTAAAATCCCATAAAGCAGGCTATCAGTCATTAGAAGATTAATAAAAGTAAATTTTTTAGGATAAAGGGTATTAATTACAATTAATACCCTTTATTTTTTGTTTTTTATATTAATCCTATATTCAAAGGTCTGTATTGTTCAAATGGGCTTGACGAGAACCACCTAGGTTATTTGTAAAGTTATGTTAAGTTAAATTTAAAACAAAGTATTGACATAAAATTTTTATGCGCAATAATATATATACACACTTTAAGTGTAGTCGAAACACTAAATAGCAAAAAAATAACCCCAAAAATCATATAAACTCCTAGATAATAAACACTAAAAAAGACCATTAGGATGCAGAAAACAAAACCCACTCGCAAAACGAGTGGTTTTTTTTAATTTTTATTCAAGCTGAGCAGAGCAAACTCGCATCGCTCAGATAATGCTCTGTTTGTTGTTCTTTCTTTAACATTGATTATATGTTCCGATAGGCTCGGTATTATTCTCACCCGTGCTTTTATGTTTCCAATGTGGATTTTGAGCTTTTTCTGTTTTACCACTTTTTTGCAGTCGAAGAAATCTTTCGAAAAATAAATTCGCCGCAATTTATAATTGCGGCGAATTATCACTTTATTAGGTTTTTAAACCCTATACATTACCGTAGTATGCATCAATATAGATTTGTTTGATATCTGTCATCAACGGATAAGCAGGGTTTGCACCTGTACATTGATCGTCGAATGCTAATTCAACCAATTCATCTAGGTTGTTCATGAATGTTTGTTCATCAACACCGAAATCTCTGATTGATTTAGGTAGTTCAATTTTGCTCATCAAATCATCAACTGCATTGATTAACAATTGAACTTTTTCGTCGTCATTGTTTCCACCCAAACCTAATTCGTCTGCGATTTGACCATATTTCATCTTAGCGCAAGGGAATTTGTATTGAGGGAAGATTGCTTGTTTGTGAGGTGCGTCAGATGCGTTATATTTCATAACTTGTCTGATTAACAATGCGTTAGCTACACCGTGTGGAACGTGGTACATCGCACCAAGTTTGTGAGCCATTGAATGGCATAATCCTAAGAATGAGTTAGCAAATGCCATACCAGCAATTGTTGCTGCATAGTGCATTTTTTCTCTTGCCATAGGGTCATTAGCACCTTCTCTATATGATCTTTCCAAATATCTGAATACTAATTTTACAGCTTCTAAAGCGTTTGAATTAGTAAAGTTTGTAGCCATACAAGATACATAAGCTTCAATTGCGTGAACTAAAGCATCAATACCAGAAGCTGATGTCAAACCTTTTGGCATACCATCAACGAAGTTAGGGTCAACGATTGCCATATTTGGAGTTAATGCGTAATCAGCGATTGCATATTTTACGTGAGTTTCGTCATCAGTAATGATAGCGAATGGAGTTGTTTCAGAACCTGTACCTGAAGTTGTAGGAATTGCAACCATTGTAGCTTTTTTACCTAATTCAGGAATAGAACAAATTCTCTTTCTGATATCCATAAATCTCATCGCAATGTCTTCAAAGTTGATTTCAGGTTGTTCATACAATAACCACATAATTTTAGCAGCATCCATTGGAGAACCACCACCAAGAGAAATAATTACATCCGGTTCAAATGGTTTCAATACAGCCATTGCTTGGTTAATTGTAGAAAGAGTTGGATCCGGTTTTACATCGAAGAATACTTCGTGTTCAATACCGATTTCATCAAGAACTCTTGTAATATTATCAACTGCACCTGAATTGAATAAGAATCTGTCTGTTACGATAAATGCACGTTTTTTACCTGTAAGTTCTTTAAGAGCTAGGTCTAAAGCACCTCTCTTGAAGTAAACTTTAGGTGGAACTTTGAACCATAACATATTTTCTCTCCTTTCAGCAACAGTTTTGTAGTTTAATAAGTTTTCAACGCCGATGTTACCTGAAACAGCATTTCCACCCCAAGAACCACAACCTAATGATAGAGATGGTTCAAGTTTGAAGTTGAATAAGTCACCAATACCACCTTGAGATGATGGTGAGTTGATTAATACACGGCAAGATGGCATTTTTTCAGCATATTTATCAATTCTTTCAGAAGAACGTTCATCTGTATAAAGAACTGATGTATGACCAGCACCACCTTTTGATACTAAGAAATAAGCTTTTTCTGTAGCATCTTCAAAATCTGAAGCTCTGTAAAGAGTCAAGATTGGAGAAAGTTTTTCTCTTGAGAATGGATCTTCCCAATCAACTTCAGGACGTTCTGCTAGAAGGATTTTAGCATTTTCAGGAACTGAAAATCCTGATAATTCTGCAATCTTATGAGCAGATTGACCAACGATGTCAGGGTGAGCAGTACCACGTTTTGGATCGATAAACGGTAAGTCAATCATTTTTTGTTGTTCTTCTGCGTTAACTAAATATGCACCTCTGTATGCAAATTCGTTTTTAACTTGTTCATAAACACTATCAACAACTACAACTGATTGTTCAGAAGCACAAATCATACCGTTGTCGAAAGTTTTTGACATCAAGATTGAAGAAACAGCCATTTTAATATCCGCAGTTTCGTCAATTACAGCGGAAGTGTTACCAGGACCAACACCTAAAGCTGGGTTACCTGATGAGTAAGCAGCTTTAACCATGCCAGGACCACCTGTTGCCAAAATACAAGCAATTGATTCGTGATGCATTAAAGCGTTTGATAATTCGATCGATGGAATATCAATCCAACCGATAATATCTTCCGGTGCACCAGCTGCAACTGCAGCTTCAAGAACTAATTTTGCAGCAGCAATTGTACATTCTTTTGCTCTTGGGTGTGGTGAGAAGATAATAGCGTTACGAGTTTTTAAAGCAATTAACGATTTGAAGATTGCTGTTGAAGTTGGGTTTGTTGTAGGTACAATACCTGCAATAATACCAAGAGGTTCTGCAACAACTTTGATGCCGTTTGCTTTATCTTGTCTAATAATTCCGCAAGTTTTAGCGTTTTTGTGTTTGTTATAAATATATTCAGAAGCAAAGTGATTCTTGATAATTTTATCTTCAAGAATACCCATTCCTGTTTCCTTTACAGCCATTCTAGCCAAAGGAATACGAGCTTTGTCTGCAGCGGCTGCAGCAGCTTTGAAAATTGCATCAACCTTTTCTTGTGGGTATGTTGCAAAAATCTTTTGCGCCTTTTGAACTTTAGAAATCAAAACTTCTAATTGTTCAAGTGTTTCAACAACACTAGGAGCGTTAAGAGATTCTTCAAGCTGTTCTACAGTTTTTTTAGTTTTTGTAGCCATTGTTTGTGTCTCCTATCTTATGTACAAGCATACACCAATATTACAACACAAGAAAAATGGTCTGTCAACGAATATGCATAGGTGTTACAGACGTAAATAAAAAGGCTGAATTTCAACTGCCATAAGCCTTAGAGAGTGTATCAACTACACTCTCTAGATAAAAACTTTATAAAATCTTTATATTTAAATATGAAGAGAATTTTCAGCTTCAACAATATCTTTTTCTGTTAGTGACATAAACGAATTTAACAAAGTTTCTTTTTGAGGTAATACTACTTTTTTAAATGGAGCCAAATAATTATTAATCAAACCTAAAGTATAAGTTGTGCCCTCAAGAGTTTTTTCTTTAAACAATTCTAGTGATGTAGATTTATGAGCACCCCATCTCTCAACTCTTGCTTCTTGTTCAAAAAAATCTCTACAATCTCTTAATCTTAAGTTTAAAGCTTCTTCAAATAATTTGTCGTGCACATTTTTAGGAACTTGCGCACCAAAACAGGGGGTAGATATACTATCAATCCTCATCGTTAACTCCTCTTATAACATAATACCAACTCATTTTAGTTTAATTAATTACAAAAGTCAAATTGTAACGTTAAATAACTGTTTTATTAAAGTTGTTAAGATTCTATATGCTCCTGTTGATTTATTTACATCAGCAGATGTCAAGTCTTCAAAACTATTTTTAATAATCTCAATATAATTATTGTTTTCTATTACTTTTTGGTATTTTAATTCTCTTAGTAATTTTGTAAGCCCCAATGTCCTTAAATTAATTTTTTCATCTTTTTTTAATTGAACAGTACTCGCTAAGAGCTTTCCCGCACAAATTTGTTTTTGCTCGAATGTTGTATTTGGATTGTTTGCAAGGCTTGCATAAATACTGCTTAGAATTTGATTTGAAAAAGTTCCTCTCTCTTTAGGTCTGTAAAAATCTATAGCAGTCATTGTATTGTTAACCGGATTAATAATTATATTTTTCCAACCGGAATCAAAAACCATGTCGGTTTCAGTTTCAGCTTTGTATATTTGGTTAATTAAATTTTTATATGCTTCCAGTGGCATCTTTTCAACTATTTTTGCCAGATTAGAATCGTTTATATTGTCAGAGCAAAATGTAAATCCTTCTATAATCGGCATGATTGTAACACCGCCGCTTAGTTTTGCGACAACGTGGTTTACTTTATCATTTTTAGTTAAAGTTTTTTTTATTGAATTGGTAAATTTACCTGTATAATCAATAGGTATTCTAACGCAATAATTTGAATTTTCTATTTTCCATACGTTAGCTTCTCCGCCATTGCCAAGTTTATTCTGTGGTTTGTTTATAGAATTTCTTATTCTGTCAAAAATTTCTTTGGTTGGCAATGACAAAAAATCCGATGTGTTATCTTTTATAAAAATGTCTTTATTTATTGCAGGCTTAAGTCTTGCCGCACAAAATTTGGGCATTGCAGGGCTTGAAATATTTATATTGCTCTGTAACGGTAATATTCTCATAATAATATTAATGCTCGTAAAATTTTTTTTTGCTACCTCAGGTAAAGAATATATAAAGGCGCTCAAAAAGTATGATACTATAAATATATCAAAGAAAAGGAGAGGAAATATGATACCTATTTTAGATTCAAAAAGACAATATGCAAAAATTGGTGCAGAAGTCGAAAAAGCAGTATGTGAAGTATTGCGCTCAGGTTCTTACATCTTAGGACCAAACTGTAAAGCTTTGGAAGCTGAACTTGCAAAGTACATTGGATGTAATTATACAGTATCTTTAAACTCAGGTACTGATGCATTACATTTAGCATTAAGAGCATTGGACATCGGAGCCGGTGATGAAGTTATTACAACAGCATTTACTTTTGTAGCAACAACTGAAGCTATCGGTATTGTAGGTGCAACTCCTGTTTTTGCTGATATCGACCCTGATACATTCAATATTGATGCTTCTAAAATTGAAGCTTTAATCACACCAAAAACAAAAGCAATTATTCCTGTTCATTTATATGGTCAACCATGCGATATGGACTTAATTATGGATATTGCTAAGCGTCATAATTTATATGTAATTGAAGACTGCTGCCAAGCAATTGGTGCAAAATACAAAGGTCAAATGGTTGGTACATTCGGTGATATCGGATGCTACAGCTTCTATCCAACTAAAAACTTAGGTGGTATGGGAGATGGTGGTCTAATCACTGTTAATAATGAAAACCTTAAAAACAGAATTATTGCATTACGTAACCACGGCGGTGCAGTAAGATATTACCACGATGAAATCGGTGTGAACTCTCGTCTTGATGAAATTCAAGCAGCTATTTTAAGAGTTAAATTGAATTATATCGACGAATGGAATTCTGCTAGACGTGACCATGCTAAAACTTATAATGAATTATTTGCTGGTTGCTCAGATATCCAAACTCCAAAAGAATTGGATAACACTTATTGCGTATACCACCAATACACAGTAAAAATTCCTAACAGAGATAATATTCACAAAATGCTTCAAG
>CAZPBG010000024.1:0-28820 GCA_964584885.1 uncultured Vampirovibrio sp.
AAAAGAATTCTTTACTAGGCAGAATGAAAAACGAAAAATTTGTAGCAAACGCTCCTAAAGAACTTGTTGAACAAACAAATGCCAGAATTGAAGAAATAACTGTTCAAGAAAAAGTTATTCAAGATTTAATTGAATCATTAAAATAATAGTAAATGGGTATATGAGGTGGGCTAGTTAACAACTTGCCCACCTCATACAAATTATTGTTTAAATAAGTAAGGAAGGGATCTTTATGAAAGAGGCTTTTAGTTACATGTTTAGGGATAATAAATATCCTCAAAAAGCATTAACTTATTTTGCGTTAGTATTTTTTGCAAACCTTGCAACTACGTATGCAAATTTGTTTGCTCCAAATTGCCAGCATTGTCCGGCTGCACCAGAGTATAAGTTATGGTCACTAATTGGAAAGCTTTTGATGATATTGCCTACTGGGTATATGGTAAATTGTACAAAATCTTTAATTGACCAAAAAGAAAATTTTATATTACCGTTTTTTAATTTTCGAACCAGTTTAAAAACTGGCTTGAAGTATCTAGTTGCACTATTCTTTCTAACTTCTATTTTAGCTCTTGTTTTTGTGGGACTTCTTATGGGGAGTATAGTACTATCGGCATTAAACGGAAAATTCTCTAATATATATTTGGTTGGTGTTATTATAATTTCCCTTTGTTTAATTTTTTATTTCCCGGCTTTATTTTGGATATTTTCTTACAAAGGTTGGTTTACATCGTTACTTAGATGGAAAAAAGCAGTTCTGTTTGTATCAAAAGGATTTAAAAATTATTGTAAGGCTTGGGGATTTAGACTTCTTCTTTTAGGAATTTCAGGAATTATTTTAATTATTCCTGTAAACAATTTATTAACAGTAATAACAGTGGCAATTATATCTTCAGCTTTCGGCTCTTATGCGCTATTCGTTGATAATTATCTTGTCGCAAAATCTATTAAACCTGAATGTGTTGAATTATTATAATTAATAAATTAAGAAATAAATAAATTAAAAACCGGTCATAAGATTTGAAAATCTTATGACCGGTTCTTTTATCAAGTAATTTTTAATGATATTTATAAATAACTTTATACCCATTGTCTACAATAGAGCCGGTACAGAATGGACTCTTTGTAGGTTGAGAGGTCCTGTTACAAGAATTTGTCCACAGAAATCTTTCATCTCCTGTGTAATCTGCGTATTCTCGGCTTCCCATTGCTATAACTGCTCCGTAGGTATCAATAATTACCATGAATCGGTCACGTGAATATTCATTTGGCGTAGTGTTGCCATTAATATCAATATCAATAAAAACACCTTGTCCACTATATTTTCTTGACAAACCGTTGGCACGTCCCGTATTTGTCAAACTTCGAGTTGGTTGCGTTCTATAAGTAATTCCGTCTTTTAAAGTTAAAACACTTGTGGTTTCGTCTTCTTGAAATGAGCCGGCTACGTAATTTCCCAAGCATTCTAAATACTCTGAGCTTGCGTTATCCTGAGAAAGGTCGCATGCGGATTGCAAAGAACGAACATTCCTGTCTTGAAGAATAAGTCTATTTGCATTTTCAAGCGTATTAATCGCTTTTGCAAGTTTCGGTCCAACTTGCTCTCTTGCAATATTTAAATGCAAACTTGGTAGCGTTAGTGCTGCAACTACACCTAATAAAGCCATTGTAATAAGTACTTCCGCTAAAGTAAATCCATGTTTTTTCATATAAACACCTCTTCTATATATTATATATAATATCAAATATCTTGTAATTTGTGAAGTATAAAAAATAAAAAAGCCCTGAATTTAATTCAGAGCTTTTTTTAATTATATTTTACTTGTACAATGGAGCCAATTTCTTTTCCTGTTGAGGAATTACACCCTCAGAAATCGATTGATAAACCCTGTAATCAATTTCAGGGAAGCAGTTATCAATTTCTTCGATTTCATGAAGTTTTGTTTCATCAATAGAACCGGCTTCAATCATATCGGCAATTAAACTAAATCTATCAACGTGTTCGTTAAATCTATCCGTTGCATAGTCTTTTGCTTGCCATGTTGTAATCAAGAACGGCCAATCTGAAGATTGAAGTAACAAGTTTTCTCTTGCAAGTTGAGATAACGCTCTAAGAAGTAATTTATCTTCAGGGATTTCTGAATATTGATCAATAATTGAATTAATACGTTTTTCGCAAGAGTGAATAATTGGCCACATCCATTCTGTCAAATGGTTCATCCATACATAGAAATGACCGCCTTGTCCCCAAGAAGATTCAGGAATTTGAATAGCTTCTTTAGGAGGATATTTTGTTACATATTCTCCGGCAGTAAGTCTTTCAACTTCAGGAAGATAATTGTTGAATTTTTTAATAACTTGTTTAATAAATTCAACACCTTCAAACCACCAGTGACCAAACAACTCAGTATCAAATGAAACCATTACAAGACCTTCTTTATTTTTAGCCATTTTGTAATCATTTAACAAATGATAAATCATTGTTGTGTAGTGATCAGAGTTTTCATTAATTTTATTCATAGCAAGCACAGGATCATAAAGCATTTTGTCACCCAAATCTGTAGTTGGTGATGTTATTCTCCAATAGTGCATGCCTGATTTATCGTCTTTTTTGTGGAATTCTCTGAAGCAACCATCCCCAGGGTAGCCGTCAGCTGCTGACCAAACTTGGTATCCTGCTCTGTCGTTACGGCCCATTACTGCAACTTGTGCATCAGGTAACCAGTAAGCAGAGTATGTATCATAGCCTGTTGCAGGTCTTTCAGGTAGCGGAATGTACTCAATGTTACCATACATACCGATAACACGTCTGTTTCCGATTGAATTTCCACCTTCAATTACGTGAGATTCAGTAAAGAAGTAATGAATATCATTGTTTTGAAGTGTAACTTCAATAGCAGGACGCCAATGTTTTTTGCCGTCTTTTCCTACATATTCATAACCTTGTCTGTAAGCACATTCCGGAAGCCATGCTCCCATTGCTTTTTTACCAAATAATCTTTTAGTTGTATCTTGACCTACTTTGAATTGCGCATTCAAGTTGCTATCAGTTGCCAACAATGGAGAGAAGCCGTGAGTTGCACCTGATGTAGTGATTTCAATACATCCTAAATCTTGATACTTTTTGAAATATTTAATCAAATTCTTTTCATATTTGTTAACAAAATCATCTCTAAGTTTGTTCCACAAATCAAAATAATACTTAGCTAAATATTTCAAATGTTGAGAATGTGCAACTTTAGGATCCGGATATCTTTCCAAATCTTTTGACACAGCTTTAATTCTTGAATCAATATATTCAACAAACCCATTTTGTAGGTGTTCATCTGCTAATTGTTCAGCAAGAATTGGAGTTATGCCAACTGTTAACTTAGCCTTTATACCTTCTTCGTATAATTCTGATATAGCATTAAGAAGAGGTACATATGTTTCTGCCATACATTCATAAAGGTTTTCTTCTCCGAATGGCCACATACCAGCTTTTCTGTAATATGGCAAATGGCTGTGTAACATAAATACGAATTGTCCTACTGACATTTAAGCCTCCGTTTCTTAGAATATATATTTTTACATTATTATTTATACCACAATCTTAACAAAAAAATAACTCTTTAGTATTAGTTAACATGAATAATGTTACAATTGTTTACTATCTTATAGAGGTTATGTAGCCTCGAACCTCTTATATATTAATTATATAAGAGGTTTTAGCTAAAATTTACTCACCAATTGTAATCATAAAATTATTGTTTTTAGAACATGTTGCGCAAAAATCAGTTTCAGCTGTTATATTTTTTGAAAAATCTTTAAAGGAACTACCTAATCTGCCTCTGTAATCATTAGCAACAAATGGACAAGCATAAACACCGTCTTTACAAAGAGTTCTTCCAAACATGCAATCCGTTTTTAGTGCAGGTTTTGAATAATTTTCATCCTCAAAATCAGGATAAGAGCATGTTATTTGCAAATCAGTATTACAAATATTTTGTTCTCTAAAAATTTTATTAAACATTTCAATAAGAACATTTTTTTCTAATTTATAATAATTTTGGATTGATAAAACAGAAGTAAAATTATATCTGGATAAAGTTTTAAGTGCAAAAAAAGTTTGTCTGAAATGTCCTCTATATTTAACCTTGTCGCTTTCCAGCTCATCATAATGAGCAAGAGAAAGTTTGAAAAATATTTGATTACCATTTGAGCCGCCTTCGTCTTCAACTTTTTTCAAAAATCTTATTTTCTTTTCATTAAGAAAACTTCCGTTAGTACAAATACAAACATTACATCTTTTTAGACACAATCTTAAAATACTGTTAAAATCCGGATGAGTCATTGGTTCAGCACCTGTAAGATAAATGCAGTATAAATTTTCTTTTAATGTATCATTTATAGCTTCTTTAATTCTATCTATCGGAATAAAATCTTTAATTTGTTTCGTTATACTTCGTGTCCCAAAATCTATATAACAATTTTTGCATCTTTGGTTACAATTTTTTGCTGTAAGTTCGATAAAAAGATTATTCAAATCAACAAGCTTATAAACAGGTGCAGTACAAATATTATTCATAAAAATCCTCCCTCAATGTACTTTTATTTTTTCATATAAAGTTACGAAAAAAATTATCGCATTGGGTAGTTTTAGATAAAATTTTTACATCATTATTGTTACGTTCATAAAATTTCATAGTTTTATATTAAGTTTTGTAAACATTTTTATAAACTCTGAAATTTGAAAATTTTTATATACTTTATATCTATGTAAGATGTAATTGATAGGAGCTTAAAAATGTCAACAAATATTAATGCAAATGTTTTAAAAAACTTTATTATTAAAACTGTTGGAGCTGACCATTTAACTCAAAAAGCAGCACAAAAGGTTGGTATTTCACAAGATCAATTTAATGAAGCAAATGCAGATGAAAACCAATATTTGGAATTAGATGAAATTCTTCAAGATAATGATTTGTACGAACAATTCGCTACAATGTATGTTGAAGAAAAAGAAAATAAAGATACGGCTAAAGGCGAGGAAGCAGAGAAAAAAGAACAAACCGAAATCAAAGGTAAAAACGGCGCAGGTGTTTAACTAAAATTAGATAGAGTTGAAAACACAAAGAAGAGAGAATTTAAGAGAGAGAAAAAGAACAAAAAACAGAGCCTTATAGGCTCTGTTTTTTTATAATTAATACAACTGATTAATAGACTAAATTTTTTAATAACAGATACTTTAAAAAAAGGAGTCTATCTATATGAAAATGATTATTTTTGATTTTAGAGAATCAGAACGAGAGTTTTTTGAAAAAAATAAATTTGAAGATTTTGATATAACTTTTATAAAAGAACCTTTAAATGAGATGTCACAACTTACAGAAGAACAATGGACGGAAACAGATGTTATAAGTGTGTTTATAAGTTCCAGTTTGTCAGCAGATGTGATTAGTAAGTTCAAAAATCTTAGAATTATTGCAACACGTTCAACAGGATACAATCATATAGATGTAAAATATTGTTCTCAATATAATATTGCGGTTTTTAATGTAGAACAATATGGGCAAAATGCGGTAGCGCAATTCACAATTGGACTAATGATTGCAATTGTGCGAAATATTTTGCCTGCTTATTTTGGAATGCAAAAAAGTTTGGTTAATCATTCTGATTATGAGGGACGTTCTCTTGAAAAAATGACCTTAGGTATTATTGGCGGAGGTTCGATAGGAAGTGGCGTTGCTAAAATCGCTAAAGCCATCGGTATGCGTGTAATTGTCTATTCTTATAAAAAAGCAGAAATTCTTAATGAGGTCGTGGAATTTGTAGAATTGGATGACCTTTTGGAGCAATCAGACGTGGTTTCATTGCATATTCCTCTTAATAATGAAACATATCATTTTATTGGAGAAAATGAATTTAATAAAATGAAGGAAGGTGTTTATTTGATAAATACAGCGAGAGGAGAACTTATTGATACGGTTCAACTCTATGAAAATCTTATGAATGGAAAAATTAAAGGTGCTGCATTGGATGTTTTTGAATGTGAAAAAACAACATTTAGTGGTGATATTTTGCCTGAAATCAAAGGTTCAAATTTAAAATGCTTAACAAGTGCATTAGTAATTGAGAAACTCATGGGGTGTACAAATGTGATTTTAACTCCGCATATTGCGTACAATACAAAAGAAGCTATTGAAACACTATTAGAAACAAGTTTTAACAATATAAAAGACTATGCCAAAGGGTTAAACACAAATAGAGTTTGTTAAAATATACGTGTTTTGTTATTTCATTTGTTTTTGGTATAATTTTACTGATAAAAGGAGAAGTTATGCTAGAAATATTGAAAAAGAGTGCGATGGAACAAGCCAAAGCAATTCAAAATAAAGAAGTTTCTGCTGTTGAGCTTACAAAAGCATCTTTAGAAAGAATTAAGTCTTTAGATGAAAAATTAGGAGCGTTTAATTCTACTACAGAAAACACTGCTTTAGAAACAGCAAAAAAAGTTGATGAAAAAGTTGCAAATGGAGAAGAATTACCACTTCTTGCAGGTGTGCCATTAGCATTAAAAGATAATATGAACCTTGTTGGTTCAAGAACAACTGCTTCAAGTAAAATTCTTGAAAACTTTGTTTCACCTTATAATGCGACTGTTACTCAAAAGTTGTTGGATAATTTAGTTCCAATCGTTGGTAAAGCTAACTTGGATGAATTCGCAATGGGTTCTTCCAATGAAAACTCTGCCTTTAAAAAAGTTCATAACCCTTGGAATTTGAATAAAGTTCCGGGCGGGTCATCAGGCGGTTCTGCAGCATCTGTAGCAGCATGCGAAGCTACTCTTGCATTGGGTTCTGATACCGGTGGAAGTATTAGACTTCCGGCAAGTTTTTGCGGGATTGTCGGTATGAAACCTACTTATGGTAAAGTTTCAAGATATGGTTTAATAGCTTTTGCATCTTCTCTTGACCAAATTGGACCTTTCTCAAGAACAGTAGAAGATTCAGCTGCTTTATTAGAAGTGATTTCAGGTTATGACAAGCATGATTCTACATCATTGAAGTTGCCTGTTGAAAATTATAGACAATCTTTAAACAACGACATTAAAGGAATGAAAATTGGTGTTGTTAAAGAACTTATGTCAGAAGGTTTATCTGAAGATGTTGCAAAAGCACTTCAATCAGCTATTGATACATACAAATCTTTGGGCGCAGAAATTGTTGAGATTTCTTTACCTAATTTAAAACATTCAATAGGTATATATTACATTCTTGCTACTGCAGAATGCTCATCTAACCTTGCGAGATTTGATGGTGTAAGATATGGTCATAGAACAGAAGACGCTTCAAATCTTCTAGAAATGTATTGTAAATCAAGAGCAGAAGGTTTTGGACCGGAAGTTAAACGTAGAATAATGCTTGGTACTTATGCGCTTTCTTCAGGATATTATGATGCTTATTACAAAAAAGCTCAACAAATGAGAAGAGTTGTAACAGAAGATTTCTTAAAAGCATTTGAACAAGTGGATGCGTTGATTTCTCCAACTTGTCCTAACACAGCATTTGATTTGGGTGCAAGAACAGAAGATCCGCTTGCAATGTATTTAACTGATATTGCAACGATTTCTGCGAACCTTGCAGGTATTCCTGCAATTTCAATTCCTGCTGGTTTTGACCGTGACGGAATGCCAATCGGTTTACAAATTATGACTCCACAATTAACGGAATCCAAATTGTTCAATATTTCGTATAAGTTTGAACAAGAACACGATTATTATAAACAATTGGCTAATATATAAGATAAAAAAGGGAATTTTTCAATTCCCTTTTTTTATGCAAAAAATTTTTTTACGTGGTTTAGGTATAATATGGTTTATTCAAAAATATTACAAACAAATATTCCTGTTACTGTTCAAAGAATTCAACAGAATTTTCTTCCTGGTTTTGGTCAGTTTACCAAATATATGGTAAGGGACGGAAAAGTGCCTGTTGGCACATTGGATTTGATTGATACAATGAGAGGTGTACACGTGGAATATATTGAAAATATGAATCCACAATTATACTCAGGATTTGCAAAAGTAGCTGATCAAATTGAAGTTGAACATTGTTTAAAAAGGGGAATGACTAGTTTTGAAATTGAATCAGAAGCTGCTTTGAATTCTCACGCACTTCATTATTTAAGGGGAAAAAGATTTGTATCGGAAGCTGATAACGAAGCTGTCCGTAAAATTATTGAAACAACTCCGGTTGGTCAAAAATTTGATACAAAAAAACTTGGCAAAATTCGGATGTACATGCCACAAGAATTGATAGATAAGTATCTTGAAATTATCAAAAAATGTCCGCTTTTAAAATAATATAAATTTTGATTTAAAAATTTAGTTGCTTTTTCCGGCTCTATAACCGCAATAAGAATAGATTAGCGGAAGAAATTTTTCCAGTTGTAATTTGTCTGCAAGTGGGAATTTTGCTAAAACCAAAACCCCTATCATATCGTCAAGGTTTGCTAATGAGTCTTTTAAATCAAGCTTTCTGTCTGGGTATTTATCTTTAGGATCGCAAATTAAGTTTGAAACTGATGCGGCTCCGTGCATGCCAATCAATATACTTCCGATAATTGAAATGATTTTTGCCGGTATTGTATTAAATCTTTTGCTTGTTTCACATAATCGAAGCGTTGCACCTGTTAACCATGTTGGAATAGCTGCGTTAGCGAACTGAAACACCCCTTCTTTTAATTTAGCAGAATTAGTTTCTTTATCGTTACCGAGCATGCCGGCAGCTACACCACCTAAAATTGGAGTTCCTGATAGTATTAGCATGTCAGTAAGAGCATATTTAACGTTTAACGGATTTTTAACCCCTTGCTTTTTCATCATCATTGCAACAGGAATTGCAACACCCAAAAGCGACCCGGCAGCTGCTTTTACTTTGTCTTGTGTTGTTGTTTTTCGGCTAAGTCTATTCCTTCTCAACATGTGAGTTGTTGGTGATATATTGTTTGACATACTCGTATTATATAATAAAAAATTTTTTAAGCAATACATTACACAATGTCTTAACTGTGATAAAATGTTTATATGAAATTCTTAACAACGTTTTTAAATAAATTAAAAGAAATGAATAAAAAGAAACTGGGATATTTGATTTCCGTTATCTTATTCGTAGGAGTAATGGGTTGGGCATTTATTTCTGCCGGAATGATAAGCAGTAGTTTTAACCGTGAGCAATTAAGCGGTTCAAAAGATGAGCAACGAGTTGATGCTGTCGGAATTATCATTACAGAAACTAAAGATGGAACTAAATACTTTGAGATTTATGGTGAAACCGGAAACTATAGTAATGATAGAAGTATTGCAACTCTTCACAATGTAGTAGGCAATTTTTATAAAGATGGTGAAGTTGCAATGAGTTTCCAATCATCAAAAGGTTCATATAATGAAAAAGAGGGTTCTATAACTCTTTATGAAAATACTTATATTGTATTAAAGGACGAAACTTCTCTTGAAGCTGATAAATTGACATGGTTAGGTAACAATAAAGAAACTGTTGCAGAAGGACATGTCAGAATAAATAAAGGAAGAGAACTTGTTTCAACAGCAGATAAATGCATTATTGGAGCAGGTTATGACAAGTTTAGAATAGTTGGAAAAACTCAAACAAAACTTTTTAGTGAAAAAGGAGTCTAAATGAAAAAAATATTAATAGTATTGCTTTTAATAATATCAAGCTTAGCAGTTTTTGCTTCTGATTTGGTTATTGAATCAAAAACTCAAACTTATTCAGATAAAGAAAGAAAGATTAAACTTGACGGCGGTGTTAAAGTTAAGATTGATAACTTGACCGTAGAAAGCCCCAGAGCAGATGTTTCTGTTAGACGTAATAACAAGTTAGACACAGCAACTTTTTATGACAAACCTTATGCATTTGAGATTAATGCGAATAAAAAAAGAGAAGTAAAGGCAAATATTTTGCAAGTATCGTTAATTAATAAAGTTGTTCGAGCAGAGGGTGATTCTCAATCTGTTATTACAGAAGGAAATACTCCAATAGTTGTAATTAATGCTGATTCGCAAGAATATGACACAAAAAGTAATATTATGGTTGCGACAGGTTCTGTTAATATGAAATACAAAGATATTGAAAGCTTTTCCGATAAAGCTGTTATTATAGCGGATCCAAAGGGTGGTTTGAGAAAAATTGACTTAATTGGAAATGCAAAAGTTAAGCAAGAACAAAATATTTCAGAAGGTCATCATTTTGTGTACAATCCAATAACGGAAGAAATGTCAGTAAGCGGTTCTACTAAGACAATTGCAATTACTGATGATGGTAAAAAATTAACAATTCATTCAGATTATCAGCAATACAATAAAAAACAAAATTCTTATATCGGTAATGGACATGTAAAGATTTGGTTTGATGATTATTATGCTCAAGGTCCAAAAGTATCAGTGTTCCCTGATAAAGAAACAGGAAAACCTAATGAAGTTTATTTTGTAGGTCGTTCAAAAATTGTTCAATCTGATAAGGATATTATTGCTGATAAAATCCGTATGACAATGGACCCTAAGGATTTTCAAGCAGAAGGAAATGTAAGAACAATCATTCATGATATTGACACAAAAGAAGATGATTTATAATCGTAGATGTCTTATGAGTCCGTTCCAAAGGAGCACTTGGAATGATATTTATAGTTAGTAGTAATATGGAATGTGCTCCGTCCAAAGGTTGAAAAATATGTCAGTTAATATAGATAAAGCGATGGAATTATTCAAAGAACGTAAGTATAAAGAATGTATTGATGCATTCAGTTTGGTTTTAGAAAACGAACCTGACAATGCGGATGTTTATAACAACATGGGTGTAGCATATTCTTGCGTAGGCGATTTTGAACACTCAGTAAGTTGTTTGACAAGAGCAATTGAATTAGATCCTGAACTAGCACAAGCTTATATAAATCTATCTGATATTTATTATAAAGCTGGTGATATTGCTTCTGCCGTTGGAGTTTTACAAAGAGGTAGTTACGAATTGCGTGACAATTTAACAATTGCGCATTTGTTAGCAAGAGTTTATATTGACGATCAACGTTGGGATGATGCGATTGATGAATTAGACAGAGTTTTAGAGGGTGAACCTGAAAACTATGATGCCTTTTATGATTTAGGTCATGTTTATTTTGAATTAGGTGACTATGAAGGCGCAATTTCAAACTTTGAAACAGTAACACGTTACAGAGAAGATAGTGAGTTGTTGTTTTATTCTTTGGCTCAAGCGTATGAAGCAAATAATGAAATTGACAAAGCTATTTCAAACTATTTAAAAGCTATTGCTGTAAATGACAAGTTTACTCTTGCATATAAAAAAGTTGCAATATTGTTTATGGCAAGAAACGATTTTGAAGATGCGCTAGAATATTTTGAAGAATACAAAGAATTTGATATTCCGGAAGAAGAAAAAACTTCTGTTCAAAATCTTATTGATAGAATTAAAGCTAAAATATAAGAAAATTAGTACAAACAAATTTTTATAGCTTCAATCATTGAATCAGGATTTGCAAGGTTTTTACCTGCAATATCGAATGCTGTGCCATGGCTTGGTGACGTTCTGATAACATCCAATCCAATGGTCATATTTACTGTTTTTGCAGAAGCAGCTGCTTTAATAGGTATTAAACCTTGATCATGATAACACGCTACATAACAGTTGTATTGAGATTTTATACCTTTTAAATAATTCTGTACTCCGTTGATAAAAAGTGCATCAGCCGGTAACGGATTAGTGATATTAATACCTCGTTTCCTTAAAGCTTCAACGGCCGGTATCATTATTTCATCCTCATCAGTTCCAATTATACCGTGTTCTCCGGCATGCGGATTTAAGGCACAAAGCGCAAAAGTTGGACTTTTGATATTTAATTTATTCTGAAAGAACCATCTTAGACGTTCAATTTTTTCAATGATAAGTTCTTTTGTAATATTCACTTTTTTCAATGCACAATGTCTTGTCAATAATAAAACTCTAAAATCTTTTGCAACAAATAACATTTCGGCTTTTTGACCATCATGTGCAAGAAAATGTTCCAAAACCTCTGTCTGACCGTTAAAATGATGTCCGGCAAGGTTCATAGCTTCCTTGGACGTTGGTGCTGTTACAATGAATTTTGGTTTTATTTCACAAGCTTTTCCCAATGCCCTAAATGCAAAATCTCCGGCAGTTGCAGAAATAGCTCCGGGATCAATTTTGTGAGAATACTCAACTTCAATAATTTCATAATTATTTTTCAAATTCCCGTATGTGTTTAATATTTTGGAATTTGTAATTAATACAATATCTTTTGACGGCAAATTTAAAGTATTAAGAGCTTTTATCGTAATTTCTGCTCCAATACCGTTTGGATCTCCTGTTAATATTGCAATTTTTTCTGAATATTTACTCATGATGTGCCAAATAATTAAGTATATCTATCAACGTATTTGTATTTCCAAGGTTACCGGATTTTGTAATAATCCATTTGTTATTAATATCTTGACAAATAGAAATAGCAGGTACAACTTCATCAATTAATCTCAACTCATTCGAATTTATAGCCTTACAGCATTTGTAAGATGTTTCTCCGCCTAAAGTAATTAATACGACCTCAATTTTTTCAAGCACAAGTTTTGTTAATTCTGCAAGAAAATCTGTAATCATGCCTGCAAATTTATCTCTTGTTAATTCAGCGTTATAAAAATCTTCTGAAAATCCGTCAAAATTGGCTATTAAATCAGAAGTGTGTACACAAACCGTAACTCCGCTTTTTAAGTTCAAAACAATTCTTTCTGCGATTTCTTCACACGTCCCGTCTAAAATGGTTTTAGAATCAAGTGCAATAAAATTAACATCATCATAATCATCAGATTGTTCGAGTTTTTTTATTTGAGAAGCCGTAATCTGCGTTGCAGTACCTGAAATAATCAGTTTTGGTAAATTCCCGATATGAACTTCTGTTGAACTTTTTTCTACACCTGCCAGCCAATATTTTGACAAAACTTGTGCACCGGCAGCAGTTCCTGTTGGTAATATTTTGTGCTCACATTTATTAATCGCAAGAGCAATTTGTTCAATATCAGTAATAGAAGTAGCGTCAGCAACAATAAGTTTTTTACCCTCTTTAACAAGTTCATTTATTCTCATCAAAACAGGTCCAGCGCCGTTTAAAACAGTTCTCAACTCAATTTCTCCAACCAAATCAAACTCAGTTTCTCCCAACTGGGTTCTTAGCAACGTAGGAATATGAGATTCTGTTATCGGAGAATGCGGGTCTATTGCCATTTCTGTTTTTCCAATGGGCACTCCTTTTGCTAAATGATAACCGCCAACAGTAATTCTACCCTCTTGAGGAAATGCCGGAAACACAACCGCTGCCTCATACCCCAAAATGTCTAACATTGTTAATGTTTCTTTCGCAATATGTCCTCTTAGTGTAGAATCGATTTTTTTGTAATAATAATCAAACGAAAAGTTTTCTGCAAAGGTTTTAACTGCTTTTTCAATATTTGCAACCGCATCTTCCGTTGGGATATTTCTTGATTCACTCGACAATGCCCAAACCTCTGTTCCGGCTTTTACTTTCGGTTCACAATTACTATCAAGTAAAATCTTTGTACTAGCACCTTTTTGATGAAACTGTAATGCTGTATCGTTTGCTCCGGTTAAATCATCCGCAATAATTCCTGCTAAATCAGATAAAATCATAATACTATGTTTTTTAACTCCTAGCCTTCTGCATCTCGTTTTGAGCCTAATAATCTAACATTATTAGCTATAACAAGAAATCTTTCTCTTTCTTCGCCTGATTGGTCTGTCCATTTGCTTATAGAAATTCTGCCGTCAACAACAACCTGTCTGCCTTTTTTGATATACTCTCCGGCAAATTCTGCTTGTTTATCCCAAACTTCAATATTGAACCAATCTGTTACTTCTTCTTTTGTCTTTGAATCCCATCTGCCTACCGCTAATGAAAAAGTCGTTTTAACTTTTCCTGATTCAAAATATCTTATCTCAGCATCCTGTCCTGCTCTGCCGATTACTGTTGCTGTATTCATCTTTTCTCCTTTTTTTAACTTCACTTCGTAGTTTGTATAATTATACCACCGTATTTTGTTTTGTCTGTCCTACCGGATTGAAGTGTTCCTACCGGCAAAATACTTGCTTAATACTAATCCTTTTTCTCAGCATTCTTTTCTGTGTTTTCGACTTCTTTTTTTGCGTTTTCCGGATCAAAAGATTTGTCCAAATATTCAATTTTAGCATTTTTCATTAAGCTGTCAGTTAAGTCTTTTAGTAGTTTTATTTGTCTTTGTGTTTCCAAATAAAATTTAATATCATCTTTAGCTTTTACAAACGGTGTAGTTCCAGCTTCCATTCTGTCTGTAACCTTGATTATATGGTAACCATAAGGTGTTTCTACAACGGTTTCACTAATTGTATTAGGTTTCATTGCAAATGCTGCAGCCGAAAATTCTGGAACCATAGCTTTTTTAGAGAAGAAACCTAGTTCTCCGCCTCTTTCTCCACTAACCTTGTCATCAGAGTTTTTTCTTGCAATTTGTTCAAATTTGTCAGGATTTGCTTGAACTTCTTTTAATAAAGATTCTGCTTTAACTTTTTGAGCAGCCGTAATTTCTTCAACTTTTTTATTCAATTCATCAGGTTGTATATCTTTGTTTTTAGATTTTACATCTTTGATTATTTTTAGTGTATCAGCAGCAATCAAGATGTGAGAAGCTCTAACTTGTTCTTCATGGCTAAATTTTGCTTTATGTTCATTGTAGAATTTTTCTGCATCAGCATCACTTATTGTAATTTTTTCAATTGTATTAACCAATTTTTTAATTTTAATTTGTGTTTTTAAATCTTCTGTAAATTCTCCGTTGCTGATACCTTTTTGTTTAAGAAGTTTATTTAATTCTTCTTTAGAGCCAATTCTGTCAATGATAGACTTCATTTCAGCTTTAATATCTTCATCAGAAACTTTAATATTTCTTTTCGCAATTTCAGCGTCCAATAAATGCTTGATAATCAATTCTCTCGTTGCTTTTTGTTTGAACACAAGATACATAATATTAGAATCATCTTTTACGAAGTTTGAAGCTCCGCCAAAAGCTTTAAAAGGAGAGTTATTTATTTCTTTGTCTACGAAAATGTCAAATTCTCCACGAGTTACTACAGAATCGTTTACTTTAATAATTCCTTCTTTACTTTGTCCTAATGTGCAACCTGATAATAGTATTGCTGATAATGCTGCACAAGTAATAAATTTTTTCATATTAACTCCTCTTTTAATTTTTAATCCCTTACGAATATTTACTCGTTGTTTTCTTTATATCATAAAACAAAGTTGACAAAATGTTAAATACTTCATCAAAGCTACAATGACTAACATTTAACAAAAGTATGGATATGCCGTCATTACAGGTTTTTGGTGCTAAAGTAAATTTTACTCTTCTTAATATATTTTTATCAAGATTTTGTTTTAAGATGTTCCATTCGTATTGTGTAAATGGTGTGTAAATTCTTAAACAATCACCGGCTTCACGAATAACTGAAATAGATGCATTTGTTGCTAAAAGCCTTAGCTTTATAAGTTTAATAAGGTTCTCAACTTCATCAGGAATTCTTGAAAATCGGTCTTTCCATTCACTAACTATGCTATCAAGTTCAATTTCATTGTTAACGTCGGCTAATCGCTTATATTCAATCATTTTTTGTTCAGATGAGCCAACCCAATCGTCAGGAATAAATGCTGTAACATTAATATCGATAATTGCAGGTTTTTTAGCAACAACACCCTCTCCTTTTAATTCCATAACCGTTTCTTCAAGCAGTTGACAATAAGTATCAAATCCGACATTAACCATATGTCCATGTTGTTTTGTTCCTAATACATTTCCGACCCCACGAATTTCTACATCTCGCATAGCAATTCTGTAGCCGCTTCCCAATGTCGTAAATTCTTTGATTGCCTTTAGTCGTTCTGCTGCCTCTTTTGAAAGTTCTTTACTCTTTTTGTACAAACAATAACAATATGCTTGCTTTTCACTTCTACCGACTCTTCCACGCAATTGGTATAATTGAGCAAGTCCTAATTTGTCCGCATCATGAATAATAATTGTATTTGCATTTGGAATGTCTAATCCGTTTTCAATAATAGTTGTGCAAAGTAATATGTCACTTTCGTGGTTGTCAAACCCGATAATCACGTCTTCTAATTGCTTTTCACTCAATTGACCGTGTCCGATAGAAATCTTTGCATGTGGTACGAGTTTTTGGAGCTCCAATTTAAACTCTTCAATAGTTTCAACTCTGTTGTATAAATAGAATACTTGTCCATCACGGTCAAGTTCGTTCATAATAGCATTTTTTACGGTTTGTTCATTAAATTCGCCCACAAAAGTTTTGATAGGTAGTCTGTTTTGTGGAGGAGTATTAATTATTGAAATATCTTTAATTCCTGATAATGACATATAAAGTGTTCTTGGAATAGGAGTCGCTGACATAGAAATAATGTCAATATTTTCTCTAAATTCTTTTAATTTTTCTTTATGTCTGACACCAAATCTGTGTTCTTCATCAATTACCAATAAGCCTAAGTCTTTAAAAAATACATTATCTTGTAGTAATCTATGCGTAGCAACAACAACATCGCATTTGCCTGTAGCTAAATTCTTGAGAGTTTCTTTTTGCTCTTTTTGAGAACGAAATCTACAAAGTAATTCGACATTTACTCCAAAAGGTTTAAAACGTTCTGCAATAGTTTGGTAATGTTGTAACGCAAGAACAGTTGTCGGTACGATTACTGCAACTTGTTTAAGTGAAGTTACAGCCTTGAACATTGCTCGCATCGCAACTTCGGTTTTCCCAAAACCTACATCACCACAAACCAATCTATCCATCGGTGTAGAACTTTCCATATCAGATTTTACATCATTTATAGCCTTGTTCTGATCCGGTGTTTCAATATATTCAAAAGCTTCTTCCATTTCTACTTGGAGAGGTGAATCTTCTGCAAAAGAAATTCCTTCTTGCAGTTTTCTTCTTGCATAAAGTCTTAATAAATCGTATGCAATTGTTTCAACTTCTTTTTTTACACGAGATTTAGTGTTTTCCCAATCAGAACCGCCCATTCTGGAAAGTTTTGGCTTTATTTGACCTGAACCTCTATAACGACAAAGCATATTAATTTGTTCTGCAGGAATATGAAGTTTGTCTTTGTTTGCATACTCAATTGTCAAATAATCTTTTAATTGTCCGTCAAATTCTTGTTGGGTCAAGCCTTGATAAACTCCGACACCGTGTACGGTATGGACAACATACTCTCCTGTTTTAATATCATTAATACTTTCGATATATTCAGCCTTTTCTTTATAAGCACGTTTTCGTCCTGACGGAATATCTTTTTGTCGTTTATTAAAAAGTTCTCTATCTGTGATAATTAAAATTTTGCAATCTGGAATAATTGTTCCCATAGCACTAATGTTGTCGATATATTCAACTTCAAAAATCCCATATTCAGCAAGTACTTCTTTAACACGTTCTTTGTAGTCGGTTGCAATTGTAATTTGATAATCCTTTTTTGATAGTAAAAATTCTGCAACTTTATCCATATCAGCATCAAAAATCGGAATATTCTCAGAATTTATATCAATAACTTCGTTTGATTCATCTGATAGAAAATTATTGAAAAATATTTTCTGTAATCCTGCTGATTTTTGAATAATATCAGTTTCATTGAAATGATTAATCTCTTTTAACGGTTCAATTAAATTTAACTTAATTCCTTCTTGGTATGAATTATTTGCACTCTCATCGATTTGATTAATTTTTGCAGAAATTTCTGCATACTCGTCATAAACGATAATATAATCTTTAAAATAATCTAAAACACTGACTAATTCCGTATTAAAATATGATTGATATACATTAATACCCTCAAAATAACCTTCTTCCACAAATTGTTCTTGTAAAGTTTTTGAAAATTCTTTTGGTGGGGTTTGTGGTAAAACAAATTTGTATAACGGATTTATTTCGATTTCTTGAATTTTTTGGATTGATTTTTGAGTTTCGTTGTTAAAATATCGGATATCAACAATTTCATCTCCCCAAAATTCAATTCTCACAGGGTTTTCTGTCAATGGGTAAATATCTGAAATATCTCCACGAATAGAAAATTCTCCAATATCAGAAACCATTGTTGAGCGTTTGTAACCCAATTTAATAAGATGTTTCAATAATTCTTCTTGAGAAATGCTTTCTCCAATTTTAAATTTTAATGAATTCTTTTCAAAAAATAATTCGTTAGGAAATTTTTCTGACAAAACTTTAATCGGAGCAATTACGATATCAGGCTTAGCTCTCAATAAATCAATTTGTTTCCTGTAATCATACAAATTCCCAATTACTGTCTCATAAGGAGATGTGTTTTGATAAGGCAAGAAATCTGTATTAATCCCAAAAACTCTTTCTAAATCAGTTTGATATCGTAATCCAGCTTGTTCAGTAGAAGTTACGAACAAAACTTTTCTTGAAGAAATTGTGCTAATGTATTTTAACAATAATAAACGGCTAAATGATGTTAAGCCTGTTAGCGTAAAACTTTTCAAGTTTTTTATATTACGTGCAAATTTATCAAAAAAATAGCTGTTTTCTAGTTTCATTACAACTATATTTTAGCATAGAATAACGTATTGACAATAAAAGTTAATATATTTGCCCTTTCTGAAATTTATGTTAAAATCGAGCCATGAATACAAAATTTTGGACAGCATTTTCTTCAATAGAACAATTGGATGCAAATTTTATTAAACGTCTTTACAATTATTTTGGAGATGTAGAAACAGCATTTAACGCTAAACTTTCGGATTTACAACAAATTGAGGGTTTGAGCATTAGAAAAGCAGAAAATTTTATTGAAAAGAAAAATGGAGTGAACCCCGATAAGACTTTAGAAGAAGTGTTGTCACGTGGAATAAAAATTCTAACTTACGAGGATAAAGATTATCCTTATATGTTAAGACAGATTTCTGACGCACCGACTTGTTTGTATTACAAAGGTAATTTATTCGGTTGCAATCTCAATAAGACAGTTGCTTTTGTAGGTTCTCGAAGAGCAAGTTTTGCAGGAAAAGATGCTGTAAAAAAAATAATTTCGGATATGGCAAATACTGATATATGTATTGTGTCAGGTCTAGCTGCCGGTATTGATGCTATTTCGCATCAAGCAGCGATTGAAAATAATTTAAAAACAATTGGAGTTATTGCAAGCGGTTTTGATTTTACATATCCAAGCGGTAACAAATGGCTTTATGAAAAAATTGAAAACGGATGTGGTGCTGTTGTAACAGAATACTATCCAACATTTGAACCTATAAAGTTTAGATTTCCACAAAGAAACAGAATTGTGACAGGGCTATCTTACGGAACTGTTGTTGCAGAAGCAGCGCTTAAAAGTGGCGCATTAATCAGTGCAAATTTGACACTGGAACAAGGTCGTGAATTGATGTGTATCCCAGGAGCCATAAATAATGTTAATACAGAGGGAATTTATAAACTTCTAAAAGACGGCGCTACAATGGTTACAAGCGGAGATGATATTTTAAATACATTAGGTTGGGAGGTTCAATCTCAAAAACCTATAGAAAATACTTCTTTAAATGAAACAGAAAAAATCATTTTTGATATAATAGGAATTGAGCCTAAGGGATTTGATGAAATCCAATCTTTGGTTCAAATGGATACGGAAAACCTTTTGACAACTTTGACAATGATGGAAATAGAAGGTTTGTTGGAAAAAACTGAGGGTGACCGTTACAAAAGGGTGTAATAAGAAAGTTGTAAAGCAATGAGTAGATTAACTGAGCGTATAGAAAATTATAATAGAGCGTTTAATTTGTTTAAATTGGCTTGTTGTGCTTATAAACAAGATGAAAACAGTGATATTAACAAATTGGCATTGACTCAAGGATTTGAAATTGTTGTAGAGTTAGGCTGGAAAGTCTTGAAAGACTATTTGGCACAAAAAGGAATTAGAGCATTAACACCAAATGATGTTATTAAAGAAGCTTTTTCAGCAGAAATAATTGCAGATGGGCAACTTTGGGTTAATATGGTAAAAGACCGAAATACAAGTTCGCATGAGTATAATACAGAAAAAATGGATGAAGTATTAGCCAAGGTAAGTACAATTTATTATAATGAATTGTGCGCCTTTAGTAAGTTAACGGAGGACTTTCATGACTAACGAATTTGGACTTCCTCAGAGAACAATGGATGATTTAATCCGTTATTTTAAAGCAAGACCTGAAATAGAAAAAGTTATGATTTATGGTTCTCGTGCAAAAGGAACTTATAGAAATGGTTCAGACATAGATTTTGCGGTGTGGACGGATAATCACGAAAATTCGTACAGAATAGCCGGAGAATTGTATGATTTGCCGACACCATATAAGTTTGATGTTATTGATTACAAATTGCTGACACATGAGGGTATGAGAAATAGCATTGATAGAGATGGTAAGTTGTTTTATTCTAGAGAAGAGTAAACTTTTATTCATCAAGCTTGCGAATTGTTGGTTTGCATTATAGTATAATAGTATAGTTGAAATATTCAAAAGGTATAAGAGAGCATGACCGAAGCGGTAGCAGAAAAGAAAACTAAATCAAAAAAAGAAAAAGCGCTCGTAATAGTCGAGTCTCCTGCTAAATCAAAGACTATTAAAAAGATTTTAGGGGACGGGTTTCAAATAGAAGCAAGTTTTGGACATATCAGAAACTTGCCGTTAAAAGATCCTAAAACCGACAATTTAGGGTTTGATGTAAACAATAATTTTGAGCCAAAATTTGAAATCATACAAGGTAAACAAAAAGTTGTAACAAAATTAAACGATTTGGCAAAACACAGTGACAAAATTTATCTTGCAGCCGACCCTGACCGTGAGGGAGAAGCTATTGCTTGGCACGTTAGACAAGTTTTAAAAGTGCCTGATGATAAAATTTATCGAATTGTATTTAACGAAATTACACCAAAAGCGGTTAAACATTCTGTTGAAAACCCTCGTCCAATAGATATGGATATGGTTCAAGCTCAGCAAACAAGACAAATTTTGGATAAATTAGTAGGTTTTAAATTATCACCTGTTTTGTGGAAGCAAATCGGTAACAGAAATCTTTCTGCAGGTAGAGTGCAATCAGTAGCTCTTCGTATGATTTGTGAACGAGAAGAAGAAATTGAAGCTTTTGTACCACAAGAATACTGGTCAATTCATGCAATTTTAGCAAAAGGTGAAAAATCTTTTGAAGCAGAACTTTCAAAAATCAAAGGGAAAGCTGTTGATAAGAATATTCCGAATGAAGAAGAAGCACAGAAAATTGTTGATTTCTTGAAAAATTATCCTCAAGAATTTGATGTAACAAAAGTTACTAAAAAGTCTACTAAACGTAAACCTACGGCTCCGTTTATAACATCAACTCTGCAACGTGCAGCCAGCTCAAAATTAGGTTTTGGGGTTCAAAAAACAATGCAAGTTGCCCAAAAACTTTATGAAGGTATGGAAATTGACGGAACTCCAGTCGGTTTGATTACATATATGAGAACTGACTCTGTTCGTGTTTCTGATGATGCTCAAGCTATGGCAAAAGATTTTATCACAACTAATTATGGTGATAAATATTATCCGGAAAAAGCTAATAGTTATGTTAAGGGTAAACAAAATGTTCAAGACGCTCACGAAGCTATAAGACCGTCATATCCTGATAAAACACCTGAAAGCATTAAAAAATATTTGGATAATGATCAATATAAATTGTATAAACTTATTTGGGAAAAATTTATGTCTTCTCAGATGGCACCGGCTGATATTGCAAATAAAACTGTAGAAATTACAGCTGGTGATTATACTTTAAGAGCAGGAACAAGCAAGGTAATGTTTGACGGCTTCTTAAAAGTATACAATGATGCGGATGAAGAAGAACAAGAAGCGGAAGCAAAAATACCAGATTTAAACGAGGGTGATAAGGTAAATTGTCAAAAAGTTGAACCAAAACAACATTTTACACAACCCCCTCCAAGATATAATGAAGCTTCTCTCGTTAAAGCATTAGAAGAACACGGAATTGGTCGTCCGTCAACTTATGCAACGATTATTACGGTTATTCAAACTCGTAAGTATGTTGAAAAACGTGATAAGGCTTTACACCCAACGCTTTTGGGAAGAACTGTTTGTAAGCAGTTGGTAAGCCAATTTGCAGATATTATGGATTACAAATTTACAGCCGGCATGGAAGCAAAACTTGACCAAATTGCAGAAAAGAAGCTTATTTGGAATGTAGTTTTGAAAGATTTTTATACTCCGTTTATGGAAGAAGTTAATGCTGTAATGAAGACTGCAGAACGTGTTGTAATTGAAAGTGATAAGATTTGTCCAAATTGTGGCCGTAAAATGCTTGTAAGAACAAGCAGAACCGGAAATCAATTTTTAGGTTGTTCAGGTTATCCTGAATGTAAAACAACAATTTCAATTAATTACTTAAATGAATTAGAGTCTGACGGAGAGTCTGCCGAAATAAAACCGCAAATAGTAGATGAAAAATGCGAAAAATGCGGCGGAGATATGGTTATGAAAACCGGTCCGTATGGCAAGTATTTGGAATGTGTTGAATGTAAAAATCGTAAGAAATATGTGCGTTCAACAGGTGTAAAATGTCCAAAATGCGGAGAGGGTGAAATTATAGAGAAAAAATCTAAATCAGGAAAAATTTTCTTTGGTTGTAACAAATATCCTGATTGCTCATTTGCTCTATGGGATGAACCAACCGGTAACACTTGCCCTGAATGTGGAGAATTGTTGGTAAAACGAGTCACTAAAAATGGTACATTTGAAAGTTGTTCAAGCAGAAAATGTACTTATAAAAAGCAAATTGAAGAACCACAAACTCAAGAAGGTTAAGTTTCTTCTAAATTTTCAACAGTTTCTTTAATATAGTAGCTTCTAAATGTGTTAAGCTGACTTCTTGTATTATCGTCCATAGCATTAGCAGCTGCTAATGCACTTGAAGCGTGTGTGATTTTGTTAAAGTTTAAAACTTGTTGCGAATCACTCGCTGTTTTAAATTGATTAAGAGCCCATTTCTTAGTAGAGCTACTAGCATTTGTTGTGTTGAGAGTGTCGATTGCAAGCTCAAAAGTAGAAACATTGTTTTCTTTAGCGAATTTCTTGATTTCTTTTACACCACCTTGAATAGCAACTTCTTGCGTTACCGTCGGATTTTCGTTAGCTTGAATTTGTGAATTTGCGTTAGTTGTTTTGTTTATTGGATTTGTAGTAGTGCAATTAGTTGTTCTGTTTGTATCATGTTTATTACTTACAGTGCTTGTTTTTTCTGTTTGTTGAGAGTTTGTTGTTTTAACTTGGTTTGAAGAAACGGCTTCATTAGAAGTTGTTTCTTTTGTTGATGAATTTATGTTGTTTCTGTTATTATTTGATATTCTTGCTGATTGCTGATTTGTTGCACAATCATTGTTGCCGGACAATACTGCAGAATAATTGCCTTTTGTCGCTTTATCCATTGCTTGAGTAAAAGCTTTTGTTGTAATTGTTAATGAACTTTGATTTCCTTTTACATAATTTGCTGCAGTTGAATAAACTTGTGATTGAATTCCTAATTCAGAAGTATCATTGTCAATGGTATATAATACATTTTCTTTATTTGAATATGTCATATTACACATTGAACCAATCATAGCACCTGAGTAATATGAAACATTTACACTGCTTAAAAAGCGTTGTTCTTCAGGAGTTAATTCTTCTCCACGTTCAACTTTGTTTGCCAATTCTTGTGCATAAGCCTTATTTTTAGCCAATGCAGCTAATGAATCAGCTTCTGTCATATGTTGAAAGGCACGTTGTGACATTTCTATATTGTCTTTATCTGATGTGTAATTGCCTAATTCATCAGCTTTGCATGTCATTGTTCTATAATTATCACTAATTCCTTTTGCAACAACAGCTTTAGCTTCGTTATTATCTCCACAACTCAAAATGCTTAATTTAGTGGCAAGATTTCTTTTTCCAGCTTCTAACTGAGCAATTGCAGCCGTTAATAATGCTTTTTCTTGAGGGTTATGAGTGTCAATCAAGATTTCACCAAATGTTTTTAAAGCATCATCATATGCTTCTTGAATTTTCTTAGTGTCGCCGGTTTTTACTGCTTCTGCAATCATTCCTGCAAAATATTCTTGAACATTTTCAGGAGTAGGCTCATTGTAACCGGCATTTTTTAATCTTTCGGAAAGTGTTTTATTACTTCTAAATAAGTTCCCTAAAAAGCTACCGCCTGTTTGTAAATAAATACATCTTTCGTTTGCCTTTTTGGCAATATCTTTAATATCATCTATATCCCTGTCATTCCAAGGTAATTTCCAAGATTGCCATTTTAATACAAACTTTAATGCATCAATATAACTTTTTATTTCTTCATCCGATTTTTTAGTGAGTTCTTCAGAAGAGCAACCGGCGATTGTTTCAAGTAAATGTGCTTTTTTTACGTCTTCCATACTCATCCGATAATCATCGCATAATTCATCAATTTGTTTATAAATAGAATCAATACTTTTGTTTTTAATATTAACTGTATCTTCGTTTTTTTCGTTAGCCATTGTTTCTTGGCTAACCATTTGTACCGTTTCTTTTTGGGGAGAAGAAACTTTTTGCACTTCTTGAGGTGTCACAGCCTCTTTGACGGTTGTGACTACTGTATCTATAGCTCTGTTTATATAATCAAATAAGCCCATAGTAATATCCTCTAAATTATTAAAGTAAAATTTTATTTAAAAATTGACTTTTTTGTAAACATATGTAAACTTCAAAAGGCAATTTTTCCTGATAATTGGTTTTATATATAATATGGTTATGAAAGTTGGAAAAATTAATCCTGTTTTGTTCAAAGGTGTTGAACCTGTTACAAAACCGGAAAACACAAAATCTCAGCCTCAAATAAAAGAATTGAGAGCTGTTACTCCTGATTTTACAGTACAAACTCCTCAGAAATATAGCTTTCTTGGAGTTCAAGATATTGGGAACGGCTTGGAGTTGCATAGTTATAAACTCGCAAACGGTCAACGAGTTTCTATAGTTCCAATGAAAGATTCTCCAACAACCGTGAAAAATTATGTAAATGTTGGTTCAATGAACGAAACTGATGATATAAAAGGAATTAGCCATTTTCTAGAACACATGGCATTTAATGGTACAAATGGAAGCGATGGCTATTTAAAACTTAACCAAGGGGATTCATTTAAAAAAATAGAAGATTTAGGCGGTTGGACAAATGCGAGTACAAACTATGCAATGACTGATTATGTAAATTCAACACCATTGTTAGATGAAAATGATTTAAAAACTCAATTGCAAGTTATAGCTTCAATGACAGATGATTTAGCTTTGTCGGAAGAAATGATACAAAAGGAAAAAGGTCCTGTTTCTTCTGAAATTAATATGATTTTAGATAGTCCTCAAACGATAGCTCTTGATGAAACAACAAGAACTCTGTTTAATATAAGAAGTTCTGCTGATGAGCTGGTTGGAGGTAGCGTAAATCATATCAAAAATCTGACAAGAGAAGATGTAAAAAATTATTATGATAAGTATTATACTCCAGATAATATGAATTTGGTTATTACAGGAAATGTTGACCCTCAAAAAACTATTGAACTTGTATCTAAATATTTTAAGTCTAATAAAATGCAACAAGGTCAGCGTTATGAAACGAAATTAAATCCGATAAAATCTACTGTCAGAAAAGATTTTATAAATGATAAAGCAAAATCAACAACAATTGTTTTGGGTTTTGCAGGTGCTCCTGTTAATGACACAAAATCAAGAATAATTGTTGACATGTTAGATGAGTATATTTTATCATCCAAAACCGGTTTACAAAAAGAACTTGATAAAATTAATGCATCAACTCCGGGTATGGGTGTGGATAAAATTTCGACAAATACTAAATCTCCAACAATGATTTATTTTGTTCAAAATTGTTCTGAAGAAAAATCAGAAAAAGTTTTAAAAATTCTTTTTGATAAATTATCTAATTTGAAAGAACCAACCGAAAAAGATTTGAATAATATTAAAGAAAAATTTATACAAAATCATTCAAATATTCTTGAATACTCGTACGCAGTAAATAATACGATTGGAAGTGCAATCTCTAATGATAATTTAGATTATTTGACAGATTATGAAAATATCGTGAATAGTATTACAACTGATGATATCAAAGATTTTATTAATAAATATTTGGATATGAATAAGGTCGCTTTAACAGTAGTTCACCCACAAACTACAGTTGAACAGTTGAAAGAAAATCATAACCAAGCATCAAATATAAGCTTCAAAGGTAAAATTCAGACTTTAAATAATAATTACAAACTTGGAACAGTTGATACAAAAAACAAAAATGCTTATTTTGATATTAATCTTTATTATGACATGCCGGATTGTAATCCTGCTATAAAATCTGTTTTGTCAAATATTTATGATCAAAATCTTAATAGTGAAGAATTCTTGAAATTTGCAGAAGAAAATAATTTATCAATTGATTATGATTTGTCAAAAGAAAGATTTTCGATTAGTGGTTATTCGGGTGAACAAAATTTTAAAAAGACAGTTAATGCTGTAAAAGAACTTATTAATAATCCAAAAATCACTCAGGAACAATTAGATAAAGCGGTTGATAGTATATCTGATAGAATGAAAAGATTGGATGATGAGTCTGCACGTTTATACAATGATTATGAATCTAAAACAAATCCGCTTTATGTTTCAAGAGATGAAATATTAAACGGATTATCAAAAGTTACATTAGATGATGTTAAAAAACTTCATCAACATATTGTTAATAACTCTATCGGAACTATAGCAACAAATGTTGAGTCAATAGATACGTTTGAAGATTTTGCAGCTGTAAAAAAAGGAGATTATAAACCAAAAGAGGTTTATAAACCTAATAATAAAGTTACTGTATTAACAAAAGATAAACCTGCTTCTCAAGCTGATATTATGCAAGTATTTAAATTTGAGTGGGAAAATTCACCAAAAGAAGTTGCTATATCGAATATTATGAATACAATTTTGTCTTCTTCTCACTCGGTTGGCTTGTTTAATACATTAAGAGAAAAAGAACGTTTAGCATATTCTGTATATTCAGATATTTATCATATTGGCAATTGTGGAGAAATTACCTTAAATATCCTTACGACAACTGATAATAAAGAAATTGGTGAAATTTCGTATGATAATTTGCAAAAATCTATAAATGGATTTAATCGACAAATTGGCGAATTGTTGAATTCAAAGTATGAAGACGCTGATTTAGAAAGTGCAAAACGAATTTTAAAAGCTAAATTACTTCAAAAAGAAGGTGTTTGGGCAAAGTTGGATGAGCTTAACACTGACTTGAGAAATTGTGAAGGTTTCAAAAATCAGATGTTCAATGAAATCGACAATATTACAAGAGAAGATATTGACAATTTTGCAAAAAAAGTTTTTGCAAATCCGCCTACTTATGCAATAGTTGCAAGCAAAGATACGCTTGAATATAACAAGGAATACTTGGCAAATCTTGCTGCTAATTAAGAACGTTAGATTTTACCGTTTCTATATATTTCAACTCTTTTGCAATATTGAAGTCTTCTAAAATTAATCATTGTAGAAAATTTCTTTCTTAACAAGCGTTCTTGCAATGATTTTGCAGGCATTTCTTCCGTAATCTTGGGTTGTTTTACAACAAATCCGGATAAATCCATAAAAGGCACAGAATTTCTATAATCCATATAAGGACTTCTTTTCTCAAATTCTTGCATTAAATACTCTCTCCATAAAACGATTGTGATAGTTTAATTGTATTTAAAATAAAATTTTAGAACAATATAACATTAAGAAAAATTTACCTTTAAAAAACTTGAAAAGTTTTTATGTTGCTGATATAGTTAGTAGGTAGACTTTTGCTACCGTAAAACTAAGCGCGTGTAGCCCAGTTGGATAGAGCGTTTGGCTACGAACCAAAAGGTCGGGGGTTCGAATCCCTCCACGCGTAATTTAAATTAAAAGCCGTAAAGGCTCTTTTTTTATAGGGATTTGAACCCCAAATTTACTTCGCAAACAGGGGGTCTACTTCTCACAAAACCTGACATTTAGTTAGGGAATAGGTGTATTTTAATGTCCAGTATGGTTCGGACGGATAAAGTGGTTTTTTTAAGCAAACTGGCTTGGTGTTTGAGTTTGAGGGGTAGGAAATAACCAAACTAAGTGTCTTTTAAAATGGACAAAATCGGACTTTTAATGGTCGAAATGGGTAGATTGAAAAATTAAAACAACATATAAAAACGGCGGTAGACTGGGAAATATTGCAAGCATTATATATTAACACGATTTCGGTGCAAAAATTTGCACCCTACCTGTATTTAAATGTCCAGTATGGTGCGGAAGTAAATCTATAAACTGTCATGCTGAACTCGTTTCAGCATCTTTCCAATTAGGTGTAACTACTGCGTTCTAGCCGTAGGGTGCAATTTTTTGCACCGAATTTAAAATAATCAAACTTTCTGTTCTAAATAATCAAACCGACTGTCATATTACACGGAAGTGAGTCTATAAAGTTGTCATGCTGAACTCGTTTCAGCATCTTTCCAATTAGACGTAACTGCTACATTCTAGTAAGACCCTGAAATAAATTCAGGGTGACGATAAAATTTAAAACATCTTACGCACTTCCAAATTAGTAGTTTCAACTACAGAC
>CAZPBG010000025.1:0-26823 GCA_964584885.1 uncultured Vampirovibrio sp.
ATTCAAGATAGGAGTGTTGAACAATGAGAATTAAACGTGGTAATGTATGTCGCAATAGACACAAAAAAATATTAAAGCTTGCTAAAGGTTTTAAAGGTGCTAGAAGCAGAATCTTTAAAGTAGCTAATTGTGCTGTTATGAAAGCTCTTAAATATGCTTACAGAGATAGAAGAGCTACAAAACGTAACATGCGTAGGCTTTGGATTGTTAGAATTAATGCAGCAGTTAGAGAACAAGGAATGAGCTATTCAAGATTTGTTAATGCTTGCAAAAAAGCTAATATCCAAGTTAACAGAAAAATGTTGGCTGACTTAGCAGTAAACGATAAAGAAGCTTTCCAAGTTGTAGTTGATGCAGCTAAAGCAGTTCTTTAATCTAGTAGTGACTTTATAATTAATAATGTCTTAAAATTAAGATGGCGGTGAAAACGAAGTTTTCACCGCCATTTATTATAGAAAAAGGAGAAATAGAATTACATATCATAAACAAATCTTTGACCGACAGGATTTGCACCTGCTTCTTTTTGCATAGCTTGTGAAGAGAAAAACATTTGTTTTGCATAAGACTGAATTTCTGCGTTATAAACTCTTTGGTCAAAAATGTTTTCATATTTTTCAAGATAATCACTGATTGGGTTAACAACATCGGTTAAAAGTCCGAGTGCTGTATCGGCAAATTGTTCGACAACTCTTTTGCCAATGCCCATTTCAGCTAATTTTTCAGTGAGGGTTAAGGTCAATAAACCACTGCTTTTGACAGCTTCTTCAGCTTGCTCAACAAGTTTGGTTTCCATACGTTCTTCTGCGACAGCATGTTGTTTTGTCGGGTCATATGTTGCCTGCTTGTATGTTTGTAAGAATGTATTCAGATTAAATGCTTCTGCCATATCCTTAGTCCCTATTTCTTGTAATAATGATATCGGCATTTTTTTCAAAAACTTTAGGGTTTTTCTCTTAATTTTTACAATTCGTTACATTGTTAAACTTTTTTTATAAACTTCATTTTTGCTAAAACCGAACAATGAAGCTAGTATCACTGAAATTTCTTTATCTTTAAAACCTTTTGATTTCAATTCTTTAATCTTGAATTCCATTTCGCTGGCTTGAACATCATCATCTGCATAAATCATGCAAATAATTTCGCCTTTAATTCCATTTTTAAAGTGTTCTAAGACATTTGAAACAGTATCTACAACAACTTCTTCAAATAACTTAGAAAGCTCTCGTCCAAGAGCTATTTTTACATCTCCTCGCACATTTTTTACTGTTTCCAATGTTTTTAAAATACGCTCAGGTGAATCATAAAAAACCATATTGTCTTTAGCGTGTTCTTTTACAATTATTTCAATCTGTTTATCCGAACGTCCAATAAAGCCAATAAATGTAAATTCTTCTCCAATTCTTGGGATTTGAGATAAAAACGTTGTCACAGCGCAAGCTCCAGGGAGTGATGTCACTGTAAAGCCGTTTTTTATGATTTCCGGAATTATGACAGCCCCGGGGTCACAAATCATTGGAGTACCGGCATCAGAAACAAGTGCGATTTTTTCTCCGTTTTTCATTTTGTTCAAAAAGAAATCTACTCGTTCACGCTCATTATATTTATGATATGAAATACATTTTGTGCTTATTCCGTAATGGTTTAAAAGTTTTTGGGTCACACGAGTGTCTTCGCAAGCAATTAAATCAACATTTTTTAGGATTTCAATCGCACGAAATGTTATGTCTTGAATATTTCCAATCGGAGTTGGTACAACATAAAAATCAAATTCTCTAGCCATAAATGGATTATAACATGAAAACGGCGGCTGCGTTGCAGCCGCCGTTTTCTCTAAAACAATATAATTAACCTAATTTTTCAATCAATATTGCGTGTTTTGTTGCAAACTCTTTGCCTCTTGCAATAATAGCTGCTTTCAAGATTGCGTTTAAGTCAATCGGTGTTAATTCTTCAAAATTATTAGGAAGTCTTAACGACCAGTTTTGATCACCTGAAGTTCCAGGAGTATTGTATGTTTCTTTAATCTTGAAGAAATCAGTAAAGAATATTTGAACATTTTTAGCTTTTGAAGCAAAGATTTCAGTTAATTTTACAAATGTTAAATAATCTTTATCTTGAGTCAATCTTACAATAATATCATCTTTGTTATCAGCTTCTGCAAACAAATCTTCAACAAGGTTTTTTGCATGCAAATAGCCTTCGTGAGTATTAATCATTGACTCAGCCCACATTTCAATCGGATTATTGTCATGTGTTCCAACCATATTCCAAACATTTTCACCGATGTTTTTGCATCTGTATGGGTGTTCAGGTTTTTCCGGAACTACAAACTGAGTTAATCTCATACCTTGAAGTTCATATTTTTTCATAACCGCATCAACAGGATTAGTAAGAGTTCCCAAATCTTCACAAACGATTGCGTTTTTATCTAATCCACATTCTTTTGCAGCTGCGATAACAACTTTTTCAATCAATCTGCCATAAAGTTTGATTTGGTCATCGTTCAATGATTTAACACGTTTTTCCTTATCATTTTCAAGTGTCCAATCCAAATCATCACAAGTAGGAATTGCATATTTTGAAAGTTCAGGATGTTCAGGAGATGAATACAATCTTCCTGCACCTTGGTCAGGTAAAGGTTTTTTACCAGCTTTATATACCCAAGGGTCGATAAGTCCTACAATGTGGTCAATTCTAACACCGCCCGGATTTTCTTTGAACATTTTTTTGTAAAGATTTTTCATCAAAACTCCGCCTTCACCCAAAGAACCGTCTGCTTTGAACATCTTTTCAGGGTCCATTACAGGAAATCCCCATGCTTGACCGTCTTTTGAGAAATAATCAGGAGGACAACCCAAGAACCAACCATCCAAGAATAATGATTGATAAGCCCAAGCATCTCTATCAGAGAAAGCTACTTGTCTATCAGCAATCATTTTAATGCCTTTTTTAAGAGCGAATTTTTTTGTTTCTTCGTTTTGAACTTCTAAAATAAATTGACAGAAGCTATAAAACTCAATTTCATTAGCGTATTTTTCTTTGATTTCTAATTTACGAGCTTCATAAGCTTTCTTTTCTTCGTCATTTTTAGGATTCATTAAGTTTTTATCAGTTGTATTTTTCCAACCGTACCAAAAATCACTTCCGTTTTCGATAGAAAGAGCTTCATATAAAGAATCATTGTCCAACCAATATGCATTTTCTTTTTTAAATTTTTCAAACTCTTTTTTTAGAAGATTTTTGTTTTTAAAATTATTCCATGCTTCTTTTAAAGCTTCATTTTGAGCATTACAGATATAAGAATAAGCTGTTCTTGCTTGATTTTGTCTAGGATTTTCTCTAACAATCTTTTTAAATGTTTCGATTGAAAGGATTTCGCCCCATTCTTTAGTTGTTAATTGTTTTAAATCAATAAACAAAGGGTTTCCAGAAAAAATAGTACCGCAATAAGGTGATGAATCCGTGCATTTAGTTTTTCCAGCCGGTCCAAGTTGTATTGCGTTGAAAATCTTTGAAGCGTAGTCGATTAAAGCGTGTCCTGAGTCTGAGTTAAAAGTACCAAAACCTGTATCTTCACCATCACGTGCAGGGAAACTGCTACCATGAACAATTAGTGCAAGGTTTTCTTTCCCTAAGACTTTTAGTGCTTCACCAACTACATTAGTATCGTGTTTTAAAAATGTTAAACAGCTCATAAATTTATACTCCTTATATCTCTTCTATATAGAGTTTATCATCCACACATTTTGATTTCAATATAATAAAATATAAGAATGAAAAAGTATTTTACAGTATTTATTACATATACCACTAGTATTTTTCCTCCAATAATGTTATAATAATCGTGGTCTTTATATAGTGTGTTTATTATATTTAAAAAAGTGGGGGTATCTATGAGCGTATGCAGATTTGACACCTTTGAGGATGAAGTTGAAATCCTAAAAATGATTAAACAACTTCAAGAGAAGAGCATTGAGTATTTAAAACTCAAAGATCCGTGGGATAAGGTTGTAAGTCGCCCTATCAAAGAAAGCTAATTTTAATTTTTTAGAGTATGCGAAAAAATTTTCGCATACTCATTATTTAATTTTTTCTAAATCTTTTTTAGCATATGTTATTCCGTCGATTGAAAACATTTCTTGTAAAAGAGTCATTAATGACGGATTTAAGAGGATTGGAGTGCATTTTCCAACAAAAACTTTTGTTTTATCTTGTTCTGAAAAATAAATCATTTGTGAAATAGAATTTCTATCACATTTCGGGAAGAATATTGAGATTGGGATGTCATAATTTTTTATATCATCATAAAATCTAATCATTGCATAAGAATCAAAGCATGCGTTTATAGAAATAACATTTTCTTTTTCTATTTCATAAGAAAACGAAATTATAAGAATATCTTCCGGCGCAAGTTTTATCAATTTTTCAAAATAAGTTTTTTGCTCCAGTGAATATCTTTCCAAGCCGATTATAAAAACATGTTTGTAATTGGATTTATCAAATTTTTCTTTAATCAGATTGTGTATTTTTTCAAAATCATAACCAACTTTTATGCTTTCGCATTGCTTACCTCGCTTGAACCCTCGAGCATTTTGGCTGGCTTCAATAACTTTTGAAAAATCATTGTTTTCGATTTTTATAACTCCTGTCGGACAAGTATAATCAGTTGTAAATAGTAGTCCTCTGTACAAATTTTCGATATTATGCAGTGAATGTTTTGTTAAAATAATAGCCCCCGGAAAAGTTGCAAAATCTAAAAGACAATTCTCAACGCCTTGTCCATATTGCCCTTTGAGGTTTTTATATTCACTAAAACTCGGAAAATTGTGCGCCAACATCATATCATCGTGTGTATAAACATCTATTTCTGTGTTTTTTAAGGCTTCAAGAACGGTTTCCAATTCTCTAATATTTGAACCTACTACCAAAACAGTTTTTGCAGGCACTGTAGAAAATGAAACTTCTGCTTCTTGGAATTTTCCATAACGTTCTTCTTGCGCAAGTCTTATTAAACGCATAATTTCGCTATTTATACTTGCTGCATTTTTTATTTCATTTTTAAGACTTTCTATTTCAGGGTTTTCGCTCAATTTGTTTAATAATTTTAAAACTGTTAAATATCCGTTGTCATAGTTTTTATCAAAACTTTCCAAATCCATAAGATTTATACTGATAGATTTGGCAATAATTAGCATAATTTTTTGCAAATCTCTAGCTTTTGCGTCCATTAATTCTATTTTCTTTTTGATTTGACTTTCACCATAACGAATAGCAGAAATAACGTCTTTTGTTTTCTTAAATAGTTCAAAATTCCCAATATTTTCTTGCGAAAAATCATCTTTTCCGCAAATATCATTGTATTTTTGAATAATATTTGGAATTTCTTTTTTGAAATTTGTTATAATTTCGGCAAACGCATTTTCAGTAAATTCAGGATTTGATACAGCAATATCAAGAGTGTTCAAAATGAGTTCTTTTACGTTCTTATCTACAATTTCCTGTTGATACAAATTGAGAACATATTTTGTTATAAATTTTAAATATAAGATTAAAACTGCTTGCAAAGCATAGGTTCGAGGATTTATTGAGCAAATCCCTTTAGAAATACAACTATCATATTGAAAATCTTGGTTTGAAAAATTTGTCATACAAATATAATAAATTTCTTTACGAAAAAATAAATTCCCCGAGGTGGTGATATAATATTTTTATGGATAACTTAGAGCAAGTTAAAAAAGCGGTTGAAATAGAGGTTAAGCATAAATATATTAATATAAACGGAAAAAATCGTAATTTTTCATCGTTTATTTGCTCTGTGCTCAGAAAAGAAATAAAATCACATCCTGATAACCCTAAATGGAAAGTTCTTTTAGAACACTTTGAACGCTATCATATGGAAACATTACCCTCTCGAAAAAAATCTCTTGAAAGGCTTGTTTCTGTTATAAAAGCTGAATATATTTCACCTCCTGAACCTGAGGTTAAAGACAAAAAAACACTTTCAGGATTAGATGTGATGTATGTAAAAGGTGTTGGTCCAAAAATTGCTTACATGTTAAACAAACTGGGGGTTTATACTGCGAGTGATTTATTATATTATTTCCCTCGCAAACACGTAGATTATTCAACCAGAACGAAAATTCGTGATTTAGAAGAGGGAACGACAACTACAATTTTTGGCACGATAAAATCTGTTGAAGCGTTTACTACAAAAAACAATTTAGGTGTAATAAAAGTTCGAATTGCGGACGGTTCAGGCAGTTTAAATCTTAGCTTTTTTGCATCAAAATCTTCAAAATATGTTATGGAAAGAATGAAATCACAATTCCCAAAAAATTCAGGAATTATGGTTTCAGGGACTGTAAAATTAAATTCGTATGACGGCAGGCTTACAATTGATAAACCGACTTATTCTATAATGGATGATGAAGCCCTTGCCCCGTCTAATTTGAATTTGGCACGTATTGTACCGATTTATCCTTTGAGTGAAAATCTAAGCATAAAAACATTGAGAAAAGCAATAAACAATGTTCTTGAAATGTATGCGGATGAGATTGAAACAGTTTTGCCGGAATATCTTTTGAAGAAATATAATATAATGGAAAAACGAGAAGCTCTCAAACAAATTCATTTTCCCGATAACAAAGAAAAACTTGATATTGCAAGATTTTCTCTTGTTTTTGAAGAATTCTTTATTATTCAACTAAAACTTGCTTTATTAAGAGAAGAAAATAATAAAAACCTTGCATCAATACCTTTAGAAATAAAAAAAGACGGACTTGTAATGAATTTTATTAATTCACTTCCGTTCAAATTGACTTCTGCTCAACAAAGAGCTGTAAATGAGATTTTAAATGATTTACATTCATCAAAACCTATGCAAAGACTGTTACAAGGTGATGTTGGTAGCGGAAAAACCGTTGTTGCAACTATAATGTTGCTTGCAGCTATAGAAAACGGATATCAAGCTGCAATCATGGCTCCAACAGAGATTTTAGCGCAACAGCATTATAATAATATGTCAAAATGGCTTTCACAATTCGGTATTAGAGTGGAATTATTTTTAGGAAGTATCGGCAAAAAACAACGACAAATTTCTGAAACAAATCTTAGAAACGGTCAAGTTGATATTGCGGTTGGCACGCATGCATTAATTCAGAATAGCATAGAATTCGCAAACTTAGGTGCAGTGGTTATTGATGAACAACACAGATTTGGTGTTAAACAACGGCTTGCTCTCAGAAAAAAATCTCAAAGTCCTCAAATTTTGACAATGACAGCAACACCAATTCCAAGAACTCTTGCAATTACTATGAACGGCGATTTGGATTTGACAATTATTGATGAACTTCCAAATGGCAGAAAACCGATTTTAACATATCTGACAAATTCAAAACGAGAAATTGCAAATTTAATCAGACAAGAGGTTTCTAAAGGTAGACAAGCATATATTGTTTATCCGCTTATCGAGGAAAGTGAAACTCTTTCTGCAAAAGCGGCTACTGCTGAAAAAGAAAAATGGGAAACAGAAGTTTTTCCGGAATACAAAATCGGGCTTTTGCATGGCAAATTGAAGAATAGTGAAAAAGACGATGTAATGGAAAAATTCAAGAACAAAGAATTTGATATTTTGGTTTCAACAACTGTTGTAGAAGTCGGAGTTGATGTGCCGAATGCAACCGTTATAGTAATAGAAAATGCTGAACGCTTTGGACTTTCTCAACTTCATCAATTAAGAGGACGTGTGGGAAGAAGCGATTTACAGTCATATTGTCTGTTGTCTTCTTCAACAAAATCTCAAGAAACACGTGCAAGATTAGATATTATGACTCAAACAAATGACGGTTTTGTAATCGCAGAAAAAGATTTGCAAATCCGAGGCCCGGGAGAGTTTTTGGGAACAAGGCAAAGCGGTTTGCCGGATATGATTATTGCTGATATTGTAAACGATTCAAAAATATTAGAACAAGCAAGAAGTGAAGCTATTAATTTCGTAAAAAATTATGATATAGGCAATTATCCTCTGTTGAAAGAGTCAAAAGGTTTGAATTTTGACGGAGATATTTTTAATTCGTAAATAAAGCAAGGACGAGGTTTTACCTCGTCCTTTTGTGCTTTTTATTTTACTAATCCTTGATTAAAAAACAATTGTTAATTCTTCATCAGGATTTAAGCAAGAATCATTTGTTGTGTTAGGTACAATGATGTATTTGAATTCATCAACGATTTCATATAATACACCAAATGAGCCACTAACTGTTAATTTAGTAACATCATATACGCCTTTTCCTAATGCAACAACTGAACTTCCTAGGCTCTTAGCACCTTTTAGAGGGTGTAAAGAGAATGTATCACAAAGTGCATCTGAAATATCACCAACAGTTTCTTCTGCTGTATTAGCAACAACTTCAGCCGCTGATGTAACAGTTCTTCCTGCAACACCTGCTGTTCTGCCAACCATAGCAACAGGAGAAGCTAATACTCTTGAAAGTACGTTAGGATTTTTCAAAACATCAACTTGTGCACTTGATAATTCGCTAGGGAATTCTGCACAAGAATCGCCGTTTTTGATTTTGTCGAATGCTACTTCTAAATATCCAGGGTTTTTAACTCCGGGACGAGAAACAGAAACAACTTTTCCGTAAACAGTTGAACCTGCAGGGAAAGAAGTACCGTTCAAAGTAACATCTTGAGTAGTTTTTGCAGAGAAAGTTTCTCCAACGTTAGAAGTTCTTGCACTTAATCTTTCTGACAATTTGATTTTTACAGCAACAGGTTCATACTTAGAAGCACAACCAATTACACCGTTTGAAAAATCAAATTGGAAGTTTCTTTTCATAGCTGCAATAAAGTATGCAACTTGTTCTTTTGAAAGATATTCGTCATTGATAACTTTATCTGTATTAGGAACAGCGTTCAAAAGACCTGAAGCAACAACTTCGTTCGTCGCTGCATATGCCCATTCAGGAACATACTTAATTGTTTCTCCGTTTAAAACAGGAGTTGCAGTTTTGCTTGCTTCAATATTCATTAATTTAGCGAAAGTACAGAAAACTTCTGCCTTAGTAATAGCTTTATCAGGTTTGAATGTAGAATCTGGGTAACCAATCATTACATCTGATACCAAAACTCTTTCGATTTCTGTTTTAGCCCAGTAACCGTCAGTAAGGTCAGTGTATTTAGATGTTTCTGATTTTGTCAAACCTAAACCTTCTGAAATAAGGAATGCTAATTCAGAACGCAATACAGGCATTTTAGGGTCATACAAAGCACCTCTTCTTTGATCCATTTTTGCTTGCATATCAGCTAAAGATTGTTTTGCCATACGACCAACAATTACGTTAGCTTTTTTGTCAATGCTTTTTGCTTGACAAGGTTTGTAAATTTTTCCACCAATAACTACATCACTATCTGCTGTTACAAGGTTTTGACCTTGTGAACCAAAAAGAGTAGGATGAGCGTATGCTTGAACTGAGTTTTCAGCCATAGCAACACCTGCAGACAATGCCATAACGCTAACTGCAAGTAAAAGTTCTTTTGAAAATTTCATACTTCTCCTTTCTTAAAAACTTTTGTAAACCAAAAGTTTACATTTTCTCTACTTCTAATATATCACAAATTTATTTTTTGCGACTTTGAGCCAAATATGCTTGATAATAACAATAATCTTCTCTGAAACCAATTTTTCTGTACATTTTTAATGCTTTATAGTTGTTTGTTTCAGTAGTAACATTTACTTCTGTAAAACTTCTTTTTCCAAGTTTTGTCCAATCAACTATAGTTTTCATTGTACGATTTAAAAGCAGTCCGGAAAATCCGTTACCTCTATGATTTTTTTCAATAGCAACAAGCGGAATATTTGCGATTTTGCCACCGGTAATATTTGCAAAAACAAAGCCACATGGTTTATCGTTATATAACAAAACAGATGTCGCTTCCGGTAAAAATTCACCATAAACATTTTCAACAACTTTGTTTACTATATCAGTCGTGCCTTCTATTGTTAAATAACGAGTGTCATAAATAGCGTCTTGAGTTTCCTTAAAAGACTCATGAATAACTCTTATGGCATCGTTTCTGTAGTTGTCATCATAACTTACAATTTTGTATTCTGCAGGTTTTTCAGAAAGTTTCATATTTTCAAGAATTCTTTCGGAAGAAGCATTTCCCATAATAAATCTTAAAACTGCCAAGCTAACAAATTTGAAACCATATTTTGTAATATCTGATGTAAATACTGATTGATGTCCAATCATTGGGAATGAAACTACTTTTGTTTGACGTTCTGCTTCAGTTAACTCCAAGAATTTTTCGATTAGAACTTTTTGTCTTGCAGATTCATTTTCTGTACCTAAACAGTGAATAAGATTAAGTTCAATTGATTCGGATATTGAAGTTGTATAAACCAAAAATGCAGTCGGAATTTGATTTTCTTTTAATACAATACATTTCAAATAACCTTTTTCTACTGCATTAATAAATTCTTCATGCTCAAGCGGTTCAAGTTCAAACTTGTATTCTCCGATAGCTTTTGCTCTAAAATCATTATACACACCCTTGAAAATTTTATAGGTGCTGCTATCCAATAATTCTGCTTCGTAATTTGTAATTTCCGCCATAAAAAATCCTTTACATTAGATGATGCATCTTTTCACGTTTAGTGTTGATGTATCGTTCATTATACTTATTTACTTCTGATTTTATATTAATATTTTCATGTATGGTTAATCCGTAACCTTTTAAACCAATGATTTTCTTTGGATTGTTTGTTATCAAATTGAAATTATTAAATCCTAAATCTAAGATAATTTGTGCTCCGACTCCATAATTTCTCAAATCAGGTGCAAAACCTAAAGACACGTTTGCCTCAACTGTATCTTGACCTTCTTCTTGAAGCTTATAAGCTTTTAGCTTGTTGATAAGCCCTATTCCACGTCCTTCGTGGTCACGCATATAAATCAAAGCACCTTTACCGTGTTCTTGAATCATTTTGAGAGCTTCGTGTAATTGCCAATTGCAATCGCATTTCAAGCTATGAAAAACATCGCCTGTCAAACATTCGCTATGAACACGAACAAGCGGAATTTTATCGGAATTATCATCTTTAACCAATGCAACATGCTCATATCCTGTAATTGTGTCTTTGTAACCGATTATATTAAAATCTCCGAATTGAGTCGGTAAAAATGTTTCAACTTCTCTTTGTACAAATCTTTCTTGTTTAAGCCTAAATGCGATTAAATCAGAAACTGTAATAAACTTAATATCGTGTTTTTTTGCAAACTCACTTAATTCATCACGACGCATCATATGTCCGTCATCAGCCATAATTTCGCACATAACACCGGCTGGTCTGTGTCCACAAATTCTAGCCAAATCTACAACTGCTTCTGTATGTCCACAACGTTTTAAAACTCCGCCTTTTCTGGCAACACAAGGGAACATATGCCCCGGACGACGTAAATCAGACGGCATTGCATCAGGCGCAATTGCAACTTCAATAGTTTTTGCTCTGTCATAAGCTGAAATACCTGTTGTGACACCATATTTCGGGTGAGCATCAATGCTTAATGAAAAAGCCGTTTGCATACTTTCGGTATTTTTTTGTACCATTTGTGGTAAATCAAGTTTTTCAGCAATTTCAGACGAAATCGCAAGACAAATCAAACCACGAGCTTCTTTTGACATAAAATTAATAAATTCCGGAGTTGCAAACTCAGCAGAAATAATTAAATCACCTTCGTTTTCTCTGTCTTCATCATCAGCAACAATCAAGGGTTTTCCGATTTGAAAATCCTTAATAGCATCTTCTATTGAACTGAATTGATTTGTGTTTGCCATTTTATATAAATCCATTTGTTTGCAATAAATCTATACTCACACCTGACCTATTATCACTTGTTGATAAAAATTTTTCAATATATTTAGCAATCATGTCAACCTCAATATTTACAAAGGCTCCGGACTTTAAGAATTTTAAATTCGTATTATCCAGTGTATGAGGGATTATTGCCAAGGTTATGATATTTCTATTTACACTTGCAATTGTTAAGCTAATTCCGTTAATTGTCACAGAACCTTTCTTAATAACATATTTTGAAATATCTTCGGGTAATTCAAATCTAAATTCGTTATATGAATTTAAACCTAAAAATTTTCCGACACCGTCAATATGACCAGAAACAATATGTCCGCCAAAACGTCCGTTAGCACTCATTGCACGCTCAAGATTAACAAAATCACCTGTTTTTAAATCACCTAAAGTTGTAATTTTAAAAGTTTCAGAAGAAATATTTGCTGAAAAAGAATTTGAAAACAATTCGGTAACAGTTAAACAAACTCCATTAACTGCAATACTATCTCCGATTTTTGTTTCTTCTCTTACAGTACTGCATTCAATAACTATTTTTTCTGACGTGATTTTTTGGATTTTACCTAGTTCTTCTACGATTCCTGTAAACATGGCTTTATTATACCATGAATTTTTTATATGATTAATCCAAAAATAAAGGAATATTTATATAACAATATCTGTTAGTTTACCAAACTTCTTTTTTTACTTCTTTAACGCTTTTGTCAATTGCAGAAATTACGTTTTCGTAGAAAATCATCTCTGTTTTAGATGCGTTAATAATGTCATTAATAAGTTTATTTTTAGTAGTATCTTCTGTTGTACTGGTATGAAATCCAAAAACTCTCAAATCAATATTCAATGCTGCAACTATCATAAAAAATGATTTTAAAGACGGAATATAGCAAGCACTTTCTATTCTGGATATGTGTTGTACACTCAAATCAACTTTTTCTGCCAATTCGGCTTGAGTTAGTCCAACTCTCTTACGATGCAATTTTATTTGTTCTGCTATAAACTTTTTATCATCAAATTTCATCATATCCATACCTTTTTATTATAGATTATGATGTTTACAAATATTTTTAAATAGCGCAAGCAATTGTTTATACCTTTTATATAAATGCAAACGCATATACAAATCTTAACAAAACATTGCATGCCTAATATTTTACATGATATTATACGCATGCGTTTATATACAAATAGGATTAAAAATATGTGCAAAATTAGTGTAATTATTCCCGTATACAATACAGAAGAGTATATTTCTCAATGTTTAGAGTCTTTAGTAAATCAAACTTTTAAAGATATTGAAATAATATGTGTAAATGACGGTTCTCAAGATAAATCTTTAGAAGTTTTACAAGATTATGCAGAAAAAGATGACAGAATTATTGTAATAAACCAAGAAAATTCAGGAGTTTCTGTTGCAAGAAACAATGGTTTAAAGCTTGCAAAAGGAGAATTTATAACCTTTGTTGATTCAGATGATTGGGTGGACGTTGATTTTATTGAAAGACTTTATGATGCAATAACTTTAAAAAAATGTGACATTGCAGTAACTACAGCAATTAGAAAAAGAAAACACTCAAGCAAATACAGGTTATATTATCGTGCGGAAGCTATTTATTCTACGTTGGCAGAAAAAATTGAAGTGTGTCAAATTCCAAAATGTTGTTATGTTTGGGGAAAACTTTACAAAGCGAATATTATTAAAGATATGCTTTTTACACCAAATGTTTATTTTGAAGATGTATTATGGTTGCCGGAAGTTATTAAAAAATCTGAAAAATTAGTTACTGTGCCGGGTCCTGTATATTATTACAGAGTTAATAACAAATCAATAGTTAAAACTACACCAACACCTAAAAAACAAAAAGATTCTTATTTAGCTAAAAAATATATTGTTGATTTTTTTAACGAAAATGATTTAGTGCTATCTGAAAAAGAAAAAAATGTAACAAAATGTGTTAAATATTGTTTTAATATACCGATTTTAAAAATTAAAGAAAAGAAATATACAAACACTGTATATCTTTTCAGTTTTTTACCAATTTTTAAATTTGTTGATTTTGATTCGCATTATATTTTCAAGCTTGGTTTTACTAGGATTACTAAAAGACATAAAACCGGTTTCCCTTACGAAGAAGTAAATACAAATGGAATTAATACTAGCAGTAAAAGAACTCCAAGACTTATTGTTTCTTTAACCAGTTTTCCGGCAAGAATAAATTTTGCAAAAATTGCTGTTAATACACTACTTAGACAAAGTCTAAAACCTGATAAACTTATTTTATGGCTTGCAGAAAGTGAATTTCCCAATAAAGAATATGATTTACCAAAAGATTTGTTAAAATTAAAAAATTTTGGCTTGGAAATAAAATGGTGTACAAATCTTTTGTCATATAAAAAACTAATTCCTGCACTTAAAGAATATCCTGAAGATATTATTGTTACTGCAGATGATGATTTATACTATGACAAAAATTGGTTAAAAAGTTTGTATGAAAGTTATTTAAAACAACCTGAATTTATACATGTACAAAGAGCTGTACATATGCAAGTTGTGAATAATTGCATAAAATCATACCCACGAGAAAAACAGTTTTTAGAAAATTACAAGGAAGCTTCCTTTTCAAACCAATTAATGGGCGGTTCAGGATGTTTATTCCCACCACATTGTTTGCACGAAGATGTCTTTAATACAGACAAATTTTTAAAACTTATTCCTACACATGATGATATTTATTTTTGGGTAATGGCTATTTTAAAAGGAACAAAAATTAAGCCTGTACGTGGTTTTGATTATCAAATGCTAAACATCGACGGTAACGGCGCAACAAGTTTATGCAAAATAAATAATAAATCAGGAAGAGGGCTTTGTCCTGACGAAGCATTCGCAAGAATGTGCAAAGAGTACCCAATGATTATAGATTTGGTTAAGCAAAAAGATGATTAAAACTTGTTTATGTTCAGCAATTATCATGTTTATTATATAATTAATTCAAAGATAGAATTACGGAGAAATATAAATATGAGCAAATATTTGTTGGAAGTAGGTGTTGAAGAATTACCTTACAAATTTATACCAATGGCAATCAGTCAATTGGAAAACGGTTTTAAAACTTTTTTAGAATCAAACAATGTAAAATACGATAACATAAACGTTATGGCAACTCCAAGACGTCTTGCAGTAATTATTGAAGGTCTTGCAAATTCTCAACCTGATATTGAAAAAGTTGTTAAAGGACCTATTGCAACTGTTGCTTATGATGAAAATAAAAATCTTACAAAAGCAGGTGAAGGCTTTGCTAAGAAAAATGGTGTTGAACCAAAAGATTTGTATGTAGAAGACAATTATCTTTATGCAAAAATTTCTATCAAAGGTAAAGATACAAAATCTTTATTACAAGATAATGTTCCACAAATTTTTGCAAAACTTCAAGGACCTCACTTTATGAGATGGGGAGTAAATGATACTAAATTTTCAAGACCTATTCGTTGGGTACTTTCAATCCTTGATGGAGAAGAAGTTAAAATTAGAATCATTGATAAAGACTCTTCTAACATCACTAACGGTCATAGATTTTCTACGCAAAACATTGTAATCAATAATCCTGATGAATATGTTTCAAAATTGCGTGAAGCATACGTTATTGTTGATCCGGCAGAACGTAAAGAACGAATTCTTGAACTTACTAAAAAAGAAGCTGATAAATTAAACGCAGTTACGAAAATCTCTGGTGATTTGTTAGAAGAAGTTACATTTATTGTTGAATATCCGGTTGCAGTTACTTGTAATTTTGATGAAGAATTCCTTACAATCCCTCAAGAAGTTGCTGTTACTGTTATGGAAACACACCAAAGATATTTTGCGTTGTATGCAAAAGACGGTAAATTGACAAACAAATTTGTAACAATTACAAACTACATCGGTAATGAATTTGAAAACATCAAAGCGGGTAATCTTCGTGTAATCAAAGCTCGTCTTGATGATGCAGTATTTTTCTTTAAAGAAGATACGAAAAAATCGCTTGAAGCTTATGTTGAAAACTTGAAGGGTATGACTTTCCAAAAAGGCATGGGCTCTGTTTATGACAAAACTCAACGTATCATAAAATTAGCTCAAAAACTTAATCCGTCTGAAACAGTAAAAAGAGCTGCTGAACTTTGCAAAGCAGATTTAGCTACAAACCTTGTATTCGAATTTACTGAACTTCAAGGATTTATTGGTGCGGATTATGCAAGAGTTTCAGGTGAAAAACCTGAAGTTTGTGAAGGGATTAAAGAACATTATTTCCCACTTAATGCCGATAGTGAAACAGCTAAATCTATTGAAGGACAAGTTGTCGGAATTGCAGATAAAATTGATACTATTTGTGCAGTTTTTGCAGCAGGTAAAAAACCAACCGGTTCTTCTGACCCACTTGGGGTAAGACGTGCAGCTTTGGGTATTATCAAAACTATTCTTGAACACGATTTAAAAATTAATCTTTCAGAATTGATTGATAATGCGCTTGAATTACTACCGGTTAAAGCTGATTGTAAATCCGATGTTGAAGAATTCTTTGTTCAAAGATTAATAATCTTCTTGGCAAATGATTACAAAAAAGAAGTTTTAGAAGCATGCGCAACTAAAAATCCTTGCGTCGATTTAAGCGATTATCTTGCAAGAGTTAAAGCGGTTTCTACTCTAAATGACGAAAAACTTTTAGAAAATGCAAACAGAGTTTTAAGAATTCTAAAAGATGAAGTTAATAATAAAGTCGAAACATCTCTATTTGTTCTTGATGCGGAAAAAGACTTGTTCAAAGCGGTTGAAGCAATTTCTTATAACAATGATTACGCTCAATATCTACAAGAGCTTATCAAAATCAATCCTGTTGTAACCAAATTCTTTGACGATGTTCTTGTAATGGATAAAGATGAAAAAGTTAAAAATAATCGATTAGCACTATTGAACGAACTCAAAAATAAGTATATAATACTAACAGACTTTTCTAAATTGTAATCAATATTTGCAAAGTGTAAACAATTGTAACAAGTTAGAAAAAAAGAGTAAATTTTTATTTTCATCGAACTTTATATGAATACAAAGTGTAGGAAATAAAGAAATCCAAAGAGGTCGTTATGTTTAACCTTAAATTCTTAAAATCATTAAAACAAGCAATGAACCCAAAAGCTAATCTTTTGACTTTTGCACAAGGTCAAAAAGAAGCTAATGAGGAATATATAAAGTCACTGTCAAGCACAGAACTTAAAATCAAATCTGACGAACAAAGGTTGGAAGCAATGGTCAGACAACAATTGAAGGAAGAATTCCCGAATATCGAGAAAAGCTCTTCATACGACTTATTGGTTGATGCGGTCATCCATAATTACAAGTCAAAACAGCTTCAAACCACCGATGACTCAATAGCTAAGGCTGAATAATAAATAGTTATCACAATGTTTTTAATAAAACCCGTCAATTAATGATGGGTTTTATTTTGAAAAAATCTTATCAAATTTATAATATTAAAATAAAGAGAGCTAAGAATTATGAAATCACTTATTTGGAAAAATAAAAATATCGAATTAGTAGAAAAACCTTATCCACAAATTATTGATACTCGTGATGCAATCGTAAAAGTTGAATTATCAAGTATTTGCACAAGTGATTTGCACATAAAACACGGTTTTGTTCCACTGGCAAAACAAGGTGTAACTTTGGGACACGAATTTGTTGGTGAAATTGTGGAACTTGGTTCTGATATAAAGAATTTAAAAATCGGAGATAAAGTAAGTGCAAATGTTGAAACTTTCTGTGGAGAATGTTTCTTTTGCAAAAGAGGATTTATAAACAACTGCATTCATGGCGGTTGGGAGCTCGGATGCAAAATTGATGGTGCTCAAGCTGAGTATGTTAGAGTGCCGTTTGCGGATATGGGTTTGAACAAATTGCCAAGTAATGTTAGTTATAAGAATGCACTTTTTGTAGGCGATGTTCTTGCAAGTGGCTATTTTGGAGCAGAGCTTTGTGAAATCACTCCAGAAGATACAGTTGCAATAATTGGTTCAGGTCCGGTTGGACTTTGTACAATGGCAAGCGCAAGAGTAATGAATGCCAAAAATATTATAGCAATTGATATTGATAACAAAAGACTTGATGTAGCCAAAAATCAAGGTCTAGCTGATTATATATTCAATCCAAACGAATGTGATATTGAACAAGAAATTAAAAATTTGACTGAAAATAGGGGCGCTGATTGCGTTGTAGAAGCAGCCGGTGGTGAAAATACTTTTGAAATGGCTTGGAAAATTGCCAGAGCAAACGCAATTGTTGCTTTGGTTGGAATGTATGAAAAAGCTCAGATTTTACCGTTACCTGACATGTACGGAAAAAACTTGATATTTAAAACCGGTGGAGTTGATGCAAGACATTCTGAAGAATTATTGAAATATATTTCGGAAGGAAGAATTAACACCGATTTTTTAATAACTCAAACATTTGATTTTAATGATATTGAGAAAGCTTACAAATTTTTTGAAGAAAAACCTGAATTTTGCTTGAAAGTAGCTTTAAATTACAAATAAAAAACTCTCCTAATTGGAGAGTTTTTTAAAAAATGCCGATGGCCGGGGTCGAACCGGCACGTAGTTGCCTACACCAGATTTTGAGTCTGGCACGTCTACCAATTCCATCACATCGGCTTGAATTGAATTGACGATAAAACTATTAAATCAGAAAAACAAATAAATTTCAATTCTTTTTTATTAAGATTTTTTATTCTCCGATAAATTATTATTTTACTTTTTCAAAAATAACCTTATACATATTATAAAGGCTGATTTTTATATCCAAAGGAAAGTTAAATAATATATTTATGAAAAAATTACTAATACTATTAATATCTATATTTATACCGTTGCATGCAAATGCGGCTTCAACCTTTGAGGGCGGAGTCAGCGCACAAGGTCTTGGCTCATCCAGCAGAATTATTGACAAAAATACAGGACAAGGAATTGGCGGAGCTCAAATCACTTTGCCCAAAGAAAGATATTCTACAAAAACAGATGCTGACGGTTTTTTTGAACTTGATACCTATATTGACGGTACAAGTATAATGTCAATCCAAAAAGAGAACTACAAGCCTTTTTCAATGACGGTTTCCGAAAAAACGTTATCTGCGCCGATTGTTATAGGAATTGAAAAATCGAGCTCTGACGGAATGCTGATTGATTCAAACATGTATCATTTAGGCGATAACAACTATTCAGACTTATCGGCTAATGCCGGAGAATTCCGCATGGAAACTATCGGACCTTTTTATACCAAAAGATTTACTCTAAAAAATCTAAAACTAAATAAACCAATATTTTTGGTTATTGGCTCAATAATAGGTATCGATACAGAAATGGCACGACAAATGGGGCAAAACAAGATTTCTAATGCATTTGCTTCTGCTCCGGAAGTCTATTTTAATGGAAATAAGATTTCAGAAATCCAAATTAACGGTGACGGTCAACGCATACGAGTACCGTCAAGTTTAATCAGAAAAAATCAAGTGAATGAAGTCACAATTAAAACCGGAAGAAATCTTATGCAAACCGCATACATTGACTACGATGACATAGAATTTATGAATTTGTTTTTCGAAAATTAGAGGTTGGAGATATTGTCGGCTTAGTAAATTTGACAATATCAAAATGGATTGCTTTACTTCGTTCGCAATGACAGGGCGCGAAACTACTAGTAGTGCGTCATTGCGAGAAAATCTTTAGATTTTCGTGGCAATCCAGTAAAATAAAACTACGTTAACCTCGACTCACGATTCACGACTCACGGTTCACGAAAAAGACCTTTCAACCCTTCAACTTTTCAACCATTCAACCACATAATAACGAGTCACGAACAAAAAGTGGGATGCCAAAAGGCATCCCACTTTGTTTTAACCTTCAATAAATCTTCCCATTCGGCGAAATTTTTCGTATCTTTCTTCCCTTAGCTTGTCTACCGGAAGTTTTGATAACTCATTTAGCGCATTCATAATTGCTGTTTTCATATTATCAGCTGTTTCTTGATAATCAACATGCGCCCCACCAATCGGTTCTTTAATTTCTTCATCAATAATATCATATTCTAACAAATCTTTTGATGTAATTTTCAACGCTTCTGCTGCTTCTGCAAACATTGCAGCGTCACGCCAAAGAATTGATGCACAACCTTCAGGTGAAATTACTGTATAATAAGCATGCTCAAGCATCATAACTCTATCAGCAACCCCTAAGCCTAACGCTCCGCCACTACAGCCTTCGCCGGTAATTATTGCAACAATCGGAACGCAAAGTTTTGACATTTCTCTAAGATTTACTGCAATTGCTGCGCCTTGACCTGTTTCTTCTGCCTTAATCCCCGGATAAGCCCCAGGAGTATCAATCAATGTAATAATCGGCAAATTAAATTTGTTAGCATGTTTGAAAAGTCTAAGTGCTTTTCTATAACCCTGCGGTTGTGGCATACCAAAATTATATTCCAAGTTTTCTTTAGTGTTTCTACCTTTTTGAATACCAATTATCATAACAGGTTTGCCGTCAATTTTTGCTAAACCACCGATAATAGCTCTGTCATCCATGCCTTCTCTATCACCGTGAAGTTCAACAAAATCAGTACACATAAGTTCTACATAATCAAGAAATTTTGGTCGTTCTTGATGTCTTGCAATTTGTAATTTTTCTGAAGGTTTCAAGTTTGAATACAACTCCTTTTTACGTTCTTGAGCTTGTGCTTCAAAATCCTTGATTTGTTGTTCCATATCAAGACCGGAAGTTTCACTCAGTTGTTTTAATTCATCTATTTTCTTTTGTATTTCTACAATAGGTTTTTCAAAATCTAATACTACAGCCATTTCTATTTATACCCCATGCATGTCTAATATATTGGCAAGTGTTTTTCTTAAGTTTTTACGCTTAGAAACAATATCAACCTGTCCGAATTTCAACAAATACTCTGCTGTTTGGAAATCGTCAGGCAACTTTTGGCGAATTGTTTGTTCAATAACTCTTCTACCGGCAAATCCAATTCTTGCGCCTTGTTCAGCAATAATAATATCACCCAAAGTGCCAAAACTTGCAGTAATACCGCCAAAAGTCGGCTCTGTAAGAAGATTTATGTATAACAAACCTGCTTCATCAAGTTTTCCTACTGCACAAGAAGTTTTAGCCATTTGCATCAAACTTAACGCACTTTCTTGCATTCTTGCACCACCTGATGAGGTAATAGCAAGCATAGGCAATTTTAGAGCAAGTGCTTTTTCCATAATACGTGTAACTTTTTCACCAACTACAGAACCCATTGAACCGCCCATAAAATCAAAGTCCATTACAGCTACTGCCAATTTGTGTCCTTCAATTTTTGCTAGACCTGTAATTACTGCTTCATCAAGCCCAGTTTTTGCATGAGCTTTTTTAAGTCTATCAGCATAAGATTCTGTATCAACAAAATTCAATGAATCTGTTGGCAAAACACCTTTGAATAATTCTTCAAAAGAACCGTCATCAAATAATTGAGAAATTCTTGTTCTCGCATTTATTCTAAAATGATAGTCACAGTAAGGGCAAACCATCAAATTATCTTCTAATTCTGATTTTAAGATTTGAGAATCACAATGTACGCATTTAACCCACAAGCTTGGATTTGCGTCTACAATCCCTCTCATATCTTTAGCTCTTCGTTCAATTTGAGCTTCTTTACGTTTATCAAACCATTCTTGAATTGTCATATATCGTATTCAGCTAAAATGCCGTTCCTTTCTTAATTTAGGAGTATTCCATATCAATCATATACTCCACAACACATACCCATTCTACAATAAAAAAAAGAATTCGGAAGAGATTGTTAAGCTATTTTAACTTTTACCTGCTAATCCTATTCGCAAATTACAAGTAAAATCGTGCAAATAGAGGGGGTACTTAGCTTGCTCAAATATCTTTTCTATTGTATAATATACTGGAATGAAACATATAATATATTTGTTTCATCTGTGAGAGAAGAGAGGTATTTTTAATGCAAACTTTAAACAAGAACGAAGGTTTGATTACTCAAATCGTTGGTCCGGTTATTGACGTAGAATTTCAGCAAGGTGAACTTCCTGAAATATATAACGCTTTAAATATTTATCACGAAGACGGCACTGTTGTTGTGGCAGAAGTTCAACAAATGTTAGGTTCAAACAGAGTTAGAACAGTTGCTATGTCATCAACAGACGGTCTAAAACGAGGAATGAAAGTTGTTAACACCGGAGAACCTATTAAAGTTCCTGTCGGAAAACCAATTTTAGGCAGAATTTTAAACGTTGTAGGCGAACCGGTTGACCAAATGGGACCAATTGAAACAAATGAATACCTACCAATACACAGAGAGTCACCAAAACTTGTTGACCAAAATACAGAGATTGAAATCCTTGAAACAGGTATTAAAGCAATTGACTTAATCCAACCATACCAAAAAGGTGGTAAAATCGGATTGTTTGGCGGTGCAGGTGTTGGTAAAACAGTTTTAATTATGGAGCTTATTCACAATATCGCTTCTGAACACTCAGGTGTATCAGTATTTGGTGGTGTTGGTGAAAGAACTCGTGAAGGGAACGACCTTTGGAACGAAATGAAAGAATCAGGAGTTATCGACAAAGTTGCTCTGATTTACGGTCAAATGAACGAGCCACCTGGAGCAAGAATGAGAGTTGGATTATCTGCACTTACTGCGGCTGAATATTTCCGTGATTTTTCAAAACAAGACGTGTTATTATTTATTGATAACATCTTTAGATTTACTCAAGCGGGTTCAGAGGTTTCTGCGCTTCTTGGTCGTATGCCGTCAGCAGTAGGTTATCAACCTACACTTGCTACAGAAATGGGTGAATTGCAGGAAAGAATTACTTCTACAAAAGACGGTTCAATTACATCTGTACAAGCAATTTACGTTCCTGCAGATGACTTGACAGACCCTGCTCCGGCAACAACATTCTCTCACTTGGATGCTTCAACAGTATTATCAAGACAAATTGCTCAGTTAGGTATTTATCCGGCAGTTGACCCTCTTGAATCAAGCTCAAGAGTTCTTGATCCTAATATTATTGGCGAAGAACACTATGAAGTTACAAGAAAAGTTCTTGAAATCCTTCAAAAATACAAAGAATTGCAAGATATTATTGCAATTTTGGGTATGGATGAATTATCTGATGAAGATAAAGAAACGGTTAACAGAGCAAGAAAAATCCAAAGATTTTTATCTCAACCATTCTTTGTAGCAGAACAGTTCTCAGGTATTCCTGGAAAATATGTAAAACTTGAAGATACTATCAGAGGCTTTAAAGAAATCATTGAAGGTAAGCACGATGATTTGCCTGAACAAGCTTTCTATATGGTTGGTACAATTGAAGAAGCAATTGAAAAAGCTAAAACATTAAGCTAATCGCTTTATCAAATTGGTAATCTGTTCTAATGGAGTACTTGAAACAGATTATTAGTTTAGAAAAATGTACTCCGCCCAAATGGTGTAAAAATGATATTAAAAATAATCACACATGAAAGAATTGTATTTGAGGATGAAGTTGACGAACTTGTTATCCAAACAACAGGTGGGCAATTGGGTATTTTAAAAGACCACATTCCGTTGACCACAACTCTTGATATTGGTGTAACAAAAGCTCGCACAGGAAATACAGAACGCTTTTTTGCAACAATGGGTGGAATTTTTCAGTTCAAAGACAATGTTGCAACTATTTTAACAGATGTTTGTGAAGACGGTAGAAATATTGACGTAACAAGAGCTAATGCGGCAAAAGATAGAGCAGAAGCAAGATTGGCAGATGTTACCGCAAAAATTGATTCACAAAGGGCACAAGCAGCATTGGCACGTTCGTTGGCTAGATTAAAAGCTGCGTTGAATAAATAGTATTAAAATACACAAAATTGGCTGGAAATCAAAGATTTCCAGCCAATTAATTTTGCTTAAAATATTATGAAAAAATTTTATCCAAATCTTCTAGGATTCATTTATTTTTTTCCCTGCAGCTTTAAGTTCTTGTTCTATTTTTGCAAAATCTACTTTTACTTTAGCTTCTTTAACCATATCGTTTTTTGATTTCATCAGTACATCGTTAATATCTTTCTGTTTTATATTAAGATTTTTTACCTCAAGCTTATTTACCATTTGTTTTTTACCAAATGGAGAGAATTCCGGAATCTTAAACTCTTTACCTGCTAATAAATTTCTTAATTGATTCCAAGTATCGCCAATAAACGAATTTCCTTTTTTTAGAGCTAAAGCTGCTTCTTCTTTCAAACCGATGGCTTCAGTTGCTTTTGGGATATCAATTCTGCAACTTGCTGCACCAGCTTTACCATTTTTTGAGCTTATTTCAAGAACACCGTTTTTTAAACTTGCTGCAACTTCTGCGTCTTGAATTCTTGGTGTATGAGCTAAGTCATTAAATCCTCTGTATTGTAAAATTTCTCCATTTTTACCTAATTGCATGCGAGCTTTTAAAACTGCTGCATCTGTACCCAGACCGGAAACGGAGCCGGCAGCTGTACCAACAACTTGTTTCCCGTCACGAAGTGTCACTGTGCCAACTGTAAATCCTTGTTCATATACTTTATAACCAATATCTGCTTTAAGTTTTGGATGTTTTCTTACCAAACCGGACAAAGCATCTGTCAATTCTGTTGGTGCTCCTTTTGCTTCTGCAATTTTTAATGCTGATTTACCTGAAACTGTCATTCTTGCAGCATTGCCTTCCAATTTTCCCAAAATACCAATAACTTTTGAAATGTTTACCATAATTTTTCTCCTTTTTCCTTTGTGTATTAACTATTTCCCATTTTTTTGTTTAGCGAACTTTTTTTACTTCCTCTAATATCCTCGCTAAATTTTTTGCCTCGTGTGGTTAAATCGATTTCCCCGTGTTGTACTTATATAAAAACAACTGAGAAAAAATAATTGCCTAAAATTTGGATGTACAACATAGAAAAATGGTAAAAACTAGAAGAATTAATACATTACAGGTTTACAATTCTTAATATATCATGATTTTGTACTTCTAAAATTAAAAATAATTTGAAATGTTACATCTAATAGGTGATTATGAATATAAAAAAAGAACTAGGTGAAAAAATCAAAAGGTATAGAAAGAAAAGAGGGCTTACTCAAGAACAGCTTGCTGAAATGGTTGAAATTTCTGCAAGAAATTTGAGTAACATTGAAATAGGGATTAGTTTTGCAAAAGCAGAAACTCTTGAAAAAATTTTGGAAGCACTAGGTGTCACGACAGAAGATATATTTTCAAATAATTCAATAAAGAATTCAACTGAGTTAAGACAAGAAATTGATAGTTGTTTAGACAAAATCCAAAGGGATAACCTTACACTGGAAAAAATATATAAAATTGTTAAATGTTTAACAGATGAGGTTTAGTTGATTCGTGAGTCGTTTTTTAATGTGACTGAGTGACTGGGTAGTTTTCGTGAGTCGTGACTCGTGAATCGTGAGCCGATATTTACGGAGTTTTTGTAAAAAAAGATTTGGCGCAGCCAAACACAAAAAACGGCTGAACGCAGTGAAGACGTAGAAATAATGCGTGCTTTCTTTTTCTTTATTTGCGAGGCAAAGAAAAAGAAACCTTTAAGAATATTTGATATAGTTTGTACCCCTCCTAGCCTCCCCCTTAGGGGAGGAAAATTCATAGTTTTGCAAATAAATTCTGTCGGCTTGGTAAACCCGACCTACTTATTACGTTCCACGGTGGCACAGAACGGCTACATAAAAGGCGAAAACACGTCTGTTTCCGCCTTTTATTCGCACACTATCGGGTCATTCGTAAAAATCTACGGGGGTAAATAAAACCCACCGGTAAGTTTACACCTACTAGCGGGTTTGTATTTTTTATTCAAACTGGTTGCCCATATTTGAGCAAGTCATTTGTCTGCGTACGATTTTTACATCATTCTTGCTCCTGTGAAATCATAGATTTCTACGTCGCAATCGTAGTGCTACGTGCCCTGCTCGGATTGCTCACGCAACCCGACACCGGCACTTCGCACCGGCTAAAAGCCTCCCATTCCGCCCATGCCTGCCATAGCAGCTGACATGTCAGGAGCTTTTGTTTCTTCCGGAATATCAACTACTGCAGCTTGAGTTGTTAATAACATTGAGCCTACTGATGCAGCGTTTTCTAATGCGCTTCTTGTAACCTTTGCCGGGTCAACAATACCAGCTGAAAACATATCAGTATATCTATCAAGCAATGCATCATAGCCGTAAGCGTCTTTTTCGTTTTTAACGCAATCTACAACTACATCACCTTTTGCACCTGCGTTATTAGCAATAGCTCTCAAAGGTACATCAAGAGCTGACATCAAGATTTTGTAACCACTCTTTTCGTCATCAGAATCAAATGTCATTGTAGCAAGTTTTGATTCAAGTGCTTGTTGAACTCTTACAAGTGCTACTCCACCACCTGGAACAATACCTTCTTCGTTAGCAGCTCTTGTAGCGTTTAAAGCGTCTTCAATTCTTAATTTTCTTTCTTTAAGTTCGATTTCTGTAGCAGCACCAACTTCAATAACTGCAACACCGCCGGCTAATTTTGCCATGCGTTCTTGCAATTTTTCTTTATCGTATTCGCTATCAGAAGCTTCGATTTGTTTCTTAATCAAAGCAACTCTTTCTTTTACAGCTTCTTTTGTTTCATCACCAACAACGATTGTTGTTTCGTCTTTTGTAACAGTAACACGTTTTGCTAGACCCATCATTGCTGTTGTAACGTTTTCTAGTTTAAGTCCAAGTTCTTCAGTGAACAATTGACCACCTGTCAAGATAGCGATATCTTCTAACATAGCTTTTCTTCTGTCGCCAAAACCTGGAGCTTTAACCGCAACTGCTCTAAGAACTTTTCTCATTGTGTTTACAACCAATGTTGCAAGAGCTT
>CAZPBG010000026.1:0-25646 GCA_964584885.1 uncultured Vampirovibrio sp.
GTAAACGGTTGTTTCTGTTAATTACACGTCTGTACAAGTCGTTCAAGTCAGATGTAGCAAATCTGCCACCGTCTAATTGAACCATTGGTCTTAAATCAGGAGGAGTTACAGGAAGTACATCCATAATCATCCATGTAGGTTCTGTTTCAGAAGAAATTAAAGAATCTAATAATCTTAATCTCTTAATCAATTTACCTTTTTTCTGAACTGATGTAACACCGTTTGCTAACTCTGTTCTGATTTCTTCAGCAAGTTCTTTTGTGTTGATTTCTGACAAAAGTTTCTTAATAGCTTCTGCACCGATACCAACTTCAAGTTTGCTTTCTTCATTTTCCATTATGAAATCTTCATATTCTTCTTCGCTAAGAAGTTGGAATTTCTTGAATGGAGAATCTGCAGGATCAATTACAACATAGTTATTGAAGTAAATAACTTGTTCAAGATCTTTTAGAGTCATATCAAGAAGTAAACCAAGATATGAAGGAATACCCTTTAAGAACCAAATATGAGAAACAGGAGCTGCTAAAGCAATGTGTCCCATTCTGTGACGTCTTACTTTTGAGTCAGTAACTTCAACACCACATCTTTCGCAGATGATGCCTTTGTGACGAACTCTTTTGTATTTTCCGCAATAACATTCCCAGTCCTTTGTTGGACCAAAAATTCTTTCGCAGAACAAACCATCTCTTTCCGGTTTTAAAGTTCTATAGTTAATAGTTTCAGGTTTTGTAACCTCGCCATAAGACCACTCAAGAATTCTTTCCGGTGAAGCGATGCTTATGCGTATATAATCAAAATAATCAATACTTGTAGACAATTTCCTATCTCCTTATATTTCGCCTAATGTTGTAGAAGTTTCAAAGAAGTTGATATTTAACAACTCTGAATCAATATCTGATAAAGTTCTTTTTGGAGCTGATTTTCTCAAATCTTCCATATCAGACATTAAGTCAACTTCAACACCATTTTTCTTAGCAACTCTAATATCTAAACCGATACTTTGCAATTCTCTTACAAGTACCTTAAATGACTCAGGAATACCAGGTCTTGGAATGTTATCGCCTTTAACGATTGATTCGTAAGCTCTGTTACGTCCGTTAACGTCATCTGATTTAATTGTTAACATTTCTTGAAGAGTGTAAGCCGCACCATATGCTTCAAGTGCCCAAACTTCCATTTCTCCAAATCTTTGTCCACCGAATTGAGCCTTACCACCTAAAGGTTGTTGTGTTACTAATGAGTAAGGACCGGTTGAACGAGCGTGGATTTTGTCGTCTACCAAGTGAACAAGTTTCAAGATATATGACAAACCAACTGCGATAGGTTCATCAAACGGTTCACCGGTTCTACCATCAATTAGGTAAACTTTACCGTCTTCTCTAACCCAATCACATCCTGATTCTTTAATACCTCTGATTAACTCAGCTCTTGTTGCGATTTCAGATTGGTTATCACCATATCTTTCATCGAAAGAAGGAGCTTCATAGTGTTCTTTAGTCAAGTATGCTGCAAGACCCAGCAAGCATTCGTAAGTTTGACCTACGTTCATACGAGAAGGAACACCTAGTGGGTTCAATACTATATCTACAGGAGTACCATCAGGTAAGAATGGCATATCTTCTTTTGGAAGAATTCTTGATACGATACCTTTGTTACCGTGACGACCTGAAAGTTTATCACCTACAGATACTTTACGTTTTTGAGCGATATAAACTCTGATTACAGTATTTGCTCCTGGTGGTAACTCATCACCTTTTTCTCTGTCAAATACTTTAACGTCAAGAACTCTACCACCTTCACCGTGAGGAACTCTTAGTGAATTATCTTTAACATCTCTTGCTTTTTCAGCAAAGATTGCTCTTAACAATTTTTCTTCAGGCGGATGTTCGCTTTCACCTTTTGGTGTAACTTTACCAACAAGAATGTCATCAGCGTAAACTCTAGCACCTATACGAACAATACCACGTTCATCCAAATGTCTTAAAGATTCTTCCGAAACGTTTGGAATTTCACGAGTAATTTCTTCAGGTCCAAGCTTAGTTTGACGAGCATCTATTTCTAATTTTTCAATGTGAACTGATGTAAAGATGTCATCGTGTACACATCTTTCAGAAAGTAAGATAGCATCTTCGAAGTTATAACCTTCCCAAGGCATATAAGCAACTAAAATGTTTTTACCGATTGAGAGTTCTCCACAACTTGTTGAAGCTCCATCAGCAATAACATCACCCGCTTTAACCTTGTCACCTTCATTAACGATAGGTTTTTGGTTAATACATGTATCTTGGTTTGAACGAACATATTTCATTAATGTATGTAAATGTTGTTTTCCTGCTTGGTCAGTAATAACAATTTCTTCACCTGTTACACGAGAAACAACACCGTCAACACGAGCACAAACTACCATACCTGAGTCTTTTGCAACTCTTCTTTCCATACCTGTACCAACAACCGGTCTTTCAGTAATAAGAAGAGGTACTGATTGACGTTGCATGTTTGAACCCATCAATGCACGGTTAGCGTCATCGTGTTCAATGAACGGAATCATTGATGTCGCAACAGAGATAATCTGAATTGGGCAAACACCAACATAGTCAACTTTTGAAGAGTCACTCATTACGAATTCTGATCTATAACGAACCGGAACTTGTGCAGCCTTGAATGTATTATCAGGGTTCAATTGAACGTCAGCAGGTGCACATCTGTAGTTTTCATCTTCGTCAGCTGTCATATATACAACTTCGTCAGTTACAACACCATCTTTAACTACAAAGAATGGAGATTCTACAAATCCGTAGTCATTAACTCTTGCGTGAGTAGCTAATGAACCAATCAAACCTGCGTTAGGACCTTCCGGTGTTTCAATCGGACAAATACGACCATAGTGAGAAGGGTGAATATCACGAACTGCGAAACCAGCTCTTTCTCTTTGTAAACCGCCAGGTCCAAGAGCTGAAATACGTCTTTTGTGTGTTAATTCAGCCAATGGGTTAATTTGGTCCATGAACTGTGATAACTGAGAAGAACCAAAAAATTCTTTTAAAGAAGCTACCAATGGTTTTGTGTTTAACAAGTTCAATGGAGTTAGTGTTTCAGAATCTTGAAGAGTCATTCTTTCTTTAACAATTCTTTCAATTCTAGAAAGACCTACTCTGAATTGGTTTTGAAGCAATTCGCCAACTGAACGAATTCTTCTGTTTCCTAAGTGGTCAATATCATCCAATGAACCTTCATCATACGTTAAGTTGATTAAATATTCGATTGAAGCAACAATATCTTGAACAGTAAGAGTTCTTGTGCTGTTAGGAATATTTAAGTTCAATTTTTTGTTTAATTTATAACGACCTACACGACCGATGTCATATTTCTTGTCATCAAAGAATCTTGATTCAAGGATTTGACGACCACCTTGTGCAGATGCAGGGTCACCGGGTCTTAATTTTTTATATAAATCAATTAATGCATCATCTGTAGTTTCAGTTGTATCTTTATCCAAAGTTTTCTTCAAGAATTCGAAGTGAGTGAATAAAGATTCCATTTCAGAAACTGTAATACCCATTGCTTTAAGTAATGTTGTAGCAAGGATTTTTCTGTTTTTATCGATTTTTACGTAAATAATATCGTTTGAATCTGTTTCGATTTTCAACCATGCACCACGGTTAGGAATCATTGTTGCATTATATAATCTCTTACCGGTTGGTGAAATATCACGTTTGAAGTAAACACCAGGAGAACGAACGATTTGAGAAACGATAACACGTTCTGCACCGTTTACAATGAAAGTACCTTTGTCAGTCATTGTAGGAATGTCACCGATATAAACTTCTTGTTCTTTGATTTCACCACTGTCACGGTTAACAAGTCTAACCATTACACGAAGTTGTTTAGCATAAGTTGTATCATGGATACGAGCTTCTTCAACTGTGTATTTTGCATTATCAAACGTGTAGTTAGGCAAGAAGTGCAATTCTAATCTGCCTGTATAATCTTTTACAGGGGAAAATGCAAGCAATTCTTCTTTAAGCCCTTCCTTCAAAAACCATTCAAATGATTTTTTTTGCACGTCAATTAAATCTGGTAAATCGTCCAAACGTGTATTAGGAATACCCATTGGCGTTACTCTTTTTGCATATTTTGTCGACATTAATTCACCTCATCTATTCTAATGATGTACGCACTATATAAAATTTTTATTATATTTTTACTATAATTTCGGACATAATTATCCCATATACATGTAAGCATGTTATACTATCGTACAACAACAATATGATGAGTCAAGCTAATAAGGGTATAATTTACAATTTTTCAAGAGGTTTATTTACAAAAATTTACAATTAATTATCTTAGAATTTTATAATTGCAAACGTTTGTCCAAGATTAACCGTTAAAATGAATTGTTAAATATTAATATATTCAATTGTTAAGCAAATCGAAAAATTGTTACAATCGGCGCAAATGTAGTAGTAGTAGTAGTAGTAGTAGTAGTAGTAGTAGTAGTAGTAGTAGTAGTAGTACAGGATTTCAGTGGGGCAATTTTGAAAAATACTAATACTTTATATTTGTGTGTACAAATTAAAAGAAAGGTTATTTTTATGATGAGCATTAATTCCATTCCACAAGTTCAACAAATTCCGCAACAAACACAACCTGTTGCAACTGCCCCTGCGTTCAAGGGTGACGACTCCAAATTAGCGAAAGCTATTGAAGAAAATACAGCAGCTTCAAATACAACTGCAAAAGCGGCTTTAATCACAAGTTGTGCGACTTTATTACCACTTTCTGTTTTGGCATACAAAACACACAATTTAGGAAAAGTTGCCGAAGCATTTCAAAATGATGCAAAACCTATTCTTGAAAAGGTTGGTAAAGCTGCAAATGGTGTTGAATCAGTAGCAAACGGCGCAAAAGTTGTTGTTAAAAATCTTCAAGAAGCATCAGGTGCTGCAAAAGATATTGTAGTTGAAGTTAAAAATGCAGTGGGAGAAACAACTGCTGTTATCAAATCAGAAGAATTAAAAGGCTTGATAAATGAATTGACCGGAAAAATCCATGACGTTAATTTAGCTCAAGAGCTGTCTAAAATAGGAGATTCTATTAGCGGAAAAATCAATGAAATTGATCCAAAAGTTTTGAATGATTTTATTGCAAAATTAAGCGAATTTGATGTAAAAGGACTATCAGATAACGCACTTGGTGTATTAAACAAATTATCCGGTAAAATAGATGATGTGTGCGTTAAAATGCCAATTGTAAATAAAAAAAGTGTACCAGAACTCGCTGAAAAAATAAAAGACGAGGCTATGGCAGAAGCAACAGCGAAACATGTAGAAGATATAAATAATGCATTAAAATAGGATTTTAATTGTTAGAGGTGGGAATACTTTATTTTCCCACCTCTTTTAGAAATCAAATCGCTAGCTATTTTCAACCTATAACCGCAATGTTTGAGTTCGATATTTTAAGCTTATCCCTGAAAATTATTAGTGATTGTATGGATATATTCTAAAATTTGACAGAAATATGTCAAATTAGTATCACCGTTTATTATTATATCTGCATACTCTTTAGCCGGTTTAACGTATTTTTCACCAGCACCAAGAATGTATTCCCAGTGTTTTTTAGCGTTGTCTAAATCTTGATTACGTTCTGTATAAGCTCTTGTTAAAAAGCGTTCTCTACGAAGATTTATATCAGTTTCAACATAAACTTTTATATCAAAAATATCCTTAATATCATTGTACATAGATGCCATGCCTTCTACTACAATAATTTTATTTGTAGGAATATGTTTTGCTTTTGGAACAGAAATTCCGGTACCATTTAATAAATATTCCGGAGAATAAACATCTTCGCCTTGAGAGATTTTTTCCAAATCTTCTTTTAAAACGTCTAATTGAAAATTTTCCGGAGAATCAACGTCATAACCATTATCTCTAAGAGCATCAAACGTTCCGTATTTTTTTATTAAATCTGATATGTCGTTGAAGTAATTATCAGTTGTTAAAATTGTTACAGGCATATCAAATTTTTTGATAGTATTAGAAATTTCTCTACAAATGGTTGATTTTCCGGAAGCGGATTCTCCCGTAATCCCTACCATAATTCTTTTGGCAGGGTTAGAGATTAATCTTTTGGAAAATTTTTGTATAAAATCATAACGAACTTCTGTGAAAATAGGTTCCGGAGCTTTTGAGTCATATACTAAAACTTGTTTGAATTTTGACTGCAAATAAAACGCAAGCAACTCTCTTCCAGCTTTTTGATTAAAATCCGGTTTTAAAATTTTATCTGTAGAGTTTAACTCTTTTTCTATTAAATGATGAAAATCATTATTGTCGTTATCAATCATTTTCTTCTTCCGATATTTTTTAATTGTACCTCATAAAAAAATAAGGTAAAGGGGGAATTTATGATTCAAATAATTCGCTAATCTTATCGGCAATATCTCTTGGATCAATTTCTTGTGTAACTTTATTAATGTCTTGAGCCATTTGATAAAGTTTTGCCGCTTCAATCTTGTCACCGATAATAGAAGTTGCTCGTGCCAAGTTAAAATGTGCTAAAGCATAGCTTGGATTTGTTTCTACAGCTTTTCTAAACAGCTCCATCGCTTTATTAACCCTACCCAAATCGTCAAGATAGATTACACCTAAATTATTGTATGCAATATCATAGTTTGGGTTGTATTTTATTGCCATTTCATAAGACTTTATTGCTTCTTCCGTATCTGCTTTTCCCCAGTATAAAAATCCCAAGTTACAGTGAATTTTAGGGTTGTGAGGCTGTAATTCAAGAGCTTGTCTATATACTGCTAAAGCATTTGCATAATCTTCTTTATCATAAAATGCGCTGCCTAAATTTACATATATATCAATGTCTTCAGGAGTTAATACATATGCCGTCTGATAAGCTGAAATTGCAGCATCAGGGTCTGACTTGTTTTCTTGATAAACAAATCCCATGGTTTGCGCAATAACACTAGTCCAAGAACGATTTGGGTTTAAGGTAATCGCAGTTTGATAATTTGAAATTGCTAAATCAAATTCACCTTTTATATAATAAATATTTGCTAAATTAGAGTATAAATCCGGAATTGTAGGTGCCATTGAAATTAATTTGTTATAAACTTCAATTGCTTGGTTATAGTCGCCTTGTTCTTCGTATGCTCTGCACAAGTGCCTATATGCGGCAACATTAAATGAATCTAACCAAATTGCCATTTTGTATTCCGTAATGGCATCTTCAAAATATCCTGTTGATAAATAAATATCACCCAATACACAATATAGCGGCGCAAATCCTGGTGCAAATTCTGTCGCTGCCTTATATAAATTTATGGCAGCAGGATAGTTTTTTGTATTTATCGCATAAAAACCTTTAATAAATACCGGCAAGAACCTTAAATATGAAATAGCTTCTGCTATATTACAGATTGCAGTTTTATCAAAAGGAGCTAACAAGATAGATAAAAATCTTTCAAAGTGTGCTTTTAATTTTGTTTTTGGATTTTTAAATGAAGATGCATCATACAATTTGTACAATAAATAGTGAGCGCTGGAAGAACCAAATCTAGAGCATTTTGTAGCTGTATCAGCGGCATCAAGGGCATCTGTAAAGTGGGCTTTTTTTACAAAAGTTTCAGCAATCATGTAGTAAGCTTCGTAATAATCATTTTTCTTTTCTAAAGCCATTGTAAAGTAATTAATAGCTTTGTCTAAATCTCCCTTATGGAAAAATGCAACACCTAATTTGTAATAGATTTCATGTGAATCAATCAAAGATTCCATCGCAAGCTGATATTCTGTAATAGCTTCATCAATATATTGTCCGGCATTATAAATATCTAAATGCCATTTCATATACAAATCGCCAAGTCTAACGTGCAAAGCAGGGTTTGAAGGATCTTTTTTCAAATCTAATCTGCAACGTTCGATTTGGTCATACATTTTATTTTTACTTTTTGATTCTTTTTTTATATCAGTTTTCATCATTCTTCCCAGTCAATATTTGTAGTATAAACATACATGTAATATAAAAGAGATTGTCTATCTTCTTCTGTCATCGTATAAACTTGAGCTGTAATTTCATCCGAATATATCGGATCAATTTCTTTTACTACTGCCCTAAATTTTATTATACCATAAGCTTCAGGTAAATATAAGGTGCATTCAAGATTTTCTCCAATCTGTATGATTTTATCAAAATTAAACTTGATAAAATCCAATGATAATTCAAATGTTTTTGTAAAGAAAGTTTCTCCAGCAATCGTTAGTTCTATTTTTTCAACCGCATTGACTTTAGGTAAATCAACGCTCGGTGTAAGTTTTACAGAGTTGTAATCAAGTTCTATTGTAAAGTTTTCTTCTAGTGGTGAGGATATAACAACTGTATTAAAATCAACCGTGCCGAATTTAGAGAACGCTTTTGCTGTTAATTTTGCACCAACTCGAAGTTTTTCGACGTAACGCATAAAATATTTTGGCAAAACTACATCTAACCTGTCATCATGAATTTTTTCAATTTCACAAGTCATTTCTACCATGCGAGAATTTTTTTGAAAATATAATGTAAGCTTTTGCCCTTCTCTTAATAAATCCATACTTAACATTATAATGAAATCGAGCAAAAAATACAACAAAACAATGTTAATTGTATAATAGGTTTATGATTAATATTTTACTAGGTGTTTTTATACGAATATTTTCGAACTCATATTTAAATGTTTTTCAAAAAATACTCACTAACAAGGGTAATTTTTCGTCAGTAATAAATTTTTACACATATCTTGGTTTATTATTGATAGGATTTATAATTTGTCCAACCCCTATTTTTTCGACTTCAATGCTATCTGCAATCTTAATCATGGGCTTTTTGGGTGCTTTAGGAAATTATTTTATAATAAAAGCTCTTTCGTGCGGAGAGCTGTCTGCTCTTGCGCCGATAAATTCATACAAACCAATAGTGGCTCTTTGTTTTGGAATCTTTTTACTAAACGAAATCCCGACTTTACAAGAAATCTTAGCAATTCTTTTGATAGTTATTGGAACATTTATTCTTGGTTCGCATAAGATATTTTACGCAAAAGCTACATTATATCGCTTTTTGGCATTAATATTTTCCGGAACAGAAGCAATTTTTATCAAAAAAGTCATTATCTTATCTAATATTACATCAGCATTTTTGTATTGGGCTTTAGCTGGATTTCTGTTTTCATTAATATTTTTATTGATTTCTAAGCATAAAGCAATAATAAATAAATCAGATATTAAATATCAATTCGCATTAATAGCAATGGTTGCAATTATGCAATATTCCACGAACTATGTTTTCTCAAAAATAAATGTAGCTCACGCACTAGCCTTATTTCAACTTTCAACTATTCTAAGTGTTCTTCTTGGCATTAATATTTTTAAAGAAAAAGATTTAATCAAAAAGCTAGGTGCTACAATAATTATGGTCACAGGTGCAGTTATTCTTATTTTAAGTTAGTATTTAAAACAAGAGGTTTCGTGGTCATTAACTACCCCAATAGCTTGCAAATATGAGTAAACAATAACTGTTCCTACATATTTCATTCCACGTTTTTTCAAATCATTTGAAATCTTATCAGACAAAAGTGTGCTGACAGGAATTTCTTTTAAAGTGTTTTTTATAATTTTACCCTCAGTAAAACCCCAAATGTAATCAGAAAAACTTCCAAATTCTTTTTGAATTTGAATAAAGATTTTTGCATTTAATATTGCAGACTCAATTTTTCTTCTACTACGAATTATATTCGGATTTTTCAACAATTCTTCTATTTTTTCTTCATCATATTCTGAAACTTTTTCAACATCAAAATTATCAAAAGCTAATCTAAACGCTTCACGTTTTTTCAAGACTGTTATCCATGAAAGACCTGCTTGAAAACATTCTAAAATAAGGAGTTCAAACAATTCTCTATCATCAAATTTCGGAACTCCCCATTCTTCATCGTGGTATTTAACATAAATTTCGGACTTCTCGTCAACCCAAAAACATCTTTTCATCTAAATTTGTTCTTCCGGAATTTCATCTAAAATAAATTTACCCAAACGACCATCCCTAAAGTCTTTTAATACATATTTTGCTGTTCTTTCAGTATCAAGTGAATCCGCTTTTAATATCCAATTACGACTTTGTGCAATAGCGTAAAGAGTTAATTCTTCAACGTTATAATAATCAAGAACTTGTTTTGAATATTCACTTTCAAATAGCATATCCAAAAGTGCCTGTGCAACAGGTTCAGGAGAATAAGCATTCTCAGAAACTGAACTTACAAATGCCAGCTTAGCTGCTTGAATTTGGTCATCTTGCTTTGTTGGAATAATCCCCGGAGTATCAAGCAAATCTAATTTTGGATTAATTCTAACCCATTGCTGTTGGCGAGTAACACCTGCTTTTGCGCCAATTTTAGTCTTTGATGATTTTGTAAGTTTATTAATAACGCTTGATTTACCTACATTTGGCATGCCTACAACCATTGCTCTAGCAGCACGTCTTAACAAACCTTTTGCCATTAATGCTTGGATTTTTGGCTCTGCTAAATCTACAGCATGCTTAACAACTAAAGCTAAGTCTTTTGAACCTTTTGCTTCTGTTACAATAACAGGGCATTTAGTAGTTTCTTTGAGATAATTTACCCATTGTTTAAGTTCTTCTCGCTCTACCAAATCCGCTTTATTCAACAAAAGAAGCCTTGGTTTATCACCCAAGAGCTTCTTTATGTTAGTATAACTGCTACTTAAAGGTATGCGTGCATCACGTACCTCAATCACAACATCAACTAAATTTAATTTATCTTTGAGCTGACGTTCAGCTTTCGCTATATGACCAGGGTACCAGTGTATGTGTAACACGCTTTGTTACCCCTTATCTTTTTTCAATTTTTTCCTTAATACGTGTTGCTTTACCTGAACGTTCTCTCAAGTAGTATAACTTAGCACGTTTAACATCACCTTTTCTAAGTACTTGAATTTTTTCAATACGCGGTGAGTGTACTAAGAATACACGTTCAACTCCAACACCTTGGAATACTTTTCTTACAGTAATAGTTTTGTTGATTCCAGAACCATGTTCAGCAATGATTGCGCCTTCATAAGCTTGGATTCTTTCTTTATTACCTTCTACAATTCTACAGAATACTTTAACTGTATCACCAGGATTCATTTCCGGTAATTCTCTTGTTGTGTATTCAGCTTCTAAATTTTTAATAATAGGATTCATTTTTGCTATTCCTTATATTTTGACTATCTTATACATTTAGAATAATCATAAATTAAACAATTTAAAAAAACAAGTAGTACTTTACAAAATAAAAAGAATTGTAAACATTTTTTTACTTTTGTAACAATTTCACTTAAAATTAACAAATAGAGATATTTACACGCATTACTTTAATTAGTCGAAACAAAAGAAAGGTTATTATTTTGCCGGGAATTTCAGGTAATTATAATAAAATGGCTCGTTTTATAACAGCTATGACAAAGGCTGACGCAATGCGACCTGTTATTGCGCTAGAGTCTACTGTTGTAGCAGGAAGAACATATCAAGCCTATAAAAGAGGAAAAGGTGAAGAAGCTCGAGAACGCTTCTTAGAAGAAACAACAGGTTCTGTTGTCTGGTTAGGTGGAGTAAAATCTTTTAACGCATTAGGTGATAAAGCTATTCAAAAAATTCTTAAAAAGCCGGGTGCAACATTTGATGTAGGTACTGATAAAATATTAAGAACTCCTTTTGATAATTTCATGTCAAAAGCAGCACCAAAAGGCTTTAGTGCAAATAAAATTGCATTGATGAAAGGCGCTAAAGTTCTTGCGAGTGTTGGATTGGCGAATTTTATTATAGGTTTTGCAGTGCCTAAAATTAATCACGCAATTACAAATATTATGAGAGGCGAAAAAGCTCAAAAAAATATTTCTACTACTGAACAAGCTGCAAAAACAGAGAATAACAAAAACGAAAATATATCATTCAAAGGCGGTTTGCAAGCATTAAATGTATTTACAAACGCTATAGAAAATACCAATACAGGTAAATTACTTTCTACTGATGTAGGTACTGTTAGTGGCAGAATGTACAATGCACGTACAAAAGAAGAAAGACGTGAAATCGCATTCAGAGATATTGCATCAATATATTTTTATATGTGGGCGCAAGGTCATGTTGGTAACGTTATAAATTTTGCGACTACAGGTAAAATGTCAAGGTTAAATCCTGCATCTGCTATTGCTGTTACGGATTATTTAGATAAATTCCTCAAAGATAATGGCGGAGAAATGAGCGTTGAAGATTTCGGAAAAGCTGTAATCGGTGATACTTCTAAAGTTAATTTACCAAAAGATATTACTTTTGAAACTGAGGAATTGTCAAAACTAAGCAAATTCTTTAAAAAAGAGCCACTTGAAGTTATAAAAGTAAGCGAACTTGAATCAAAAATTTCTGATGCAGATTTATTGAATAGAATTAAGAAAATGGCAGCTTTACAACCAAATCGTGGTAAGGATGCAGTAATTACAAAACAACAATTAATCGATGTTTTCAATAACGCTAAAATCACTGATTCAGAACTTCTTGATAAAGTGTTTACAGAATTTACAGAAGGTGCTCATAAAGATGATTTTAGATTTGTGTCTAATAGTAAACTTGAAAACTTAAAAAAAGAAATGATTGACTATGCTGAAACAATTTGCAAAGAAGCAAAAGACGGTAAGGTTAACAGTGATTTACTAACAAAGATAAAGAATAGAAATTTAAAATTTAATACAATAAACTTTGTTGCAGGTTTTGTTGTTGCAGCAGCATTTTTGTCTACATTTATACCAAAAATACAATATTATCTAACTCGTAAAACCACCGGTGTTGATGCTTTCCCTGGAACATATGAATATCAAAAAGAAAATAAATCATAGGTTTTTGATTTGAATTTCATAAATTTATAGTATTGTAACATGTTATAATATGGTATATAATTTGTACAAATAGGAGAATTAGAGCATGTTACCAATTATAACAGAAGATATTTCATCAGAAATTTTTGGCGAAGTTTTTCAAGACATACAAGCTTGGAGAAAAAATATGGTTCAGTATTTAAAGGAAGAAAATCCTGAGATAAATACTGCAATTTTGGAAGTAGCTAAATATGATGAGGGGATTGATTTAAAAGCAGTTGCGCTTGGCGCATATCTTTCTTATCGCTTAATTGAAGTAGCAGCAGAAAATGATGGCGGATTGTCATTAGAAGAATAATATAGAATTATTCTTTAAAAAATTAAATCCAAGCTCCACCTAGCAAATGCCCGTCATTAATATCGTATAATACGCATGCCTGACCTTTTGTAATCGCTGAAACAGGCTCGTCAAAAATTATTTTGAGTCCATTGATTTTAGCTTTAACGGCTTGCATATTGTATCGAATTTTTACCAATGCTTCAAATTCTTTATCACAATTCCAGTTTACATTATCCAAAATTAGTTCTTTTGTGTACAAATCTTCTTTTGCTCCAACATAAACCGTATTTGTTTGTGGTTCAATTCCGATAACATAAAGAGGGTTTGGTGCAGCTATCCCAATACCTTTTCTTTGACCTATTGTATATTGCCAAAATCCATCGTGATGACCTAAGATTTTTCCGGTTGATTTTTCAACAAAAACTCCGTCTTTTGCACCAAATTCATTGTTTAAATATTTTTTTGTCGTCATTGGAGCTTTTATAAAACAGATATCTTGGCTTTCTTTTGATGACTTAGGTGGTAAATCGTATTTTTCAGCCAATTCTCTAACTTCACTTTTTCTATACTTAGAAAGTGGAAATAGAGTTTTTTTCAAATGTTCTTTGTCCAACATAAATAGAAAATATAATTGATCTTTATGTTCATCAGAAGCCGGATATAAAACTCCGTCTTTCAAGTTCGCATAATGTCCTGTTGCTATATAATCCGATTTAAGTTCATTCATAGCATAATCATATAAACAACCCCATTTTATAAATTTGTTACACATAATACAAGGATTAGGAGTTTCTCCGCTTGCGTATGAATTAAGAAAATATTTTATAACTTTTTCATCAAATCTTTCAGTTGCATCAAAAACATAATGTTCTATTCCAAGTTTATCTGCAACTCTTTTTGCATTTTGAGCAACAATATCAAAATCTTTAGAACAGGTCATTCTACCTGTTAATCCAACAACATCATAACCTTCTTCCATCAAAAGCTTGGCGGTGACAGCACTGTCAACACCACCTGATAGAGCAACAGCGACTCTTTTATTCATCGAAAAGCACCTTCTCTCCGTATGCAGTAAGTCTATATTCACTTGCGCCTACTAATCCGGTTAAGTCAGGTAAGCACTCGATATAATCTCTATTTATAGCTTCTTGTAAAACAGAATGATCTATTATAACTGCAATATTTTGCATTAATTTTGCGTTAAGCTGTTTTAATGTAAATCGAGGTTTTTGCTCATATTGAGTAAAATAATAAGCAGTTAAAAGCAAGTAATCAATTTTCTTTTCAATTTTTCTTGCGCTAATATAATTCAAAAATGCGTTATCTTTTTTTATTGACGGACTGGTTTTAAAAGATAATTCTGTTTGAGGATTATTCATTGAGTGTTCAAGAATATTATCAAAAACAGTACCTTGCTCTGCTTTTTTAGAAATTGTTTCTCCACCCGTTGGTGCGTAGAATATATCTAAATTGTTTTCTGTTTCTGTTTTAGGCGCAGTTTTTACTTCTTCCTTTATAACAGGTTTTTGTGGTTCGATAACTGGATCAGGTATTTCACGCTTGCGAGCAAGTTGAGCTTCTATGTTTTTCTTTGTAATTTCTTCTTCAGCTTTTATCTGAGTATTTACAATATTTTTGCACTCTTTAGCTTTGCGAGTACGAGCGTACTCACCGGCTTGTTTTACCCACAACTCAAACTGTTCAACAACAAGTTCTTTGTCTGTAGTTGCTAAATCTAATTGATATTTACCTTTTTTAATCCTAAATGAATAAATCGCCATACACCAATCCTAACACTATAGTTTTTCTGATTTGACTCTCAAATGGAAGATTTGACCTACATGTTCAATGTTCCAGTAGTTCCGACCTATAAGCCAAATACATTTACCCCGAGATTTGACTTTAATCCAGTAGTTCTGACCTACAAGCCAAATACATTTCCCCCCCCCACTAGGAATCTTGTTGAAGGAGTTCTTCTCTCCATTTATTAAGCTGTTCTTCCACGAACTCTAAATCATCAGATTTTAATTCGATTTCAATATCGCCTTTTTTCATTTTAAAAACGTATTCGTGCATAAGTCCTCCTTAATAACTTGAGTTTACCATGAAGCAATATATTTATACAAGGAACGTTAAGTAAAAGTTACAAATCTAAGTATTTTTTATTAACCAGTTCATCCGGCATGAATTGCTGATATACATCGGGGGCTTCGTGTGAATAAATATAACCTTCGCCAAATCCGTATTTTTTAGCATCTTTGTAATGCGCATCTCGCAAATGCATAGGCGGAGGGAAATCGTTCCCTGATTCGATATCAGCCAATGCTGAATCAATCGCTAAATAAACTTTATTTGATTTTGGAGCATTTGCAACATAAACAACGGCATTGGCAAGCGGTAAGCTGCCTTCCGGAAGTCCGATTATTTCAACTGCTCTGTATGCATCAATTGCAATTCGCATTGCATTTGGGTCGGCAAGTCCGACATCTTCTGCGGCGCAAACAATTAATCTTCTTGCTATAAATCTTGGATCTTCGCCGGCTTCAATCATTTTTGCTAAATAATAAATTGCAGCGTTGGCATCTGACCCTCGCAAACTCTTTTGAAAAGCAGAAGCGCAATCATAATGCTCTTGGATAGAATATCTGGTATTTCGTTTTTGTGTGATACTTTCTAAAATTTCAATAGTTAAAAGTCTTGTATCATTTGAAAAATTACTTGCGAAATAAGAATTTTCAACCATATTTAAAGCCGTGCGAGCATCTCCACGTGCATTGTTTACAATAAATTTTACAACATCATCTTCATATTGAACAGGTTGGTAATTCTTTTCTAAATACTCAAACCCTTTATTGACGATTTTGGCCATGCTTACATCATTGATTGGGTTAAGTCTGATTACTTGAACCCTTGATATAAGCGCAGGAACAACTTGAAACGATGGATTTTCTGTTGTTGAACCAATTAAAAACAACGTTCCGTTTTCGAGATGCGGAAGCAGTGCATCTTGTTGAGTTTTTGAATAACGATGAATTTCATCGATAAACAAGATGGTTTTTTGACCGGCTCTAAGCGCTTCTCGAGCTTTGTCTACAGTTTCTTTAATTTCCTTAATACCTGATGACACAGCCGACAATTCAATAAATTGAGCCTCAACTTTTGTCGCAATTAACCTTGCAAGAGTTGTTTTGCCACAACCGGGAGTTCCCCATAAAATTAATGAAAACAACCTTTGGGTTTTTAACAGATTTAATAACGGAGAATTTGGAGCTACAACATTTGACTGCCCTAAAAAATCATCTAAGGTTTTAGGACGTAATAGTTCCGCAAGCGGTTTTTGTTTGTTTACTTCTTCCAGTTGTGAAAATAAATCCATAGTTAATTCTGATAATCTCTTAATTGTGGTCGAGATGAATCATAATCCCCGTAAAGTGTATTTTTCTTTGTTCGCTTAATTTCTATAGGCTCTAACTCTGTATCTTTTTTAATAAAAATAGCATCTTTAATATCTTTTGCTTTGTTTTGAACACTATTTTTGATTTCGTTTATACCTACAGGTTTAGCCTCTACCTCAAGCTTAGCTTGATTTTTTCTTTCTTTTTTTTCTTTTCTTTCTTGTTGTGATTTTTTTAATTGTTCTTTTTTGTTATCAATTTTTACTTTTGTATCTTCTTTAAATTCTTCAAAATCAGCTTTTTTCTGAATATAAACTTTGTCATATTCTTTACCCAAATGTCTGTATTTTTTTGTAAAGACATTGTCTATGTTTCCAATATCATAATAGACTTGCTTTGATTCTTTTGCATAAACATCTTCCGGTAAAACATTCTTTTGAACATTTTGAGCAATTTGAGGACAAACATATCTTGAGTAATCTTTTATTTTACTCAATTGTTCAGTTTGTGGAGATGGACCTCTAGTTATAATTCTGTTTTCACAAACGCTTATTGTTTTATAATAAGTGTCAGACCAAAGTTTTTGATTGTTTGACGTGTCAACCAAAACTGCATAAGTTGAAACTTTGTAAGCAGGATCAATAACAGAAGCTCCCGGAACGTTTAAGAAATCCCAAACAGTTCTTCTTAATACGTAGTTTTCAGCGTCAACATAAGATGTCATCAAAAGTACATAGCGTGAGTTCGTTTTGTTAGCGATAGATTTTAGCGCTACATAGTCTACATTATAAGAAGTTCTAAAACGAGAAGTCAAAGATTTTGCGGTCAACATTCCGGAGGGATCTTTTTTTAAGAAACTTCTTGTTTCACTTACAGTTGGAGCATTAATATAATCTGTAGAATTCAATATTGAAACAACTTCATCTGCAAAAAATTCAGCAGAAGCATTATAAATATATGAATCCAAAGCTACATTTTCAGTTACAATGTTATCAGGAATAACCAGCACCTTATAATCCTCTGCAAACACATAAGGCGCAAAGAACATCAATATCCCAACTACAAATAATTTAACAAAATCTCTCACACCAGTAATTATATCATAATAAAAAAAATATGTACACAGTTTTTATACCAAAACCTCGCCCTATAGGAATTTTTCCTAAGGACGAGTCACAAAACAGTGAATAGGTCGAGTTTCAACCCGACTGTAAAATTAAAAAGTCATAATTACTTAGTCACACCCAAAACATCCCCCTCATCAGAGCTCCGCAAAGCTTCTTTTCCATGGACAAAGCGACAACTGTGTTAACTTCGATTTACAATTCAAAAATTAACCAATAAAAAAGACCCCTTTAATACAGGAGTCTTTTTTATCTGGGCCGCAGTGGACTCGAACCACCGACCTCACCCTTATCAGGGGTGCGCTCTAACCACCTGAGCTAGCAGCCCACATTCTTTTGTTCCGTGAGTGAGTATTCAACACTTCCAACTCTCACCTGAACTTGCCGATTACTAAATGTTGCTATTTATCCTCGACAAGTTCTAATCTACCATGGACATATTTTAAAATCAAGTCTTTCTTTTTATTTTTCTAAACATGTTTTTCAATATTTGTAATTATTGAACTTTTTGGCATTAAACCAACAAGTCTTTCTACTGCTTCACCATTTTTAAAAACCATTAATGTAGGCAAACCACTAACTTGATATTTTTTAGCCATTTCTAAATTATCATCAGTGTTAATTTTAGCAAATTTAACCTTTGAAGCTAATTCTTGTTCAACTTCTTCTAAAATTGGTCCAAGTTTTCTACAAGGTCCACACCAATTAGCAAAAAAATCTACTACGACAATGCCATTATGAGAAATAACTTCTCTATCAAAGTTATCATTATTGATTTCTAAAACCATGTCACTCTCCTTTTTACTTATTATACACATATTACCCATTATATTATCACATCTTTTATTTTTATGCTATCATATTGTAAGGGGAGTAATAAGGGTAGGAAGACTTACACCCAGAGGATAAAAAATGCCGAGAAAAAAAGAAATTGAAATAGTTTTAGATACAGAAACAACCGGATTGGATTATACAAGAGAACGCATTGTTGAGTTTGCAGCGGTTAGACTTGAAAACGGAAAAATAAAAGATGAGTTTCAAACGCTGATTAATCCGCAAAAACACATTAGAAAATCATCAATGGCAATTCATGGAATTACCGAAGAGATGGTTGCAGATGCGCCTACAGAAGAAGAAATTCTTCCAAAAATCTTGGAATTTATAGGAGATTACCCAATTGTTGCGCACAACGCAATTTTTGATTATTCATTCCTTAATGAAGCTAAAAAACGTGTTATGGGCGAAACTTTGTCAAATCCTAGAATTGATTCTCAGATTATGTTCAAAGAAATTGCTCCGGATTTGGAATCGCATGGATTGGAAGCTTTAACAACGAGATTTAATGTTGAACTAAATAATCACCATAGAGCAATGGCAGACACAATGGGCTTAGCTTTAGCTTATCCAAAGTTGAAAAAATTGTATTTGCAACGTCTAGATTGGCAGAAAAAACAGCTTGAAAACGTAGATTATTTGTTTGATAGATATTTAAGAATTCAACAAAGCATTGCAACAATGCAAGCTGAATTACAAGATTTAAAATCAGTGTTTAAACTTCATTTCGAATTAGGTGGTGAACCTCTTGAGGCTGAAACCGGCGAAATAATGGTTTATCAATCAAAACACTCTTTTGGATACGAGTTCAATGATGTAAAAGACGTGTTGGAAAGTGTTGGTGCTCTTGATAAAGCCGTTAAACTTAATAATGGATTTATTGATAGACTTTGTAACGGTTTGAGCTTGTCTGATGAATACAAACAGATTATAAAAGATGCACGTCAAGAACTTACTGAAACTAGAAATATTCAGGTTATAAAACCATGCAGATAGAATTCGAAGTTGAAATAGAAAAACTGTCAAATCTCGGTTATGGCATTGCTAAAAAAGACGGATTTGTAATCTTTGTTGAAGGAGCTTGCCCGAAAGACAAATTAAGAGTTCAAATAACTAAGAAAAACAAAAATTACGCAAATGCGAAGATTGTTGAAATATTAGAACCATCTCCTTATAGAGTAAAGCCGTTTTGCTCTATGCAAAAAGTTTGTGGAGCATGCCAACTTCAATTTATTGATTATGAATACCAACTCAAACTAAAACAAGAAATTGTAGAAGATACAATGCATTCGATTTTTGGCAATGATGTTGAAGTAAGAGATGTTATAGCAAGTCCAAAAGACAAAGCTTATCGACATAAAATTCAATATCCGATTTCTGAAACTCGTGATTCAAAACGAATTCTAGCCGGATATTACAAACCTGCTTCGCATGAGTTGGTAAATATAAAATATTGCCCTATTCAACCTGAATATTGTGACAAAATTATTGATTTCATAAGAATTGCTGCTCAAGAATTAGGAATTAGTGGTTATAACGAGAAAAAACATGCCGGTGATTTAAGACATGTTGTTATTCGCTCATCAGCTTTTAATAATAAAAATTTGGTGGTACTTGTTGTAAATTCTACAAAAGTATTTGATAAACTCAAAAAATTAGCAAACAGAATTTTTACAGAACTCGAAAATATTTCAGGTGTTTGTGTAAATTTTAATTCTAAAAAAACAAATCTTATTTTAGGTAAAGAAACTCAACTTCTTGAGGGTGAGGAATATATAGAAGAACAATTGTGTGACAAAATTTTTAAAGTTGGAGCAGAAACTTTCTTCCAAGTAAATCCATACACAGCGAATAATATTTTTGAATACGTAAAAAAATATATTTCGGATAATTTTGAACAACCGATGATATTGGATGCTTATGCCGGAATTTCTACATTTGGAATTTGTTTAAGCGATGTCGCAAAAAAAGTTGTTACAGTAGAAGAAGTAAAAGCGTCAACTGATTTGGCATCTAAAATTATTAAAGAAAATGGTATTAAAAATGTAGAACTTCATAATATGGATGTAGGAAAATTCTTTGAAAAAGAATTAAATACAAAAGGGCGCAGATTTGATGTAACTGTACTTGACCCACCAAGAAAAGGTTGTACAAATGAGAGTTTAGATTACGCATATCAATTAACAAAAGACAAAATTGTTTATGTTTCTTGTAATCCTGCGACTTTAGCTAGAGATTTGAAATATTTAACCCAAAAAGGCTGTACAGTTGAGTATGTTCAACCATTTGATATGTTTCCTCATACTTATCATGTTGAAAATGTTGCCATAATTAGTATTAATAAAAAGTAACCAACAAAAAAAAGCTTGAGTTTGGACTCAAGCGGAAAAAGGGAAAAGGGATTATTAATTTTAAAAAGGAATGTTTGTATTACGCATTTGTACCTACATAATTCTGTAGTGTCAGTGCGTTAGTTATATATTTTATGAGAAGATACCAAATGTTCTTTCAATGTTATCTTCGATTACTTTTTTAACGGAATCGTATTCAGTTGTTAGTGCTGAACGTTCAGTTTCAAGTTTTGATAATGTTAAATCGTATTGTTTATCTTTCTTGTCTATGTCTTTTAAATCTTTTTCATATTTTGCTTCAGCTTTTTTAAGTGCAGTATTATCGATACTAGTTTCTTCTTTATAAGACAAGCTTGTATCAGAGCTTGGAGAAGTTGTTGTTAATGTTTCTTTTCCGTTTTTATCTTTGGAATAAACATCAATAGTGAATTTTCCACAAGAAATCATTGATGTTAACCATTCACTGTTGTTTGAAGCATCACCAAAACTTCCGTTATAATCAGAGATTGGTACGCAACCACCACAAAGTTTTATTTGGTTAAATATATCAATGTAGTTTTTGAAGCGACTGTCATTAAATTGTGATTCAGTCATAAGAGCACCACTACCGTGAATACCTTGTGATGTTGTATCAATATTGCCGGTACAAATTTCTTCGCCATATGATCTGTATAATTCAGCTCTGTAATTTTTTAGAAGAGCCTCATAAGCTTCTTTGCCTTTTTCGTCATTGTACTCTTCTTTTAAATCTCCGCTGTAAATGCTTGAGCCATCTTTAATGTATTTTTCTAAGTTTTCTCTCAACTCTTGTAAATTTGTGTTGCTCTTAGTATCTACAACTTCTGATTGATAAACTACTTCTTCATATGCTTGTAATATTTCAGGAGTAAGAGATGCTTCTGTAGATTCTCCACCCAACATACAAATTGCAAATAAATATGGATCTTGATCTCTGTATTTTTCATAAGCATTATATACAGCATCTTCAACAATAAGTTTGCCTTTTTCGTTGCGGAGAAGATAAATAGAACTATCAGATGGAGTTACTCTGTTAACAGAGAATAAATTGTTAAATGTAGCAGCAACAGAAGATTTTGAACCGTCAGCATTAATAGTTGATACGGTCAAAACTTGAGCGTCCAACGCTTCCAAATACTCGTTATATACTTGATCGGATTGCGTTGAAAGCTGTACCTTAGCGTTCTGAATAGATTGCGCTTGGTACTCAACATCATGTATTCTTGCCGTGATAGCCAGCAAGCGTGCTTGTGATGCCGCCATTCCCATTTTCTGTGCTTCCTTTTTTTTGTTGTCCCTTTCTATGTATTACGGCACGATTGGGTTAAAACTTTAGGAATTTAAACAATATTGTTACAAATGTTTACAATAAGGAAATGGTTGTGTGCTAAAAAGCCTGTTATAACTGGGTTTTAACTATATTGATAACAAACTCTAAAGCTCCTTGTTGTTCCGCAAAAACTTTTGTTCCGGCATTAACGGTTGAGTTGTAAAAATCTTTGTTTGATAGCATTTTATCTGCTATTTCAAAAAATTCTTGTTCATCTTTTACTACAAAACCCGCTTTAGCATTTTTTATAATTGTATAAATATCTTTAAAATTATGGGTTGATGGACCTGAAATTACGGGTTTACTCCAAACAATTGATTCAAGAGGGTTATGTCCGCCTGTCTTATTAAAACTTCCGCCAATAAATGATATATCAGCGTGTTCGTACATTTTTCCAAGTTCTCCTAATGTATCTAACTGTAATATATCAATGTTTTCCAAATCTTCACGATTGTTTGAACGCAAATCAGACGAAAATCCGCTTTGTGCAATCAATTCTTTTACTTCTTCTGTTCTTGTTAAATGTCTTGGTGCAAGAATAAGTTTTAAATCAGGATGTTTTTCTTTTAATTTTTTGAAAACATTTAGTACAATTATGTCTTCTCCTTGATGAGTAGAACCTGCAAGTAAGACTCTTGAATTCCCTTTATTGAAGTTTAAACTATCAGGTCTTTTTACATCAAATTTAAGATTATTCATTCTTTTTGTTGTTTCAGGATTAGCGCCCAATCGTAAGAATTTGTTATTATCTTCTTCGCTCTGAGTGAATATTCCTGTGTAAAGGTTTAAAAATGGTTTAAATACAAATCTCAATCTATCATATGAGCGGAACGTATTATCAGAAATTCTACCATTTATTACATATAATTTTACACCTTGCTTTTTGCATTCAATTGCAAAATTTGGCCAAATCTCAGTTTCTGCAATAAATACCATTGTAGGGTTTATTTTATTAAGAAATTTTCTTATACACTTTGGAAAGTCAGCTGGGAAATATGTAATCAAATCAGCAACATTACCTAATTTTTTCTTAGCAATATCTTGTCCTGTGTGAGTTCCGGTTGTAACAACTATTTTTGCAGTAGGAAATTCTTGTCTTGTCTTTTTTACAAGGTTTTCTAACGCAACTACTTCACCTACGGATACTCCGTGAAACATTATTACGTTATCTTCTTTTGTAAATCCGTTTTCCGGAATAATGCCGCATTTTCTGTCAATAGAGTCTTGAGGGTAACCTCTTCTCTTCATACTAATAGCTGCTACCGGTTTTATTACGTAATACATTAAATCGCTTATTAATTGATACATTACATATCCTCTTCTATCAAAGTAAATTTTCTTCCCATTTTTATAATATCATAATTTTTGTTTTTTATTTGTTTTAATTCTTTATTTTTAATAATAACAAGATTTCTGTCCTTATGAAGTGTTTTTTCAAAATCTTTAGGTTTTAATGTCGGTCCAAATTCAACTTTTTCTCCACCGTAGTATATTAAAGAATACTTATGTCCAAAGCTAAATGTTGTTAGTGACATATCTTTTTCATCCGCATATTTAGCAAATTCCATTAAATCATTTTGACCAAATTTATAATCGATTTCAAAGAATTTCTCAGTTGCATGCGCTGAAAAAATAGACATAAAGATTACGATTGATGCAAAAGTTGCTTTATATAATCTTTTTTTTGTGAACAAAATAATTGCTAAACCAACAGCGAATGATGAAACTATACAAAAAGTTTTAACTGTTGAAATATCAATCAATAGTTGTTTTGGAAGATATAGTGGGGTGAGAATTCCACCAAAGCTGATTAATAAGAATAATCCGCCTAAAATATATCCGCAAATATTCATGATTTCTTCGTTCTTGTTCTTTTCGATATAATCTGCCCAAACAAATGCGCTCAAACAAGCTAACGAACCGTATATCGGTAGAATATATGTTATTAATTTTGTTCCTGAAGAAGAAAAGAAGAACAGTGTAAACAGTGCAATAATTACGCTATATAACATGTATTTATGCGGATTATCTAAATTTTCTGTATTAAACTTGATTTTTTTGATATTTTTAATCCAAATCGGCAAGCAAGAAATTGTCCAAGGGAAAAATCCCCATAACAAAGTTAAGATATAAAAATAAAAAGGTTGTTCTCTATTGATAACGTCTGAACCTAAAAATCTTGCGAGATGATGTTTTACAATATATTCATCCCAAAATAAAGGATTATACATCTTAAACATTATAATATGCCAAGGCAGAACTATTAATAAGAATAAAGTCATTCCGACCAAAAAATATTGAGGTTTGAAGATTTCTTTAAATTTTTTAGACACAATTGCAATAAAAAACATAGAACCAAACGGAACTACAAAGCCGGGAATTCCTTTTGCCATAACTGCAAGTGCTGAAAAAATATAAAACAGCCACCAATAGTATTTCTTATGGCTTTCTCTGCAAAAATAAACAATTATTCCAAAACACAATGAAAATGCTATACAAGTTGAAACGACAATATCCAAAATCGCAAATTTTGCAAGAATTATAAATTCCAAGCTTGTTGCCAAAATTAATGATGCAACAATCCCATAAAATCTCGAAACGATTTTTTTACCTATAAAATAGAGTAGGTAGCAACAAGAAGCACCATACAATGCAACCGGAAATCTTGCAGTAAATTCGTTAACTTTCCCAAAAATGGCAAAAGATAAGCATTCTCCCCAAAAATATAGAGGTGGTTTTTCAAAGAAGTAATCTCCGTTTAAATAAAGAGTTAGAAAATCTTTGGAGTTAAACATATCTCTAGCCATGAGTACATAACGAGATTCATCTACGTCCATTAATGCGTAAGTGCCTATACCATAGAAAAATATTACGTAAAACACAATTCCTAATCCTAAAATTGTAAAAAAATCAGGATGTGTGGATATAAATCCCTTAACTTTTTCCATTAATATTATCCTCTCCTCTGTGAGATTATAACATAAAGAAAAGTATTTATTGATATATAAAGGAGATGACTTTTTGGGGGAGCCCATTTATTTGATAATGTTTTCTTTGTGCATTTCTTTCTTATTGTGAGGAAAAAAGAAAGAATCGCACCTAAAGAAAGAAAACGATGCTGGTTTTCTATGTATTCGCTGCGTTCAGACGTTTTTTGTGTTTGGCTGTGCAAAATCTTTTTTTTACAAAAACTCTGTAAACACTTAGTCACTTAGTCACTTAATCACTTTAAAAACCGTAACCCTCGATTCACGATTCACGACTCACGATTCACGTTGAAAATATGGGTTGCTTCACTTCGTTCGCAATGACAGGGCGCAAAGCTACTGGCTGTACGTCATTG
>CAZPBG010000027.1:0-25436 GCA_964584885.1 uncultured Vampirovibrio sp.
GTGTAGATGTGCATGTTCATCGGATTTTTAATCGTTTGGGTTATGTTAAAACAAAAACTCCTGAAGAAACAGAGTTTGCTTTGAGAGAAAAACTTCCTGTAAAGTATTGGTTGGATATTAATACGCTTTTGGTTACTCACGGACAAAATGTTTGTAAACCAAAAAAGCCAAATTGTAGCCAATGCCCGATTTCTGAGTGGTGTAAAAAGTTGATTTAAATTTTACTTTACTTTCTCAAAATAACAGTTAAACTATTATTATGAGAAAGAGTTTTTTGTTGATACTTTTTATGGCTTTTTTGCTTCCTGTTTGTGCTGATGAATGGGATGATTTTGGCGCTGTTGATAGAATGTGGGACGGTCAAAAATCTATAACTAATAAAGAGTTTGAAGAAGTAATGGATGCGCTTCAAAGTAATCAGAAACAAAAAGAAGAAAAACAAAAGAAAAAAAAGATAAAAAAAATCAGTGGTGGAGGGAATTCACTTCATTCTGATTTGAATACTGATAAAAAAATCAATGAAATTCCGGATTTAAAAACAAAAGTTGAAGAGGGTGTTTTGGTTAATGTGCCGGTAAAACTAATTCTTGGTGATAAGGTTTTGGAAAAAGGTTTTTATAAAGTTTTCGCACGTAAAGGTGAAGATAAAAAATTCTACGTTTCTTTTTATCAATCACAATTTTTAATGGGTGAAATTGAAGTAATAGAAACAGAAGAAGATTTTGGCGAGGAAGAATTGGATTTTGCAAAGCTAATTCCATATAATAAATCATTTATGCGTATGATTTTTGGTTCATTGGATTTTAATGCGTATGCGTTTGTGCCATATGTTGAAGAAGAGTAAAATTTAATTCTATTTTTTTTCTTGATTTACCTTGAAAATGTGATATAATAGTTTTGGGTTTTTGTATAATGTGGTTAAATCTGATTTCAATTTTGATTGCAAAAGAGAGATAGATGGACTAAATATACGATTACAATATCATAACTGTGTTGTACTGTTATAATAAGATAGAGGATGCAACTGAAAAAGATATTATGAAGATGCGCAATTATATGAAGAAGAGTTTTAGGAAAATAGACGAAGAGGCTGTAGTAAATGCTATTGTTGCGATAGCGACTATAGGAAGACGAGTTTTTAGTAAGAAGACTTTGCTCTCAGCAGGTTTGTTGCTTGTGGCAGCAGGATTTGTTACTGTTGTAGCACACAGAAGTTTTTGTGTCGCTTCTCTTGGAGAAGAAGGAGCGGTTCAATTGTCAAGTTCACCTTTGACAGCCATAGGGAAAAAAGAAGTTATTTCAATTCCGCAAGGTATGACAAAAACAAACCCGTTTTTGCCGTATCGTGATATTAGTGGTGTTCCGGTAGTATCTGATGTGCCAGCTTATACTTTGGTAGAACCGCCTGAAATGGTGGATGAAGGTTCTGATGCAGCAAGAGTTATGGATACAGTTGTATCAGGTATTTTATATGACAAGTACAGTCCTTCTGCAATCTTGAATATAGAAGGAAATGACTATTTGGTTAAAAAGGGTGATGTAGTAAATAATTATAAGGTTGTAAGCATTTTGCAAGATTCTGTAACTGTTAAATTGGGTTCAAATGTTTACAAAGCCGGTATCGGAGAGATTTTAACAGAAGGCTCTTTGAACCATAACGAAGTTGCTAATTTAAATAATAAATTCGGAGGTGAAAGAAGATAATGGCTCACAATAATATAAAGAGAGTTTTGTCAGCAGCACTATTATTATCATTTATGGCTCCAACCGCTCTTACAATGAGTGTTGGTGCTGCAAGTGTTTCTGACTCATCTTTGCAAGAAAGCTCAATGATGTTAAACGGAAATGTTCGTTTAACAGATAAAAACGACTTAATAACATTGAGTTTAAGAGATTCAGATGTTAAACAAGTTTTGAGAATGTTTGCTGATAAAGCCGGCATGAACATTGTATTTCACGACTCCGTAGACGGAAAAGTAACTTTGGATTTGGTAAAAACTCCTATTAATGAAGCTTTTTCGCTTGTATTACAAATAACAGGTTTGAACTATTATCAACAAGGTAATACAATGATTGTTTTATCTAAGAATCATGCTGACAATGCGCAATTTTCAAAGCAAGAAATGTATACATTCCCTGTTAATTATGTAAGTGCAGGTAAAATTGCAGAATTTTTAAATAAGAATGTTTTTGGAATGAGAAGAGCTGGTATGTCAGGTGTTGATGCAGCAACAGTAAACTCAGCAACAAACGAGCTTATTGTATTTGGTATGCCTGGTGATGTGGCAATTGTTCAAAAGGTAATCAGTCAATTTGATAGAGAACCATTGAGCAGAACATTCTCAGTAAATCATACAACTCCTGCTCAGATGGCAGATATGATTTGTAACGTATTACTTCCTTCCAGAGGAATTGGCTCAAGCGACAGCAGTTCTTCTACAACACCGGTATTTACCGGAGAAACAGGTGGAGCAGCCGGCATTTTAACAGGTGCTGCTGCATCAGCCGGTAGTGAAGGTGGTACATCAAGTAGCTCTGAACTAAAATTGGGCGAAGGAATTCTAGCTTGTTCTGTATCTGCAGGTGGTGCAAGTTCTTCTGTTGCTCCGTTTGATGTTCAAAACTTGTCAATTGCTTATTTCCCTCAAAGAGGTACTATTACAATGATGGGTGGTTCTGAGGCTCAAGCTTTGATGATAGCTGATTTTATAAAGACTCATGATGTAAAACAACCTCAAGCATTTTTGGAAATGTCAATTGTTGAACTTAATGAATCAGGTTCAAAATCATTCCAAAACCAATGGCAAATTTCAACAAAAGCTTGGAACTTTTACTTTGATGGTACTAGTACAACTGGTGGTAGAGCAGGTGGTCCAGGTGGCAACTGGATGAATGCAACAAAGTATGGATGGTCTGATGGAACTGGTGAAGGTACTTGGAATGATGAGCATACTCAATATACTCCATCAACTTGGTTAGAAATTCCTTATAAAATTTTAGCTCCAAATACAACTTACGTACAATGGATGATGAGCTATTTGATTCAAAACAAAAAAGGAAGAGTTCTTGCTAATCCGAAAATTATGATTACAAACGGTCAAGAATCAATTATTGACTTGACTCAAGATTATATTGAAAAAGTTGATACAGAATTCTTGAGTTCAACATCAGCAGGTTATGGAACTACAACCGGTGCAGTTAACAGAGAATACACAATTTCTGAAGATTTGGGTATTAAAGTTACTTTAACACCGTTTATTTCACCTGAAGGTTATGTAACATTGAATATTGTTCCTGATTATTCTACTGTTCAAAGCCAAATCTTTGATGGTGAAGGTATGCCTGTTGCAACATTGTTAAGCAGAAGAAATCTTGACTTGAAGAATGTTAGAATAAAAGATGGTGAAACCTTGGTTCTTGGTGGTATGATTCAAGAATCTGAACAAAAATCAGTAAACAAAATTCCTTTGTTAGGAGACATTCCTATTATTGGTTCAGCATTTAGATCAACCGCTACTGTCAAAGAAAAATCTGAATTGGTAATTATGATTACTCCTCATATTATTAATGATGGTGAAGGTACGTTAGTAAATAATAGTTTGTAGTAATAATGTCAAATGTCAAATCAACTGGAAAAATTAAAAAGCAGTATAAAAAAAGAATATACTAATAATTTTGAATTAAACCTGATGAAATCGTCAGGTTTTATTCCAGTTGACAAACGACAAGGTGATTTTTGGGTAATTATAAACAAAAATTTAGTTGCTAATAAACCAAATATCGAGAATTTAATCAAGGAAAAGTTTACAGGATTAGTTCCAAAATTTATTCCGGTTGAGGCTAGTGATTTTGATAGCTTAATTGACAGTATCTCAGTTAATGAATCAACCAAAGATACAGTTGTTGCAAATATTCAATCTAACGATACAAATGAGCCTTCCGCAGAAGATATGCTTATTGGTATTGGTTGGATTTCACAAGAACAGTTAGATGAATGCAAACAAGAGGCTGTTCAAAAAAAATTACCTTTAGATGCAATTTTTTATCAAAAAGGCTATTTGTCTTATGAAAGGGTTGTATCTTATTTAAAGAAAAAATATAATTGCGAAGTTGTTTCTAAAGAAAATATAAAAGTCGATACGGCAATACTAAAAATGTTGCCTGACGACATTATGGAAAAGAAACAAATTGTAATTATGTCATTGGAGGGTAATAAGCTTGCAGTTGCAATGGTTAACCCGAGCGACAAATACACAATTCGTGAAATTTCTTTATCAACCGGTCGTTCTTTAAATGTATATGCCCTTCCATATATTGATTTTGAGAATTTTTTAAAAGAATATGAGCTAATTAAAAAAAGCGAACAACATGCCAAAGAAACAGAGAGAATTATTGCAAGTATTGAAGAAGAAACTGCTCAATATAGTAATGAGGAATCTCTTTGGTCACAAGTTGAAAAAGAACTTCAAGATGCCAGTGGTAATGTAGCAAAGTTTGTTTATAAGATTATTACGGATTCAATTGATTCAAAAGCTTCAGATATTCACATAGAACCAAGAATTGGTTATTATGTAGTTAGAGTTCGTACTGATGGCATTTTGAAAAAAGTTCTTGAAATCCCTGGTAGTATTGAAATGGCGGTTGTTACACGTTTTAAGGTTTTAGCAAGAATGAATATTGCTGAACACAGACGTCCTCAAGACGGTACATTTTCTATTAAATATAACGAGAGAATGTACGACTTCCGTATAAATACATTACCTGTTTCCGGAAAAGAAAAGATTGTAATCCGTATTCTTGCGCCGGCAGTCAGCTTAAAAGCAGGTGGAGAAAAAATGGTTATTCAAGGTGCATCTGACCATGATTTGCAAAAAATTCATGATATGGTTCAGTCACCAAATGGTATTATTCTAACATCCGGTCCTACTGGTTCAGGTAAAACCACAACTCTTTATACGATTTTAAAGGCTTTAAATAAAGAAGATGTTAATATTACTACGATTGAAGACCCGATAGAAATTAAGTTAGAGGGAATTAACCAATCACAAGTGAACGCAAAAGCAGATATTACGTTTGCTTCTTGTATGAGAGCAATCTTAAGACAAGACCCTGATATTATTCTGATTGGTGAAATTCGTGACTTTGAAACATTGGAAGTTGCTATATCGGCAGCTTTAACAGGTCACCTTGTATTAAGTACAGTCCACACAAATTCGGCTGCAGCAACTGTTACACGTTTAATTGAAATGGGTGCGAAAGATTATCTTGTATCTTCAACGTTAACCGGTGTAATTGCACAAAGACTTGTAAGAAGATTGTGTGATAAGTGTAAAGAAGCTTATTTCCCAACAGAGGAGGAAGTAAAACACATATCGAATAATCCTGAAGTACAGCAACGACTTTTGAAAACAAAATTGTATAGAAATAAAGGCTGTAAAGAATGTGGTTATTTAGGATATACGGGTCGTATTGGTATATATGAAGTTATGCCGATAACTCGTGAAATAAAAAAATTAATTGCACAAGGTGCGCATGATATAGAAATTGAAGAAACCGCAGTATCAGCAGGTATGGTAACTTTAAAAGATTCTTGTTTAAATCATATATTAGAGGGTAATACAACTTCAAAAGAATTTATAAGAGTTTTAGGTTATGCGAATGAATAAAAGAAAAAGAGGTTATGTAAATGCCAATATATAGTTACATTGCGTTAAAGCAGGGAAAAGAAATTATAAAAGGTCAAATTACGGCATCAAATTTAAAAGATGCTCGTGATATTGTTCGTAAAATGGGTTTAGTTCCGACCAAGATAGAAGAATACATTGAATCTAAATCCAAAAAAAGTGGAGCGATATCTGCTTTGTCGTTAAGTGAAAAAATTGATTTTATATCGACATTTCAAATCTTGTTGCAATCAGGTATTCCGGCTGTTGAATCTTTGATGTTTATGGAACAGGAAGCTGCTAGAAAGAAAATTCAAAATATGTCAAAAGTTTTGAAAACTCAAATTATGGCAGGTTCTACGTTTGCTGATACATTGGCTAGATATCCTCAGGTGTTTGGTTATATTTTTATTGGTTTGGTAAAAGCCGGTGAGGAAGCCGGTGAATTGGAAAAGACATTAGGACGTATTAAAGATTTGTTGAGTAAACAAGCTAATACGAAAGCTAAGGTTATTGGTACGTTGATGTATCCGATGTTTGTAATCGTTCTTGCGGTTCTGATTGTATTAATTATGTTATTATTTGTATTTCCGGCATTTAAACAAATGTTTGAACAACAAGACAAAACATTGCCGTGGATTACTGCTGCAATGATTAATGCAGGAGATTTCTTAAAGGAATTTTGGTATACAATTCCAATATTTATAGTTGCATACATTGCTTTTGTAATGATTACGCTAAAATGGGAACCTGCAAGAAAAATTTTGGATAAGGTTTTGCTTAGAATTCCTTTTCTTAGTAACTTGATTTTATATTCAAATTTTTCAAACTTTTTGTCAGTTTTAAGCGTATCTTATGATGCCGGTATTCCGATTGTTGACTGCTTGCACCTTGCAGTTATTACACTTACAAACTCAACTTTAAAACGAAAAATGAGTGTAGCGATAGAAAAAGTTCAACAAGGTTTACAAGTATCACAAGCATTTAAAGCGACAGGTATTGTTCCAAAGATGTTGTTGTTTATGATTGCAACCGGTGAACAATCAGGTCGTTTGGGCGATATGCTTGGAAAAGGTGTGAATTTCTTGGATAAAACGCTTGATGGTATTATTGACACAATGACTAAAATGATTGAACCGATAATGTTGATTGTAATAGGTGGGATTGTACTTTGTATGGCACTTGCTCTATACTTACCACTGTTCCAATCATATATGTCATAAGTAGAAATAAGGCTAAAATACAAAGAGATAGAGAGGCATAATGGAAAACAAAGATAAATTAGGGTTTACGGAAGCTGCATGGAAAGAAAATGTTTATATTGAAACAAGTGAACATATAATTTGCGGTTACGTTTTTATGCCTAAAATCGGAAAAAAAACTCGTTTACTTAGTGAAATTTTGAATACCGGAAAAACTTTTTTGGCAGTAAAAGATTGTACATTGGAATACAAATTATTACCGCAAAAAGAGATTGAAAAACATGATTTTATGCAAGTAAATATTTCGTCAATTATTATTATGAGACCGTTGAGCGATGACTAAAACATATTTGGTTACCGGCGCAACATCCGGAATTGGTAAAGCTCTTGTTGAAAAATTGGCAGAAAATAATATAATATTTGCCGGCTATCGTTCTGAGAACAAAAAAGCAGAATTAGAAAATATAAGTTCGAATATTTATCCTTTTTATGTTGATTATTCTAAACCTGAAACCATTAAAGAGGCTGCAGAATACATTCTTTCAAAGTGCAGTAAAATTGATACAATGGTGAATATTGCAGGTTGTGTGGTAGCAGGACCTGTTGAAAAGATTTCTATTGATGAAATAAGACGTCAGTTTGATGTAAATGTTTTTGGACATTTAGAAATGACTCAAAGATTGCTTGAATTACTTGACGGGGGCAAAATTATTAATATAAGCTCAATGTCAAGCTTTGGGGTATTCCCTTTTATTTCTCCATATTGTGCTTCAAAAAGATGCTTGGATATGTTTTTCAATTCACTTCTTGTTGAAAACAAACAGAATATTAAAGTTGTTTCAATTAAACCTGGGGTAATAGCAACACCTCTGTGGGGAAAATCAGTAGAAGAAAATTCAAAATACCTTGATAATTGTAAAGGCTTTGAAAAAGAAATGAACTTTGTGATTAAGAATGCACGAAAAAATGAAACAAAAGGGCTTGAGGTGAATAACGTTGTAAATGTGATATTGAAAGCGGATAGAGCAAAAAATCCAAAACTTTCATATACGGTTGGTAAGGATGCGTTTTTTGCAAGCCTTGTTGCGAAATTGCCACAAGCGCTTATTAACAGACTTATTAAATTCGGCTTAAAAGCAAGAATGCGCTAAACTTTTAAGGCACTATCTACAGTTAGTGACTTTGCGCCCTGTCATTGCGAACGAAGTGAAGCAATCCATTTTTTTTCGTGAACCGTGACTCGTGATTCGTGAGTCGAGGATTACGGTTTTAAAGTGATTAAGTGACTGAGTAGTTTTCGTGAGTCGTGAGTCGTGAGCCGTGATTCGTGAGTCGAGGATTACGGTTTTTAAAGTGACTAGGTGACTAGGTGACTGAGTGTTTACAGAGTTTTTGTAAAAAAAGATTTGGCGTAGCCAAATGCAAAAAACGGCTGAACGCAGTGAAGCCGTAGGAAACCAGCGTTGTTTTTCTTTCTTTGGGTGCGTTTCTTTCTTTTTTCCTCGCAATAAAAAAGAAAGAAATGCACAAAACAAAATAAATAAAAATATACAAAAAGCCATTGTTAAAATAAAATATATTTTACCCCCGCAAATAAAGAAAATGAACCCTTTAATTAAAAATAAATTAAAATATACTAATTTAATAAATTCTGTCGGCTTAGTAAAGCTGACCTATTTTCTTATTAAATACGGTTTAAAAACAAAAACATGCTAAGCTTTTAATAATTTTATTAATGGAAGTAAAAAGTCTTCTTCGTCTTTGCAAGCAGATTTGAGCGAGTAATAAGAAATTTCTGCCAATTCTTTACATATTGCTAAAATTGGCTTGTGTCTTAATTTTGATTGAGTTCCAAATCGTGCAACATTGTAACGCAATTCTTTTATTTCGTTTGAGGTGTATTTGTTTAATAGTTCTTCGACTTCTTCCATTGCGGATTTTGAATACATAATTCCTTTATACAAAGCAGGAATTGAGTATTCAAGCCCACCTCCGACACAATCGTGGTTTCTTATTTCTATAAAATTCCTTAAACGGACTTCCGGAAAATATAGGTTTGCGTGTAATTTCCAATCTTCGATTGTTGGATAGAAATTTTCAAACCCATTTTTCATAAATTGTTTGAATGTTAGTCTGCCGTTCAAGTTTATTGTGCTGTTTTCTCTGTTAATAAAAATCATTGGTGTGTCCAAGAGAATGTCAATATAATCTTTAAAAGACATATTTTTGTTGAAGTTTAGTGCAAACCCGCATCTTTCGTTGTCAGTATTTAGCCAAGCTAATGCCCTAAAAGATTTATAACCTGTTTCTACTCCGCCTCTGATATTTGAATTCGCAAACATCGCCGTTGCAAATGGTGATATTAAATTTGCAAGCCTAAATTTTTTCATGGCATCTTCTTCAGACTTATAGTCTATGCCGACTTGAATTCCTGCTGTTTCCCTCATCATAACGTCAGAAAGTATTCCCCATAAATAATTTGCCATAATATGGTATCTGCGTTTTGGAATTAATTTTATGTTTTTATAAGTTGTTTTAGGAGAAACTCCGACATTTAGTAATTTGATTTCAAACTCTTCTAAAAGTGGTTGTATTGCTTTGTCAATTTCTTCGATTTTATTTTTAAGCTCCCAAATGGTGTTTTGGGGTTCAATACTCAATTCGAACTGACATCCGGGTTCAAGTGTAATTGTGTCATGAATTTTTTTTAAACCGATAATGTTTTGATTGTCTAAAATGTAATCCCAATTATCAATTTTAGCAAATTCTCTTAGAAGTTCGCACATCCCGTAAATTCCTTCATAAGGAACAACATTGTCATTGGATTTGTAAACAGGAATTCTTTCGTACTCAAGTCCTATTCTTTGCTCGGTTTTGCAACCTAAAACAAATTCATCTAACAATTGGCTGTACTCTAAACGTTCTTTGGTTTTAATCACAATTAACTCCTTGTTTTTTATTATAACGAAAAAATAATTTGAAATCTTTTTTACAAAACCTACTCTAACTCACACAAAAACTTTAAACATTTCCCTATTTGTATTATTATAAATAGTATGGTGGATTATTTACAAAGAGCAAAGTTCTTTAGAACTAAAAAAAGATTAGGACAAAATTTTTTGATTAATGCCGATGTAATTGCGGATATTATAGATTTTGCCGATATTACAAAAGATGATGTTGTGTTGGAAATCGGTCCTGGGGTTGGTTTTGTGACCGAACAACTGGTTAAGTATGCAAAAAAAGTTATAGCTGTTGAGCTTGATGAAGAAGCAATAAAAGAGTTGGAAAAACTTGAATGTGATAATTTGCAAATCATTCATAATGATATTTTAAAAACAGATTTGTCGGAAATTTGTGAGGGCGAAATCAAAGTTGTTGCAAATATTCCGTATTATATTACATCTCCAATTATTGCGCATTTGTTGGGTGAAATCGATGATTTGAATAATAAAAACAGGGCAAAGATAAAAGATATTATTTTAATGGTTCAAGAAGAAGTTGCAAGAAGAATTGTAGCAACACCAAATAGTCCGTCAAAACAGTACGGTTTGCTTACAATACTTTCACAATTTTGGGCAGATTGTTCTATTATAAGACTTGTGGGAAGACGTTCATTTTATCCTGCACCAAAAGTTAATTCTGCACTTGTTTCATTAAAGGTTAGAAAAGAGCCTTTGTTAAAACTGAATGATTATGCGCATTTTAGAAAAACTATAAAAGCTGCGTTTTCACAAAGACGTAAAACTCTTAAAAATTGCCTTTTGGGCGCTTCTTTTGAGAGAGAAAAAGTTGTTAATGCTATTTCAAAACTAGGTTTGGATGAAAATATTCGTGGAGAAAAATTGTCTATTGAACAGTTAGGACAATTGTCTGAAACTTTACGAGAAGAGTATATTGTACTATAATAGTTACTAAAGGAAAGAGTTAGTATGAAAGAACAAAAAATTGCTGTTATTGGTTTCGGGATGTGGGGAAGAAACATTGTTCGAAACTTCTATAATTTAAACGTATTGGATATTGTTTGTGATTTGGATGAAGAAGCACACAAAAAAATTCAGGAACAATTTCCGGGTGTAAAAGTTACAAAAGATTTAAATGATATTATAAATGACGAAACAATTACCGGAGTTGCTGTCGTAACACCTAGTCATACGCACTTTAAGATTGTGAAAGCAATGCTTGAAGCAGGTAAAAATGTTTATGTAGAAAAACCGATTTCTACCGTTGCGGAAGAAGCAAGAGTATTAACAGAACTTGCTGACGAAAAAGGACTTGTGTTAATGGTTGGACACTTGCTTCTTTATCATCCGGCTGTTAATAGATTGAAAATGCTTATTGAAGAAGGCGTTTTGGGTGAATTGGTTTATGCTCAATCAGATAGATTGAATGTAAATTACCATAAGAATGACAGAAGTGTTATGTGGGATTTAGCTCCTCATGATGTTTCAATGATTGCATATGCAACAGGAAAAGACCCTGTAAAAGTAATTTCTGCTGTGGGATGTTCTTCTGACAGAAATGAAATCATGGATATTACTCATTTGACCATTGAGTTTGAGGGCGGAATGGTTGGTCAAATCTCTGATAGCTGGATTACACCTCAAAAACATGTAAACTTGTTGGTTAGAGGAACAAAGGCTACTGCTATTTTTGACGATACGCTTCCAACAAATAAATTAAAAGTTTATGATAACTTTATTCCGGCAAATACTCAAGATTATCCGTTTGATTATCTTGAAATTGAACCGCTTAAACTTGAATGTCAACATTTTGTAAACTGTTGTTCATCAGGACAGAAAGCTCGTTCTGACGGTGAAAACGGATATACAGTTACAAAAATCTTGGAAGAAGCTGAAAAAATTATGTTAGGCTCAAAAATTGAAAAGCTTAACCAAAAAGACTTCGCACTTTCAAGGATGAAGGCTTAGTAACCGATAGTTAAGAGCTTATAGTCTATATTCCAAAGGCACACGGAGTAGGCGAACGATAAAGATGGTAGTAGTATGAGATGTGTGCCGCCAAAAGGTTATAAGAAGTCTGCTCCAAAGGCACACGGAGTAGGCGAACGATAAAGACGGTAGTAGTACGAGATGTGTGTCGCCAAAAGGTTATAGAAGTCTGTTCCAAAGGAGCACTTGGAGCGGTGAATATAAGTTAGTAGTAAGAGGGAATGTGCTCCGCCAAAAGGTTATAAGAAGTCTGCTCCAAAGGCACACGGAGTAGGCGAACGATAAAGATGGTAGTAGTACGAGATGTGTGCCGCCAAAAGGTTAAAAAATGGCAAATTTTATATCAATTTTTAGAATTTTCGTAATGTTTTTAGCAGTGTATTTAATTTATACTACTGAGGGTAATGCGGTAACATATGTATGGGCATTAGCGCTGACTATATTAGCGTTTGCGTTGGACGGTGTGGATGGTTACGTAGCGAGAAAACTCCATGAAGAATCAAAATTTGGCGCATTGCTTGATATAATGGGCGATAGAATAGTTGAGAACACTTACTGGATATTGTTTGCCGTAATGGGTTGGATTAATATTTTATTCCCATTGATTGCTATTACAAGAGGATTTATAACAGATACAATAAGAAGTGCGGCAATGGAACATGGCTTGACACCATTTGGAATGCAGGTTAACCCTGTTTGTAAATTCATAACAGGCTCAAGATTTATGAGAATAAGCTATGCAGTAGCAAAGGTGTTGGCATTTGTGTTGATTATTGCGGCAAAAATTCCTGTATGCCCTAATAGAGAAATTATTTGGGAAATCGGATATTGGGCAGCGGTATTTGCGATTGTATTCTGTGTAGTTAGAGGCTTGCCTGTTGTGTTGGAGGCAAAATACTTATTTCAGGATAAAAAAGATGCTTAATGTTGTTTTGTATGAACCGGAAATCCCTCAGAACACAGGAAATATAGCACGCTTGTGTGCGTGTACGGGTGCAAGATTGTTTTTGGTTGGTAAATTAGGCTTTTCTCTGTCTGATAAATACACAAAACGAGCAGGTTTGGATTATTGGGATAGTGTTGACTTGCATAAAGTTAATTCTATGGACGATTTGTATGAACAATATCCTGAGGGTAGATTTTTCTATTTGACTACAAAATCAAAGAAAAAATATACGGATGTAGAGTTTAGGGAAGGAGATTTTATTGTCTTTGGACCTGAATCAAGAGGACTTCCGAATGAGTATGTTACACAAGAAACTGCTGTTACAATTCCGATGAAAGAGGGACAAAGGAGTTTGAACCTTTCGAATTCGGTGGCGATAGTAGCTTACGAGATAATAAGACAAATTGGTATTTAGATAAAACAAAAAAAGGAGGCTTTTTCGCCTCCTTATATAATATTAAGTAACAAATCGTAGTATCTTACATCTACTTTTTATTGATAATCTGCTTCATTTTCATAAGTTTTACCTGTTTGCTTTTTAAGGTTCGCAACAGCTTCTTGTTCTGTTGTTCCAACTGCTCTGACTCCGTCGCAACCGTCTTCTGCAATGCATGTAGTAGGACCGACTTGTCTAGTTCTAACAATTTCGTCACGACCGACTTTATCCATAGCAGGTTTGTATTGTCCATTTCCAGAGTCAGTAGATCTAGTTTGACCAGCTGGAGTTGGTTTTGTTTCAACTCTGTCAATGCCCTTAACTTGAAGCGGAATTTTGATTTCTTTTGGAACATCTGATGCAGAAATCAAAGCTTCTAATTTGTTTGCATCAAAGTTGCCGTTTTCGTCTGTACAAAGTTCTTTTTGGAATGCTCTGATTGCACTGTTTGGACCATATAGTTTTCCGCCACAAGCTTTGACTAATCCAGGGAAGTAAGCTTCAACCATTTCTTTCCAGCCAACATTTGGATTTTCACTTCTTTTGTGTACAAATGTTTTGTCTTCGACTTTTTCAGTTTCTACTCCGTCTACTTTTTCAACTTCAACAGTACATAGAGTATTGTCCTCATCCGGTTGAGTAGTATCAGGTGCTACTGGTTCTTCTTTCTTGCTTCCAAGTTCTTTCAAACGTTTTTGAAGTCCACCGATTAATTCTTCTCTGTTGATGATACCGTTTTTATCACCAGCCATTTCGTTCAAGAAGTTTTTGTATCCTTCTCTGTCCCAATTGCCTTCACCGTCAACGAATGAAGCAGCGATTAATAGAGCAACGTTAGCGTATTCAGTTTTTGATTCTTTGAGAGTTGCAGCGTAATCTTCATAGTTCATTTCATCGAAGTTTACAGGGATTTTAGGCATTTGACCTTTGTCTTTTAATCCGTTAACTAGACCTAATGCACCACCAACAAGAGCACCCGGAACTGCTGACCATAATGCAAGTTCGTTTAATTGACCTGCTAATTTAGTAATGTTGATTAAAAGGTCTGTAGCAATATGGATACTTCCTGAAGCATCAATTGTTATACCTTCCGGTAATTTGTCTGCGATTTGTGCATTTAAAGCAGCTGAAATGTTGTAGGTTTCATCACTTTTGTATGAAACAACGATATCTTTTGGTAATTGACCTGCTGCATATGTTGAACCGGCAGTTAATGCTGCGCCTGATGCTGCACCGACAATACCTTGGAAGATTGCTCTACCCCAATGTTTACCATCAATTTCGTAACCGCAAAGTTTAACTAATGCTTTTGCATCATCTTCGCTTAATTGATCGCTCAATTCACTAAGGGCAGCTAGTTTAGATTTTGTCATAAGTACTTCTGCAGTATCTTTGTCTTTTTTAGCATCTCTATTTAGAGTACCATCAGTACCAAGTTGTTTACCGATGATAGCTGATAATTCAGATAAATCCCATTTACCGTCTTCTGTTTCTTTGATTAAACCTGATTCTTTCATTGCGATGAATAAATCTGATTTTTTACCTAAAGATTTCAAGATTTCATCTTCTGTTTGAATTTTTTTACGTTCAACTCTAGTATATATAGCATGGTTATTAGACGCAGTTCTACCGTCACCTTTGTAGCCGGTTAAGAAATTGCCGAAACGTTCGAATACATTTCTGCTACCAAGAAGTGCTTCTTTTGTATATTTATCCCATTGTCCATTTGCTTTCAAGTATTCTTCTGCTTTATCTTGAACTTTTCCACCGTTTTCAGTGTCTTTAACTTGGTCAATAGCAGCAAGAACTTTTATGAAAGCTTCTTGTTTAGGTAGGTTAAATGATTTGTAAGCAGTTTTGAAATCCCCTTTAAAATTGTCAGCATCTTTTGCTTTATTTTTAATTTCATCCATAATTTGTTGAGCTGATTTTGTAGGATCTTCTATTCTCATTGCAACATATAAATCCTCAATTTCTTCTCTTTTAGCATTTACGCATTCATTTTTTGCCATTTTTTCAAGTTGCTCTAGAATATCTTTGTGCAAATCGTCATCCATATTTGCATCTTTTAAATTTTTTTCAAGTTCTTTATGATTAATTTCTTTGCTAGAATTGAATGATGCAGGCATCAAATTCATAACATCAACTACGGCTTTTCTGAATTCCGGATCAAGGTTTGGTAACTTGTCAAGTTCAGCTAAAGCTGCTTGTCTTGAAATGCCGTCATTTACGTATCCTTTTAGATATTTGATATGAGTTTCTTTAGCTTCTTTTTCTAATTTTTTGTTAGATGTTTTTTTCGTGTCTGTTGTGTTTTTTGTTGCTTCAGTAGCTTCTGTTTTAGCAATAGGGCTAGTTGTATATAAACCCATTGCTTGGTTAAAATCTCCATCAGAAATATCTGTTCTTTTAGCTGCTTCTTGTTTGAATAATTCAAATTCTTTTTCGCTTAATACATTTTTTTCGCTGTCAGTGTCAAATGTGTATGCCAATCTTTTTAGTGCAGCATTTTCAATTTTAGAAATGTCAAGACCCATAATAATATACTCCTATTACTTAATTATCCCTGTGTATATATAAAGTAATTTTTTTTTCAAAAATTGACTATTCGAGTATATTATTGTTAACATTTCTTAACAATAAAGCCTAAGGGTCAATAAAATCAGTTGATTAATATTTCTTGTCCAATCGTCATTGTTATCGGGAATTTGCCTAATTCTCTTATTTGACGTTCAAAATCAGCAATATTAACTTTTATTGCATCAAATGTGTTGTAATGCATTGGAATAATGTTGCCTGCTTGTAGCCATTCAGAAGCTTTTATGGCATGTTCAATATCCATTGTATAATGTCCGCCAATTGGTAATAGTACAAAATCAGGTTCATAAAGTTCGCCTATGGTTTTCATTTCAGTTGTTAATGCGGTATCTCCGGCATGGTAAATTGTTTTACCTTCGATTTCAAAAATATAGCCACAAGGACAGCCGCCATTGTATTTATAGTCAATTGAGCTTGAATGGAATGCTGGAACGGCAATAACTCTACCCCACGGGTAATTTATCCAACTTCCTAGACCAATCCCATTTGCTTTAGCACCTTGAGAAGAACAGTAATTTGCGAGTTCAAAAACGGCTGTAATGGTAGAGTTGTTTTGTTTAGCAATTTCAACAGCACTGCCTAAATGGTCACCATGAGCGTGTGTTACGAATATGTCAGTTATATTATTTGCTTTATAATTTGGACTCATTACTAAAAATGGGTCAATTAAGATTTTACCGTTTTCTGTTTCAAGTTCAAATGCACTGTGTCCTAGATAAGTTAATTTCATTTTAATCTCTCCATTAATTTTCTTAACCTTTTATATTCTTTACCCCATTTTTGCATAGACTCAATAACCGGACGAAGCGTATATCCGATGTCTGTCAAATAGTATTCAACAAAAGGGGTAGTAGAAGTTTCAGACTCTTCTCTAACAATAAGACCGTCTTCTTCCATATCTTTTAGGCAAGCAGTAAGTACTTTCGCAGTACAGCCTAATTTCTTTTTTAATTCTACAAAACGCATTTCTTTAACTAGGAGTTCTTTTATAATAAGAATTTTCCATTTTGCTCCAACAAGTTGTAAAACAACACTTACAGGATTTGTAGCTAAATCTTTATAGTTCATATAACCTCATTTGTAAAGGAAAAGAATTTTATCTATCTTCTTTATTTTTTTCAGAAAAGTTCCACAATTCCATTAATTTTTCTTTTATGCCGTATCTGCCAAACCACTTTAGAACAAAGCGTTCTTCATAGCCTAATCCGCCGTTTATTTTTGAAAAATTGTTTAATGAATACACAGCTTCAGAAATAGAAATTCTGATAATAACATGTGATTCTTGCGTTCTTGAAGGATCCATCCAGATTTTTATGTTGTTGTATTTTGCGGCATTAACAGACTTAACATTGTGCGCATCTGATTGTTCTTGTAATATAAAATCCTTTAAGTTATCCTCTACATCTTTAAATGTTGCCATCTTAATATCCTTAATGTTTCTCAGTTACTTTAGTATACCATATTTTTTAAAAATTCTCATTATATTTCTTTTTTCATGTATAATTAGAAAACAAGCGGAGGTATGTATGCTTATTGTAATGGATAAAAATGCTACAGAAGAAAATATTCAACAAGTCTTGAATATTCTTGCTTCAAAAGGTATTGAATCAAAAATTTCTTCTGATGAAATGCCCGTAACTATCCGTGCAATTGGTGTAAAAGATGTTGATTTGCGTGATTTTGAACTCTTGACAGGAGTTGAGAATGCTATACGTTTAACAACAACCTATAAGTTGGCTTCAAGAGAAAATCACTCGCAAGACACAGTTGTTGAAGTTAATGGGGTTAAATTCGGTGATAAATATACAGGGCTTATTGCCGGTCCTTGTGCAATAGAATCTTATAATCAAATGGATGCAACTGCTCAAGAATTAAAAGATTCTAATGTTAAAATATTAAGAGGTGGAGCTTTTAAACCGAGAACAAGTCCTTATGCTTTTCAAGGAATGGGTGAAGAAGGTTTAAAAATATTGAGAAGCGTAGCGAATAATCATCAAATGGCTGTTGTATCAGAAATTGTTGACTCTTCTCAGTTAGAAATGTTTATGAAATATGTGGATGTTTTGCAAGTCGGTGCAAGAAATATGCAAAATTATACTCTTCTGAAAGAATTAGGAAAAGTTCATCGTCCTGTGATTTTGAAACGAGGATTTTCTGCTACGTATGAAGAATGGTTAATGTCAGCCGAATATATTATGAATGGTGGAAATAATCAAGTTATCTTGTGTGAACGTGGAATTAGAACTTTTGAAAAATCTTCAAGAAACACTCTTGATTTAACTGCAATTCCGACTATTAAAAAGCTTAGTCATTTGCCTATAATAATTGACCCATGTCATTCTACCGGCATGAGAGATAAAATAGTACCAATGTCTTTAGCTGCAACTGCAGCCGGATGTGACGGCTTGATGATAGAAGTTCATCACAATCCGGATTGTGCATTGTGCGATGGTGCGCAATCGCTTTATCCTTGGCAATATGATTTGTTATATAAACAAACAAAACAAATTGCCGGAATAGTAGGAAAAGAGATTATTTAATCCATTTTGCGCTGTTTATTACCCAGCCGTCAGCTCTAAAATGCGCATAATTGTTTTTACCGATATATTTTTCAGACGGTTTGCCGCCTGATTTGAGCCAACTGTCCAAGATAATAAGGGCTTTTCGTAATAAATCATAGCCGTATTTTTCTAATAAAGAACCATATTGGTTTGGGGTTAGAATTACAAATTCAATATCTGGTAATTCTATGCGTATTTTTGAGTCTTGTTTAGGTCTTCCGCCCTTTTTCCCATTATTAATGCAACTTAGCCTTTTGTTACTCATATTCTCCTCGTATAATATCTTCTTCTTTTGGTGCTCCCAGTCTTTTTACTAATTCAAATACCGTTTCTTTCATTTTGCACTTAAAACCACTACCTAAAAAATAAATTCTATTGAGATTGCATTTTTGACACGAACATCCAATTTGGTAACAATCAATTGCCGTAGGTGTCCAGTTTTTTGCAATTGTTTCACTGCACGTAGTATTGTATATATAGGTACTAATTTCATGTCCCCCCTTTTTCATACTTCCAAAATAATAAAACGTGATAATTTGTTTGACAATTGTCAACTTTTATGGTTAAATGTCATGTATAATCTTACATGTTGTAATTAATTGTAAGATAATACAATACAAATGTCAAGTATTTTTTTATAACGGTGAAAAATGAAATTAGATGAATTAATAGCAATAATTGCTCAAAAAACAGGAAATTACATAAATCAGTCCATGCTTGCTGATAGTTTAGGGATTACTCGTCAGACGGTAAGTAATCGAATTAAGAACGAAAGTCAGGTAACGGTAAGTGAACTAAAAAAGATTGAAGAAGTTTTCGGAATAACATTGTTTAATGACAAATTTGGGGACGAAGATGTTGTAAATATTGATTATTACACAGATGTTTTTGCCAGTTGCGGTAATGGAAATATTTTGTATTCTGAGGAAAAAATTAAGCTTCCGATTTCAACAGTTTTGATTGGTGGGTTTTCAAGACAAAAAAAATATTCAATGATAAATGCATCCGGAAATAGCATGGCTCCGACGATTGATAATGGGGATAAATTAATTGTAGAACATTGGAATGGCGAACAAATTCAAGATAATAAAATCTATGTTTTTTGTTTTAATAACGAATTTTTTGTGAAAAGATTGTCTAAAAATCTTGATGAAATAATAATCAAATCCGACAATCCGGAGTATAGACTCCGAACAATCAATGGCACAACCGTAAATGATTTGATATTAGTAGGGAAAATTGTTGGTGTTATTAAAAAATTGGCTTAGAAGTGACTGTGTGGGTTTCGTGATTATGTATTTACGGGGCTTTCTTCTCCAAAGGGGGAGCGGATTTTCGGTAGGGCGACGACCGAAGGTCTAGCCCGTAAGGTGTCGGTCGCTGTACCTCTCGCAAAACAATTCACTGGATTGTTTTGCTCGGCAGAGTGCCGACCCCCCGAATAATCCAAGACAGGCTAGGAGGGGTACGGGCATTTCGTGAGTCGTGAGTCGTGAATCAAGGTTTACGGGTTTTTATATATTGGATTGCCACGGGGGTAAATACTTTTGGTCTGTAGTTGAAACTACTAATTTGGAAGTAAAGCAAAAAAAAGATTTTCCCTTATGGACTTTAAGCTAGTAACTTTTAAATCCAATCCGGATTATTTACCCCCGTAATGACACAATACTGGTTTCAAGTCTTTGGTAGATTAATCATTTAACCATTTCACAACAAGAATGCGGTTTTTGCGAAGCAAAAACCGCATTCTTGTAAAATCTTATTTTTAATTAAGCACGTTTGCTACCAGAAATAGCTAATTGGTGTCTACCTTTAGCACGTCTTCTGTTTAATACTTCACGACCGCCCGGAGTTGACATTCTAGCTCTAAATCCGCTAACGTGTTGTCTTTTAATCTTTGTTCCTTCTAATGTACGTCTCATTGTTCTATTTCCTTTTCAGCTAATTTTACTTATATTATCTTAATAGTAAATAAAACATGCCTTTTAGTCAACATGAGCAAGGGTGTAATTATGAAGAAATATAACAAAACTCTTTTTTCTATAAAAAAGCGAGCCTCTCGACTCGCCTTTTTACTAATATCTTTCTAAATATCTATCCAATTCCCATTGAGAAACATAAGTTCTAAACGAATCCCATTCACGTTCTTTTGCTGTTACAAACTCATCAACAATATGTTGTCCCAATGCAGTTTTAACAATCAGCGCATTTTGCATACAGTTAAGAGCGTCTTTTAAACTTCCCGGAAGTGATTCGATTTTAAATTTCTTTCTTTCTTTTTCGGAAAGCGCATAAATATTTGCATCAACAGGTTTTGGCGGTTCGATTTTATTTCTTACACCATCTAAACACGCCGCTAAAATTGTTGCAAAAGCAAGATATGGATTGCAACTAGGGTCAGGTGAACGAAGTTCTACTCTGGTTGAAATACCACGTTTTGCAGGAACTCTTAACAATGCGCTTCTGTTTGCAAGTGACCATGCCATATAAACAGGTGCTTCATACCCCGGAACAAGACGTTTGTAGCTGTTTACGGTTGGGTTTAAGATTGCAGTAATACTCTTGATATGTTTAAGCAATCCGCCAATTGCATAACGAGCTGTATCAGAAAGTTGGAATTCTGCATCTTTATCAAAAAATGCGTTTGTGCCGTCTTTAAATAACGAAATATTACAGTGCATGCCGGAACCGTTAATACCATAAACAGGTTTTGGCATAAATGTTGCATGAAGTCCGTATTTCGCAGCAATTGCTCTTACTGCAACTCTGAATGTCGCAACATTATCAGCAGTTGTAAGAATATCAGAGTATTTAAAATCAACTTCGTGTTGACCGTCAGCGCCTTCGTGATGAGAAGCTTCAATATCAAAGCCCATTTCTTGTAAAGTACTTACAATATCAGCACGAACACATTCGCCTAAATCATCCGGTCCGATATCATAATACCCCGCTCTATCGTGAGTTTTTGGAGTAATCATTCCGTCTTTATCTTTTTCAAACAAGAAAAACTCTGCTTCCGGTCCAATATTCATTGATAAACCTAGTTTTTTAGCTTCTGCCATTAATCTTTTAAGATTACATCTAGGACAACCTTCAAAAGGAGTTCCGTCAGCGTTATAAATATCACAAATCAAGCGAGCAGAATTTCTTCCGTCACGTTCTTGCCAAGGCAAAATTTGGAATGTGTTTTTGTCAGGATAAAAGAACATATCGGAAGTTTCAATATCCCTAAAACCTTTGATTGAAGAGCCGTCAAGCATAATATCATTATTAAGAATTCTGTCGATATGTTCAGACGGAATTGCTAAATTTTTAACTTGACCGTTAATATCTACAAATTGTAGTTTTATAAATTGAATATTATATTCTGCAATCAGACGCTTAATATCGTCATCTGTATAATGTGCGCCATTCATTGGCATGTGTTGAAATTCCATACGAACCTCCGCTCTTCTATTGACATTTTTACAATATATTAATTTCAGCCAAAGGTCAATATTTTGTGATATAATTTTACATAAGCTTGGAGGTTAAATATGTTTAGCACAGAAACACATTATGAAGTCGTTACTTTCGCAATCGGAGATACAAAATCCGGTACAAAAATGGGTAAACTTCAACTAAAAGACCCTAATAACGGTGAAACTTTGAATTGTATAATGTGGGAAGAAGCATTAAACAGAATGGATTTGAAGCTTTTTAGATGTGGTAACATTTTAAGAATTGTGTCTGCTTCTTTTAATGAAAAATTTAACAATTGTCTTGTAAATTCTTTAGAGTTGATAAAAGAAGCAAAAACAGGCTTAGATGAAGCTCAACGAGAAGAAGCATATAAAAATTTATTAGGATTTATAGATAAAATTGAAGACGAAAAACTAAGAGAATTCGTTTTAAAAATATACACAGATAACAAAGAAAGAATTCTTATTATGCCGGCAGCAAAATTAATGCACCACAACTATGTTGGCGGATTAATGATTCATACATTGGAATGCTTAAAATATGCCGAATGTAATATGAATGCGTTTTTTCAACGTGTTAATCGTGACGAAGTTTACGCAGCGTGTTTATTACACGATATTGGTAAGATTTTTGAATATACAATTGATTTGGAAACCGGTCTTATTGATTATGATGAAACTTTTAGAAAAGACTGGATTTCACACTCCCAATACGGATTTACGATTTGTATGACATCAGGATTTAAACGTGTTGCCAAAATGATTGCAGCCCACCATGCCAGAACTGATTGGGGCGCAATTGTTGATTTGAATGAAAAAGATTTAGAACCGTTTGTATATTTAATTCATCACATTGACGACTTGTCTGCTAAGTTCGGAATGACAAGTGTTTCAATGTTAGGTGATTAAAAATATTTTATTTAAAAAAATTTTTTGTGCTAGAATTTAGGTATGATTGAAAACTGGAAAATACCTTTATTGATGACTGCAATTGCAGGTTTAGCAACCGTGTTAGGCGGATTTATAACTTTTTTTGTAAATAAAAACAATATGAAAGTCCTTTCATTAGGGTTGGGGTTTTCTGCCGGTGTTATGATTTTTGTATCGTTTACAGAGATTTTGACTTCTGCAGGTGATTTACTTAAAGAATATTTTCCAACAAATTATGCGTGGGTTGTGTTTGCCGGATTTATTACAGGTACTGTTATTTCCAAGCTTATTGATATATTCTTACCTGACCACATTGAAGAAGATGATTTTGACCATTCAAAAACACACTCAAATAGTCATACTCACATCAAAAGAGCCGGTATTTTAACAGCGATAGCAATTGCTATCCACAATTTTCCTGAAGGGCTCGGAACGTTTCTTGTTTCATCACAGGACTTAACTCTAGGCATAACAGTTGCTTTTGCAATTGCTTTACATAATATTCCGGAGGGGATTGCGGTTGCACTTCCTATTTACCACGCTACAGGTAAAAAAAGAATGGCAATTTGGTATTCTTTTTGGACAGGAATGACTGAACCAATCGGAGCAATTATCGGATTAGGCTTGTTGTCTTGGTTTTTACCTCAAATGTTCGTAGGATTTTTAATGGCAGTAGTTGTCGGAATTATGATTTATATAGCATTCGATACCTTACTACCGTTATCACACGAATATGGTGATTGGCACTATGCAATAACAGGTGTTATGTCAGGAATTGTAACCATTTGGGCAAGTTTGTTGATGCTGAACGCTTAAACTTTAACACATTACTTGATTTGTCAAGTTCTTCAAAGCCGTTAAATTTATAAAACTCTTTGGCTGATTCTACAGAGCTTAGGATGATGTCATCATTTGGAAACAATGATTTTAGTGCATCTAATATTGCCGTACCAATTCCTGAATATACTTTGTAATATGAAAAACAAGTGTTATCGGGATGCGCTTGAAGATATTTAAGTTGAATAAGATTTTCTTTTTCACGTCGAACTTCGGCTACTCCTAAAACTTTATCAGCAACAGGTTCATCAAGTTGTTTTCGCTGTGTTGTTAAGGCAAAATATCGACCATTTTTTAGGCTAAAAATAATATCATCATCAATATCTCGAGCAATACTTGATGCAAAAGTGTCACCTTCTCCCCATAAGGCATCAACGGCTGATAATGCTTTTCTGTCTTTTAGTGATCTTGAGTTGAATTCTATAAAAGAAACTACTTTTTCTTGTGGACTTTTAGTGCAATAATGCCGTTTTATTGTTGCCGGTGATATAAATTTTGCTTTAAAAGAGATATTGTTATTCATACTTTTTTTAAAACGGCTAAAAATTTTTTTTGCTACATAAATTTTGAGTAAGAATTAATATTTTTCAACATCTTCACTTTCTTCATGATATAATTTTGTCAAAAGAAGAAAGGAAGTTTTTTATGACAAACTTATCACCATTACAAATCGAAAGATTGAAATACCAGCCAAAATTACCTTCATCTTTGGCTAACGGTATTAATCATTTGGTTTCTCAAGAAGGTTCTGCAACAGAAGCAGTTGCTAACAAAGAAGAAATCAAAGAATTATTCAAAAACACTTACGGAAAACCAACTGTTACTTTTTCAACTTCAACAGAAACTAAACATTCTGAACAAAGAAATGTTGGTGTAATTCTTTCAGGCGGTCAAGCACCTGGCGGACACAACGTAATTGCAGGTTTATATGATGCTTTGAAACAAGCAAATCCTTCTAACAAACTTTATGGTTTCTTAGGTGGACCAAGTGGTATTATTGAAGGAAAATATGTAGAATTTAATGATGAATTCATCAATGATTACAGAAACACAGGTGGTTTCGATATTATTGGTTCTGGTAGAACAAAACTTGAAACAGAAGAACAATTCAAATCTTCATTAGAAGTTTGTAGAAAATTAGATTTATCAGCAGTTGTAATCATCGGCGGTGATGACTCTAATACAAACGCAGCACTTCTTGCTGAATGGTTCGTTGCTAACAATGCAGGAATTCAAGTTATCGGTTGCCCTAAAACAATTGACGGCGACTTGAAAAATGAACAAATCGAAATTTCTTTCGGTTTTGATACAGCTACTAAGACTTATGGAGAATTAATCGGTAATATCGAAAGAGATGCTAACTCTGCTAAAAAATATTGGCACTTTGTTAAAATCATGGGTAGAAGTGCTTCTCACGTAGCTTTGGAAGCTGCTCTTCAAACACAACCAAATATCACATTGATTTCAGAAGAAGTTGAACAAAAGAAAATGTCACTTTCTTCAATCATTGACTATATTACAGATATCGTTGTAAGACGTTCAAACAACGGCAAAAACTTCGGTATCGCAGTTATTCCAGAAGGTTTAATCGAATTCATTCCTGAACTTAAAACAATGATTGCTAACCTAAACGATATTATGCCATCATTGGAAAAAAATTCAGCTTATGCAAACGGTACTGATTCAGAAAAAATCGCTATTATTGAAAACACTCTTTCAAGCGAAAACGCTTCTGTATTCAAATCTTTACCAGCATTGATTAAATCTCAATTACTAATGGATAGAGATCCACACGGTAACGTTCAAGTTTCTAAAATTGAAACTGAAAAACTTTTAATCTCTATGGTTGA
>CAZPBG010000028.1:0-23428 GCA_964584885.1 uncultured Vampirovibrio sp.
CTCACGGCTCACGATTCACGAAAAAATGAATTGCTTCTTGAATTCACCCATCTAGAATTGTAAACAATTGTAAAAAAACTAAAGGAAATTTGTCAATATTATAGTTTGAGTTGTTTTAATAAATGTGTAGTGTAGTAATGATGAAGGGATTTATAATGAATACAATTAATCCGGTAAGGCCTTATGTGAATTTAAAAAATGAACCAATTCAACCTCAAACGGTAGCAACGGAGCCGGCTGTTTCGTTTAAAGGACATATTGGCGACACTTTATTGAGAGAAGCAGCTGCAAATAAGACTGTTCCTACAGTAGAAACAACATTTTCAAAAATAAAAAGTACATTCGGAGTAAGTGCAGATAAAACAAAAGATGTATTGGAATCTTTTGTTGGAAAGATTAAAAGTTTGACTACTGAAAACTCTGAATTGAAAGAAAAATTGGCTACATCCGTTAGTTCAATGAAACAAAAGGAACAAGCAGCGAGAGCTGAATTTGCAGATATGGAAAGCACTTTGAGAAATTCTTTTTCTGAAACACTAAAATCTAAAAATTCAGAAATTGCAACAAAAGATGCCAAAATTGCTGAATTACAAAAATATGAAGGAATGGCAAAAGTTAAGTCAGTAGAAGAGTTAGATGAAATCTTACCTGAACAATTCCTTGATATTCTTAAAGAAGCAAAAGAATCAGAAAAGAAAGCTCAAGACAGTTTATTAGAATTTGTGTTTACAGGTAAGGGGCAAGAAGAATTCTTAGCACAGATAGAAAGAAGTAATAAAATCTTAAAAGCAAGAACATCTGGAATTGAAAAAGTGCCTGAAATGAAAGATGCATTCCAAAATTCTAATTTGAATATTGGCTATAATCCAGTTATAGTATCGCAACGCATGTTGGAAATAGCACTAAAATATTCTCCTCGAGGAACTCAAATCTCTTATCCTCCGATAGAAAAAGTTGTAACAGACAATTTTAACGCAATAACAAAACCTATGATAACAGATGGTAGGCACTATGGGTCACTAAATGTGGTTTTAACTGATGTGAAGAAATATTTTAGTGAAGCCGAAAAAAACCATAATGAACTTTTGAAAAAAGGTTATGAATTTACAGGAAGACATGAGTTTAAGGGTGTACCGTATAATTCTTATGTGAATAAGAGTGAAGGTACAGTCTACGATATAACATTAGATGACTTATCTTATCATAATTTCGGATATGCCAGAGTTACTGATTCTAATGGTAGAGTTTCGTCAGTGTCTAAATTTTGGGAAACAATAAAAAAATAATTATAAAAAGAGCCTGAATTAATATTCAAGCTCTTTTTGTGTTTGTAAATATATTATATGCTATTGTTCTAACACTTCAACTCCGTCATCTGAAACAAATTGTATTCCAAATTTTGCACGGAAAATATATCTTACGGTGTTGCTTTGGATTTCAAACATCATTTTATTAAACAAATCATATGCTTCTTTTTTGTACTCAATTAACGGGTCTTTTTGTCCATAAGCACGAAGTCCGATGCCTTCTTTTAGCATATCAATATTATGAAGATGGTCAATCCACTGATTATCAACCACTCTCAAAAGAACATCTCTTTCAAGGCTTCTCATAATATTATCATTTACAAATAATTCTTGTTTTTTAGCTTCCGGATCATATTGTTCCATTATTGAGTTATAAAATCCGATAATTTCTTCTTCGTGCTCTTTATAAGCTTTTTGTGCTGCATCACGCAATGAATCGTAAATTCTATTGAAACGATACTGTTTAATATCATCAACTGATATGTAAGAAAGTTGCGGAATATTCGCATGAAGTTCTTTAATAAGAGTTTCCAAGTCTTCTTGTATATATTCTTCAGGGTTCATTTCAGGTACAATATAACTTTTTAAAAGTCTATCAATTTCTTTATCAATCATGAATTTAATATCTTCTGATAAATTTTTACCTTCTAGAACTTTGCGACGTTGAGCGTAGAATTTTTCTCTCTGAATATTCATAACATCGTCATACTGAAGTACGTTTTTACGAATATCAAAATGATAAGTTTCGACTTTCTTTTGCGCAGATTGAATTTGTCTTGAAATTAAATGAGATTCAATTGGCATATCTTCTTCTGCATTCAACATTGTCATCAATGATGCAATTTTATCTCCGCCAAATATTCTCATCAAATTATCTTCCAATGAAAGGAAAAATCTTGTAGAACCAGGGTCGCCTTGTCTTGCTGCACGACCACGTAGTTGGTTATCTATACGACGAGATTCGTGTCTTTCAGTTCCTATTACGTGAAGTCCGCCTAATTCAACAACTTTAGCATGTTCTTCTTCTGTAATTTTTCTTGCTTTCGCTAAGGCTTCATCTTTTAATTCGTTATAGTTTTCACTATCAGGTGTAATGCCTTTGTTTTCAAGTTCTTCTTTTGCTAAATATTCAGCATTACCACCAAGCAGAATATCTGTACCACGACCTGCCATATTTGTAGCGATTGTAACCGCTCCAACACGACCTGCCTGTGCGATAATATAAGCTTCCCTTTCATGTTGTTTTGCGTTAAGCACGTTATGCTTAACACCGCATTTATTAAGCAACATTGAAATATATTCTGATTTTTCGATACTAACAGTACCTACCAAAACAGGTCTACCAAGTTTATTCTGTTCGATAATATCATTTACTACGGCATTGTATTTTGCACGTTCTGTTTTATAAATAACATCAGCATGATTTACTCTGATATCAGGTCTGTTTGTAGGAATAACCGTTACTTCAAGGTTATATATTTTACCAAACTCAGCTTCTTCTGTCATAGCCGTACCTGTCATACCTGAAAGTTTAGGGTATAATCTAAACAAGTTTTGAAAAGTAATACTTGCCAAAGTTTGTGTTTCATCTTGAATTTGCACGCCTTCTTTTGCTTCAATAGCTTGGTGCAACCCGTCAGACCAACGTCTACCAGGCATTAAACGTCCGGTAAATTCATCAACAATCATGATTTCGCCGTCTTTTACAACATAATCGGTATCAAGAATAAACAATTCCTTTGCTTTAAGTGCATTTAGCAAATCATGTGCATACTGATTGTTTATGTCGAACAAATCTTTGCAACCAATGATTTCTTGTGCTCTATCAATACCTTCTTCTGTTAGAATTACGTTTTTGTTTTTTTCATCTACTTCGTAATCTTTATTCTTTTCAAGTTGTGGTGCAACTTTTGCCATTAACGTATAAGTATCGGCAGATTTTTCAACTCTACCACTAATAATTAACGGAGTACGAGCTTCATCAATTAAAATACTGTCAACTTCGTCTATAATTGCGTAGTTGTAAGGTCTTTGAACCAACATTTCTTTAGAAGAAGCCATGTTGTCACGCAAATAGTCAAAACCAAATTCATTATTAGTTCCGTAGGTAATATCACAAGCGTATGCTGCACGTTTACGGTTGAATTCATCCGCATCATGTTGATTAGAAAGGATTACCCCAACTGACAAACCCAAGAACTTGTAAATTTTACCCATCCATTCACTGTCACGTTTTGCCAAATAATCGTTAACAGTAACAACGTGAACCCCTTTTCCAGTTAATGCGTTCAAATAAGCAGCAAGAGTTGCAACAAGAGTTTTACCTTCACCGGTTCTCATCTCTGCAATATGACCGTTGTGAAGAAAATATGCACCAATCAATTGCACATCAAAATGTCGCATGTTTAATACACGTTTACCGGCTTCTCTAACAGTCGCAAAAGCTTCCGGCAAAATTTTATCAAGAGCTTCTTTTTCTAAAAGTCTATCAGCTTTTTCATTATCAGACGTAGGTCGTTTTGCTAAAATAGCTTTGAATTCGCCTGTTTTTGCCTGCAACTCTTCATCCGTAAGTTTTTCAAACTCAGGTTCAAGTGCGTTTATATGGTCAATTATTCCTAAAATCTTTTTAACTTTTTTCTCATTTGGATCACCCAAAAGTTTTAATAATAAACTAATCATTACATATCCTCTCCATTATGATAAATCTTATCATAAACATAAATATGCGTAAACATTAACCAATTAGGCAATAAAAACGGCTTACTGAACATTTTATCAGCAAGCCATTTCTCAAATTATTTTGATATTAATTCTACTCAACAGTAACTGACTTAGCCAAGTTTCTAGGTTGGTCAACGTCTTTTCCTAAGAATTCAGCTATGTAATAAGCTAATAATTGCAACGGAACTATAGCTAATGCCGGAGAAAGAAGTTCATCAATTTCCGGAACTCTTATTATTGATTCGAATAAATCGTTTAATTTTGAGTCAGTAGAATCTGTTAATGCAATCATTCTAGCATTTCTTGCTTTTGCTTCTTCTGAATTCGAAAGGATTTTTTCATAAACTTTTCCTGACATCAAAATTGAGAGTACCGGCATTGATTCATCAAGCATAGCAATTGGCCCGTGTTTAAGTTCACCTGCCGTATAGCCGGTTGCATTGATATAGCTGATTTCTTTTAGTTTTAACGCTCCCTCTAAAGCTGTCGGGAAGTTAATTCCACGAGCTATAAAAATAAAGTCTTTTGCTGATGAAAATTTCTTTGCACACGCTTGAATATCTTCTTTGTGAGTAAGAATTTTTTCTATTTTTTGTGGTAACACAATTAGTTCATGTTTTAAATTAGTTAATTTGTCAGCTTCCATAGAACCTTTGATTTCTGCCATATAAAGAGCCAATAGATAGAATGAAATAACTTGAGCCATATAAGATTTTGTAGCAGCAACAGAAACTTCAATACCCGCATTTACAGGAACTAAACTATCTGCTTCTCTTGCCATGGTCGAATCTGGACGGTTTGTTACTATAAGAATGTGAGAACCTCTTGTCTTAGCTTGTCTAACAGCCGTAATTGTATCTGCTGTTTCGCCTGATTGTGAAACCCCGATTACAAGAGTGTTTTTATCCGTAATAGTTTTTCTATAAATATATTCACTTGATGGTTCAACATCAACCGCTATTCCACAAAAATCTTCAATAATGTATTTACCTATCATTGCAGCATGCAATGAAGTACCGCAAGCAACAATCTGTATTCTGTTTAAATCTCTTAATTTGTCTTTATCAAGAGTAACTTCGTTTAACTTAATAGGTTCATCTGTTGCGTGAAGTTTTCCTGAAAGAACATTTCTTACTACATCCGGTTGTTCATGGATTTCTTTAAGCATAAAATGTTTGTAACCCATTTTACTCAAAGCTACCGGCTCCCAAGGAAGTGTTTCAATCTTTTGTGATAAAACATTGTTGTCACTATCAATAAGTTTCATTGAATTAGGTGTTAATGTAACAATTTGGTTATCATCCAAGTACATTGCTTTTTTTGTATAAGAAATAATTGCCGGAACATCAGATGCTACGTAATATTCGTTTTCTCCAATACCAACAAGCAAAGGTGCATTTCTTCTTGTTACAACAAGAGTATCTTTTACATCTTGGTGAATTACGCATAATGCATATGCACCCTCAAGTTCTTGGGTTGCAAGTCTTACAGCCTCAGTTAAATCTTGAGTCTTTGCAAATTTTGTTGCAACCAAATGCGCAACTGTTTCTGTATCTGTTTGAGAGCGGAATACGCAGCCTTGCTTTTCAAGTTTTTCTCTTAATTCTTTGTAATTCTCAATAATACCGTTATGAACCACTGCCACACGTCCGCAATTACAAGAATGTGGGTGAGCATTTACTGTTGTTGGAGCGCCATGAGTTGCCCAACGAATATGTCCAATACCGATTGTAGATTTTTCAATATGTGATTTTTTTGAATTAACAATATCTTTTAGGTTCTGAAGTTTACCCTCAGCTTTGTATAATTCGACTTGTCCGTCAATATTTACTGCAATTCCTGCTGAATCATATCCTCTATATTCTAAGTTTGTTAAACCGTCTAACAGTATATCAACAGCTGATTTGCTTCCTATATATCCCACTATTCCGCACATATAAATTACCTCTCTAAAATTTTATACTCATATATTAGCATGAATTTAAAATAATTATAACAAAAACATAAAAAGCGAGGCGGAGCCTTTAGGCTCCGCCTCGCTTTTATCAAAAACTAATTCTCAACTTTTTTTAGTGTAGGGAACGCTATTACATCTCTTATTGTAGGAGAATTTGTTAATAACATTACCAAACGGTCAATTCCCATGCCCATACCGCCTGTTGGAGCTAAACCGTATTCAAGAGCATTGATGTAATCTTCATCAATTTCCATTGCTTCTTCGTCACCGTTAGCCTTTGCTAAAGCTTGAGCCTCAAATCTATGACGTTGATCAATTGGATCTGTAAGTTCTGAGAATGCGTTTGCAATTTCCCAACCGTTTACACGAGTTTCAAAACGTTCAGTTAATCTATCGTTATCTCTATGTACTTTTGCAAGTGGAGAAATTTCACGAGGGTAGTCAATAATATGAATTGGTTGAATTAAAGTTGGTTCAACTTTTTCTTCAAAAACAGCTTCAATTACTTGACCCCAGTTCATTTCTTCATCAACTTCAACATGCATTTCTTTTGCTTTGTCATAAGCTTCTTTTGCTGTAAAGAATTCGCCAAAATCAACACCTGTCATTTCTTTGATAGCACCAATCATAGTTTTTCTATCCCAAGGTGGAGTTAAGTCGATTTCGTTTTCACCATATTGGATTTTTGATGTACCTAAAACTTCTTGAGCAACGTATGCTACAAGATTTTCAGTTAAAGCCATCATTTCGTTGTAGTCAACATATGATTGATAAAGTTCAATCATTGTGAACTCAGGGTTGTGACGAGTATCAATACCTTCATTTCTGAAACATCTTGAAAGTTCAAAAATCTTTTCGTTTAAACCACCAACCATAAGTCTTTTTAAGTGCAACTCAGGCGCAATTCTCAATGTTAAGTCCATATCTAATGCGTTGTGATGTGTTGTGAATGGTCTTGCGTTTGCACCGGAAGCTTGAGTATGAAGCATCGGAGTTTCAACTTCAATAAAACCTTGTTTGTATAAATATTCACGAACTTTTTGTATAATTAAACTTCTTTTTCTTAAAGTATCTCTTGTGCTTTCGTTAACAATTAAATCTAAATATCTTTGACGATACTTAGTTTCAGTATCAGACATAGTATGATGTGATTTTAATTGTTCTAATTTTTCTTCACTAATTTGTTTGTTAGGTAGTGGAAGAAGTGATTTTGAAAGAATTTTATAACTTGTAGCTTTGATTGATAATTCTCCTCTTGGAGTTCTTCTGATTGTACCGTGGAAACCAACAATATCACCAATATCAACAAGTTTAAGTGTTTTAACCATATCAGGATCCATATTTTCTTTGTGAGAGAAAATTTGGATTTTTCCGGTAGTGTCCATCAAATCGATAAACATGCCTGTATTTCTGATTGCCATTACACGACCTGCTACTGAATAAGCGTCTTCTGTTTCTTCTCCGGCAGGAAGGTCTTTGTATTTATCTTGCAAGAAAGCAGCATCAGCATCTTTTTCAAATACATAAGGATATGGATTAATCCCCTTGTCTGCAAGTTCTGCAAGTTTTTGAATTCTGGTTTGTCTAATTGTATCTCTAGCCGAGATAGGTTCTTTTGTTTGTTCTGTCATTTTGTACTTTCCTCTTCTAAGTATCAATGTTTTAATTTTAGCATAAACAATTCATTTATGTAATAATAGTGTTATGAAAATAGAAAAAGTATCAAATGCATTTTTTAAACCACAAAAAATAACTAAACCTCTAAAAGAGAAAAAAGAGGTTTTTACTCAAAAATGCAAGGATATTCGTCACAAAAAGTTTTCAGAAATTTCAACAAAAGAAATTCCTTGGTTTGCAGCGGCTATTGGTTTGATGATACCACTCCCATTGGCTTGTGTCGTAGGCTTTATAATTGGCAAAGGAGTAGAAATTTCAATAAATGCTATTAGAAAGAAAAAATAATAAAATTTATTCTAAGATTTCTTCCAAGCTAAAATATCCGACATCAATAGCTTTTAGCGCTGCTTGAACTCTATTATTTACCCCTAATTTTTCATAAATCATTTCCAAATGCGCTTTTGTTGTATGGACAGAAATGTATAATCTCGCTGAGATTTCTTCATTTTTCAATCCTTGTGCCAGCAGAAATAATACACTTTTTTCTCTGTCCGTCAATGCTTGACTCATATATAATTCCTTTAATAGTTCATCACTATCTTTTTTACTCCCACCGTTTAATTTTGTATATCGGTCAAATAGCTAATATTAATATGAAGTTTTGTAACAATTTAAAAAAAAACTGAAAATAGCTAATTTTTCTATACTTTTTATATATATAAGATGGTATTATAGGATTTTAGAGTAAGATGGCAGTTGATATTAAATCACTTATCAATAAAGTTTACAAACCGGATTCTAAAGACAATAATGGCAAAAATTTAGAAGGTGTCTTGAGTTCCGGTTCAAACATTGTTAACTCAATTTACAACAAAGATACTGATAAATTACCAAAAGAAATTTGCAACTTAGCAAAAAATGTAATAAGTTTATTTGATTTGGGAACTAACGCTTCTGCAAATGCTACTCAACAAGTTGCACAACAAAATTCTGAAATACAAGAAGCAAATGCACAAACTGAATCTGTATTTGCCTCATTAAATACAACTTTACAATCAATTTTAGACAATTGCGGACAAACTGAAGAATCTATTAAAGCAGCTTTGGAAAAAATTGTTGAACTTGGTGGAAATATTGAAGAATTACAAACAAAATTAGATGAAAAAATTGCAGAAATTGATAAACAAAAAGAAATTTTGAACAATGAAAGTTCTACATCAGAACAACGTAAAAATGCAATTGCTACAATATTAAAAATTTCCGGCGAAATTGATGCTTTATTTGCAGAAGTTAGCAAATATAAAGAAGAATTAGAATCTCAACAAGATGTCGTTGTTGATGAAACTAAAAATTTAGAAGCTCAAAGCGAAGACTTAGATACAACAGTTGAAGAAGGAGCTGACGAAGTTCAACATATAGCAGACGATACTGTAGAAATACAACAAGGCGCAGGACAATTGCAAGTAGAAGCACCAAAAGAACAAACCGTTGGTGGTGAACAAGTTAGCTATGGTACATCTCTTATGAGTGGTCCACAAGCTGTAGTTACAGGCAGTTTAGGTGCTCAACATGTTGCAGCAGGTAGTGATAAAATTGCTGCAGGTTCAATTAAACAAGGTGGAGCTATTTCAGGATTAGCACAAACCACAGCTTTACTAGGTACAATTGGTTCCAAAGTTTTGGATTTCGCAAATAACGCAAACTCAGTAGGTCAATATTCAAGTGAAGTTGCAAACCTTATCGGTAGCTTTAACTCAAAATTAGAACCAATGATTCAATCAGTTGGTTCTTGGGAAACAATTATCAGTGCTAACGAAGAATTGAAATCTTACACAACTGAATATGCATCACAAATTGGTATGTCTGATGAAGAGATTAAAAATCTAAATTCTGATAATAACGAAGAAAACGGTAATTCTACAACTGAAAGCTCACTTTCATTCAAAGAATTTGCTTTTGATACTAAAAGATTTAAAGAAGCTTTTGAAATAAAAGAATAATAAATTCTTTTTCCCTCTTTACAACCTGTATTTATGATTGTATTATAGAATTAAGGTTAGATTGGAGGGATTTTGGTAGAAAAGTTTAAAATTCACGGTGGTGAAACCCTGAAAGGTGAGGTTTCAGTAGGCGGAGCAAAGAACTCTGTATTAAAACTTTTGGCTGCAACTCTTTTGGTTAAAGGCTGTACCAAAATTTATAACGTTCCTGATTTAACTGACGTAGCTATTATGCTTAATGTTTTGTCAGATTTGGGCGCAAAATACGATTACAATAAGGCTGAGAAGTCTGTAACCGTTGATGCAACCAATATAACATCTATCACGGCAAAATATGAATTAGTAAGTAAAATGAGAGCATCTTTCACTGTTTTAGGTGCGCTTGTATCACGCTGTAAAGAAGCTATTGTAGCTCTTCCGGGTGGTTGTGCAATTGGTGAACGCAGAGTAGATTTTCATATTAAAGGCCTTGAAACATTAGGCGCAAAAATGAAAATTGAAAACGGTTATGTGCACGCTAAAGCTCCAAAACTTGTAGGTGCGGATATTTATTTAGATATTCCATCAGTTGGTGCTACAGAAAACTTGATGCTTGCTGCGGTTACTGCACAAGGTTCAACAAGAATTCAAAATGCAGCACAAGAACCTGAGATTGTAGATTTAGCAAATTTCTTAAATACAATCGGAGCGGATATAACAGGTGCAGGAACATCAGAAATTGTGATTAACGGTGTAAAAATCGAAAATCTTCATCCTGCAGAATATACAACAATCCCAGATAGAATTGAAGCCGGAACTTTTATGGCTGCTGTAGTTGCGACAAAAGGAAAAGCTTTAATTAAAAATATTTATCCGGCACATTTGACTTTCTTTAACGATAAATTAATTCAAATGGGTGCAAGTATTAAACTGGCTGAACCTACTGCAATCGAGGTAAGTTGCAAAAACAGATTAAACTCAATCAATTTTGTTACTCAACCATATCCCGGTTTTCCGACAGATTTGCAAGCCATTGCTATGACGCTTTTGACTACTGCAAACGGAGTGGGAATAATTACGGAAAGTCTTTATGAAAACAGGTTCATGCAAGTTCCTGATTTAAGAAGAATGGGCGCTGATATTCACCAAGATAGAAATCATGCGATTATTAAGGGTGTAAAACACTTGTCAGGTGCAAACATTGCGGCTCCTGATTTAAGAGCTGGTGCAGCTCTTGTTATTGCTGCATTAATGGCAAACGGTGAATCAATAGTGGAAAAACTTCATCACGTAGACAGAGGTTATGAATGTTTTGAGGCTAAATTGAGAGGTTTGGGCGCAAAAATCACAAGATTTAATGATGAAGATATCAATATCAAGGGGGTGTTGAATGAGTCCCGCTTATAAAAGATGGTATGACCATGATCCAAAATTATTAGAAGTTATTGAGCTTTTAAGAAATTATCAAGACGAATTAAAAGAACACGCAGTTGTTTTCTTGGATAAATTAGAACAAAAAGTATCAAAAGATGCGCTTGATAAGTTCTACGATTTGGTAAAACCTGTAAATGGTTGTCGTTGGTATGATAAAGATCCAATAATTTCAAAAACCGTAGAAATTTTAAGGGTTGTGCCACCGGATGTTCAACATGCCTGCGCAGAAAGATTTATTGCTGCAATCAAAGAAATGGGTATAAATTACGAAAGCCCAAATTTCGATGAGTAATCTTTTGGATTATTGTTCTCATTTTTATTTGAGCTTAAGTTTAATTATTTATTATTAGCGAGTTGTACCGGTGACTTTGTTGTTATTGTTGATGTAAACACCTTCTGTTGTGTCGTAGTTGTAAGTCATACCAATTCTTGCTGTATATTTGTTTTCATTAGCGATTGTTCCGGTTATTTTGGCTGTATCAGAGTTTTCCTGTGTAGTAAATCTCCATTGAGCCTTAATTTCAAGTCCGGTACTTTCACAATTTACCCAATAGCTGATATTATTGCCATTTTTGGTTACATTTTGAATAGGACCTTTTATCCACTTGTCTGTAGCGTTTGCATATTTTTCAACTCTGACATTAATTGAAGAATCAAGTTTGCACAATAGTTCCATTTTTAATAAATCAGAATACGTTCTTGGAATTTTGTAGTCAGATGAATTTTCGACTTTATAACTATTCAATTGTGGCACTAATTTATCTTTTAATGCTTTTTTCTGTTCATCTGTAAGCTTATCAAAACCTGATATTAAATTACTTATATCGTCATCAGTCAAATTATTATTGCCGTTTATTTTGTCTAATATTCCATCCAAATCAGATTTTTCAGGTTTGTTTAATACCAAATTGTCAAGCTTTTGCAATTCAGCAGATAACAATTTCTTGTCTGCTTCATCATCAACACCATCAAACGAACCATTTAATCTGTCGTTGATTTTATTTTTCAAAGCATCAATTTCATCTTGAGTTACCTCATTTGGATTTGATTTAATTTTTTGTATTAAATTTCCAACTTCTTGACTTAAAGCTGTTATTCCGTCTATATCAGCATCCGGCTGAGGTTTCTCAACAGTAACTGTTTTTACCGTAGAAGACGGTGTTGATGCTGTTGATGCTGCGCCTGTTGTGGTACTAGAAGGTGTACCGCCAAACCCAAACCAAGATGGCATACCAAAACCACCCCAGGACGGGAAGCCACCGAACATATTGCCAAAACCGCCAAACATGTTACACATTCCGAAGCCTCCAAACATATTACCGAAGCCTCCAAGCAAGCCACCTAGCATATTGCCAAATCCCATGCCGACTCCGAGTCCGAGACCGTTCCAAAAGCTACCTCCGTGACCACCACAGCAGCCAAAGCGATTGTTGCTATTGTAGTTAAAAATAACAGTATCACCAATACTTGCCCTATTGTAGCGCTTAAATGCACTATCACCATAGTAGCAATGACACCCATAAGTATTTCTTACATAGCCCATAATGTGTACCTCGTTTTTACATCTTATGTATATATAAAGTATTTAAAAAATTCTTGATTTCATAAGTTTTAAAGATTGTTACAAAACTTAATATATTTTGAATAATTGCAGTTTGCTTTACATTTTCCCCTCTTTGTTGTAACGTATATAGTTGAGGATATACTAATATAAGGGGATGTATGAATGAATACTAAAATTGAAAAACTTCCTGAAAATATTGTGAAAGTGGAAATAGAAGTTCCTGCAAAAGATGCGGTGAATTACTATAATAACGCTGCTAAGAGATTAGCTCAATATGTTAATATTCCGGGATTTAGAAAAGGAAAAGCTCCAAGAAATGTTCTAGAACAACACATTGGAGAAGAAAGAATTAAACACGAAGCATTAGAAAATGCTTTACCAAGAATTTTTGCTAATGTAGTAAAAGAAAATGATTTTGACGTAGTTGCTCAACCATATGTTGAATCTTATACTTTTAATGTTGGTGAAGATTTGAAAATTACTGCAAAAATCGAATTAAGACCTGAAGTTACTTTAGGTGATTACAAAGGTTTGACAGTAGAAGTAGAAGGTTACAAAACTCCTGAAGATGCATTCCAAAAATCATTGGATAATTTGTTAGCTCAATCAGCAGAAATTGTAGTTGTTACTGACAGAAAAACTCAAGCAAACGATACTGTTGTATTTGATTTTGAAGGTTTCTCAAATGGTGAAAAAATTGAACATGGTGATGCTAAAAACTACACTTTAGATTTAGCTAATTCTGGATTTATTCCTGGTTTTGCGGAACAATTGGTTGACAGACCTTTAGGCGAAGAGTTTGAAATCAATGTAACTTTCCCAGAAACTTACCATGAGAAAAAACTTGCAGGTCAACCAGCAGTATTCAAATGCAAAATCAACGAAATCAGAGAAAAAGTTCTTCCTGAACTTACTGATGAATTTGCACAAAAAGTTGGTAATTTCAAAACTGTTGATGATTTAAAAGCTGATATTCAATCTTATTTGGATACTCAAAAAGCTGATATCGACAGAACAAATTCTGAAAAAGCAGTTTTTGAAAAAATTGTTAATGATGCAAAAGTTGATATTCAACAATCTATGATTGACAGAGAAACTGATCAATTAGTAGAAGAATACAAACAAAAACTTCAAATGCAAGGTTTTAGCTGGGATCAAGCAGTAGAAGCTCAAGGTTATGATAATATTATGAAAGACCTTAAAGAAGATGCTGCAGTAAGAGTTAAAAATTCTCTAGTAATTGATAAAATTGCAAAAGAAGAAAAAATTACTGTTTCTCAAGCAGATTTTGGTGCAAAACTTTCAGAACTAAGTCAAATGTACCAAATTGATACAGCTACAATGATTAAGCAGTTATCTCAAACTCCTGGGGTATTTAATGCTTTATCACAACAAGCTTTGAATGAAAAAGTTACTCAATTCTTGGCTGACAACAACACAGTTAAGTTGAAATAGTAAAGAGACTTTTATATAAAAAAAGACTTTCGATTGTAATCGAAAGTCTTTTTTATTTTTATATGATTATAATCTTCTCGGGTCGGTTACTCTAAGGACACCGTCTTCAATATTACCATTAACTCGCTGTATATCTGCAGCAGAACAATTCATTAAGAAAGGGGAAATATTACCGGTTATTGTGCAATAGACCTGTCTTGCGTTGTGAAATCTTCTTGGTACATATACTCCATTGACAACTTTTCCTGTTTCTTCTGTTTCAATATAAAACGGTAACAAATCAATTCTTGTATGTATATCTTGAATAAAACTATCAGCCGTAAATTCTTGTGTTGGGCAAAAAGCAGGATTATAATATGGAACTAAAAAATTGTCTATACTCTGCTGTACATTAGCATTAATCGCTTGGGCACGAGGTATATATTGATGATTTTCAACATACCACAAACAAACTCGCCTTTCTGAACCATTTCGAGTTTTTACGGACGGTACCGTCATTACAATCCGGTATGTGTTGCGAGGTTTGGGGTTGGAGTTGGGATCGAGGTCGGGCCTAATAAGTGGTCCGACTAATGTTATTGAATATTTTATTCCATTTGGAACAGTAAACTCTAGTCCAATACCACCACTAGGAGTGCTTTTGCCATACCCATCTAAAACATCATACAAACGTTGTGTAAAATAACAAGTATTTTCAGCCTCTGGGTCTTCTATTGAATCAGCCGCTACGTTACCATTAGCAAAGCACTCATATAATTGCATAGCTTCCGATTCACCATCTTTAACAAAAAAATTTGCATCTTTAAGCGCTATATCCAATGCATAATATCCTGAATAAACATACCTATCATATGCTCTTGCAATTCCTTTTTTTGCTATTGTAAAACCTAAAGTTCCAATAATTGCAGCAATTGTAACAGCAATCAAAACTTCTGCAAGAGAAAAACCATTTTTCATATTTTTCATTATAAAAGCTCCAATAAATCTTCGTATGTATTTATTATATCACATGTTACATTAAAATTCTCGGGTGTAACGTTTAAAATTGTATTATTTTCTTTGACTGTATAAACTTTTTTATTCAATTTTATCATTTCCAAAACAGGTACACTTCCAATTGAATTATATGGAACAATCAAAAAATCTAAATCTTTTACTGAAATACCTTCTTTTTTTAGAATTGGAGCTTGATTTAAACCCAACAAAATACAAGGTAGAAAAGTTGGTGTTATATATTCAGCAGAACATCTTGAATCAACTATATCTGTTGATATTGAAAAATCTTTAAATGCAGGAGCGTGAGCACAAGGGATTTTAAATTCTTTAGAAACATAATGCGAAATTATAGCTTCAACTCCACCCACCGGATCAACTCCAATTCCGTTTGTGTAGTCATCGCCTTGCTCATCAGGAAAGTTGCAAACAATAGCTATTGCATTGCAACCGTCTTTTATAAGTTTTTCTGCGGCTCTTTTTATTGTATCAAGATTATTAACATTTCCTGTTGAAATACCAGATTTGTCAACAAAAAACTCTACTCCGACTTCTTCTTCTGTAATTTGTATAGAATGAATGTTTATATCATAAACCGTTTTAACTGCATTAATAGTATTAAGGTGAATATTTAAAACATCTTTCGATATAGCTTTGTCAAAAATAACTCCAATTTTATTTTCGGTACTTTCTTCTAAACAACAATTTCCTTTGAAAAATTCATCTAAGGAATAGCCTTCAACATAAAGCATATTGTCTGTTATACCTGAAAAACATGCGGCATTAACGACATTTGGATTGACAATTAGTTTGCATTTTTTTGATATTTTTCTTGCCCACTTTGAAGCATCTCCGGCAAAACCGCCAATTGAAGCTCCAATTCCTGTTGGAACGATAAAAGCACCAATTTTCATACGTTGATTATAATATAATGTCTTTATTATTGCAAAATATTTATATGTATTGTAATATAAGAATTGTAACTTTAAAGGTATGTGAGAGTATATGAACCTGACGGACATATTAATTAATATTTTTGTAATAGTTTTTTTACTATTTGTTAACGGATTTTTTGTAGCTGCAGAGTTTGCCCTAGTGAAAGTTAGAAAAACACGACTTGAGCAACTTACTAATGAGGGAAATTCAAATGCGAGAAAAGCATTAAAATTAGTTAATGATACTAATAAGATGCTTGCAGCAGCACAACTTGGTGTAACAATTGCAAGTATCGCTCTTGGTTGGGTTGCAGAATCTACAATAGTTCAGTTGATTGAACCTGTAATTAATTTATTACCGGTTGGAAATTCTTTGGTTACAGCGCATGCAATAGCAGTCCCTATTTCGTTCGTTGTAGTTACTTACTTCCACGTTTTATTAGGTGAACAACTTCCAAAATGTTTTGCACTTAGACATCCTGATACATTAGCTCTTTGGGTTGCTCGTCCGATGGATTGGTTTATTACAGTATTTAAACCTTTTGTTTGGTTGTTATTGGTATCAGGTGATAAAATTCTGAGCGCTTGTCATGTAAATTCTGATGATGCCTCATTGGTTCATTCTACAGAAGAATTAGACATGCTTGTTGATGCTAGTTATAATGAAGGGGTTTTGAATGAAACAGAAGCTGAAATGCTTCACAATATGTTTAAATTCTCTGATTTGATTGCAAAACAAGTAATGCTACCTAGAACTGATATGATGTGCATCCCGTCAGATATTACATATGATGAATTAAATAAATTTGCACTTGAAAACCAATATACAAGATACCCTGTATATGAGGGTTCTATCGATAAAATTTTAGGCTTTATCCATGTAAAAGATTTATATTCTCTTGCTATGACAAAAGATAACTATTCTTTGGAAAAAGTTATTCGTCCGTTGATGTTAGTACCTGAAACAATGACTTTGGATAATTTGATTATCGAATTCAAAAAATCACATACTCAAATAGCTGTAGTTATAGACGAATTTGGTGGAACATCCGGTTTAATAACGCTTGAAGACGTTTTAGAAGAAATTATCGGTGAAGTTCAAGACGAATTTGACGAGGAAGAAGAAGCTGATATTAAAGAAATCGGTGAAAATACTTATATTGCAAATGCAATGATGAGAATTGATGAACTTGTTGAGTTCTTGGATTTGAACGAATCTCAATTCGAAGAAGATGACGTTGATACAATTGGCGGACTTGTTGTAAAACTTCTTGGCAGAATTGCCGTTATTGGAGATAAGGTTTCTTTTAATGGTTTAACATTTACTGTTGTTGATATTGATGGAGCAAGAGTAACTAAGTTAGAAGTTTATAAAGAGCCTGTTGAAGATACAATCAATGCCACTGAAGAAAATTAATTTTTGTAAAATTTTGTAAATAAATTCTATTTTGGCGCAAAAAATCTTTAAAAAATTACTTTATATATATGTAGTGTATTAGTGTGAAAAGGTAATTTGCATGCCGGCAGGAATTCAAACAATAGGATTATTTGCTCCAATAGTTGCTTCGAATGCGATTTTTTCGACAAGAAGAGCTTCAAAAGGTGTTGATTCTATAAATGAAAATCCGATTTATGGCGCAATGAATTTAGATATTGCAGCAGGGCAAGTTGTAAAAGGAGTGAATGCTGCTAAAGAAATTGCAGATGTAAGCAACAAAGAAGTTAGTCAAGCTGCAAAAGGCGCATCTGAAACAATAAAAAACCTTTCAAATTGCAACAAGTTTATTGGTGGAGTTTCTAAAGTCATTGATTTTACCGCAAACAATATTAATCCGATTATTTGTGCAACAAGCGCTGTAAAAGTTTTATTTGGATCTGATGATAAAATTGATGCTACTGCTCGTGAGGCATTAGCTTTAGGCACAATGTTTGGTAGTGAAGCTATTGCAAAGAGAATTCTTGGAATGCCATATACCACAAAAGAAAAAGGTGCATCTGTTACGCACAAAAGAGAAGCTCTTTATAAGAAAAATCCATTCTTAGAAAAACAAGCTGAAGCGTTAAAAGATTTCTGTGAAACTAAAAAAATATGTAATAAAGTTTCATTAAAATTCGTGCCCGGAGCCGCTAAAGGACTAGCTTTTGTCGGAGCATCCATTGCTGGATATAAACTCGGAAATTTTGCTTCAGATTTGATACTTGGTGAGCAAAAAGCTCAACGAGCTTAATAAAAAGATGACGTAGATTTAATCTTGCCTTTTTCTTTGTATAAAGTTTTGAAGAATGTTTGTGAATTTCTGTAGTTATTAATAGAAGCTTCTAAAGAAGCATTGATTGTGTAATAAATAACAGGAACGGAAACCGCAATTGTTATGATGGCAATTATTGAATGTTTTATAACTGCTTGTAACATTGAAAAACGTTTTTTTGTAATTGCAATATCATCCTGTTCTCTTAAAATTTTGTTTATTAAATTTTTTCGCTCTTTAACAGTTAAACTTTCTATAAATTCAGTATTCTCCGGATCAACATATATAACATATTTTGAATATTTAACATTGTCATCTAAATAATCAAGGCTTTCATTATATTCAACCTGTTCTTTTACAATAGGCTTTTCTACGATATTGCCTGATGTTAAATTAGCAATATCATTCGCTTCGTCTTTTCCTTGAACGGGTTCTTCCGTTACTTTTTTTGAAACCACTTCCGGCTCAGTATTACCGCCTTTTTGTTTATTTAATTTAGCTTTATATTTTTTTACAAAATTATCATCAATATTATCATCAATATTAACTTTTTCTTTTACATCTTCCGCTTGTTCAGAATTTTGTTCCGCATTATTTTCTTTTGGTTCTGTCGAAACTTCTGTTGCAGGTGTTTCAGATGTTGGTGTAACTTCTTCAAATAAAGCTCCGTCATTTTTGTTTTCAGAAAGATTGCTGGCACTTTGTGCAACTTTGTTTTGAAGTTGTTCGATAAAATCTACCGAAATATCTTCATTTAAGGTTGCTAATTCCTTTATATCAAAGGAGTCATTTTTACTAAAATTCTCAGCCATTTAATCTCTCTTTATATTTATATTTTTATGTTAATATTATATATGATATTTAAATTATTAGCAATCATAAGAGAGATGGATATATGAGTGTAGATACAAAAAAATTATCAGAAATTATTAAGAAAATAAAAGATGCAAAAATCCTTGTTGTAGGTGATTTAGCTCTTGATGAAATGGTTTATGGAGATACTGAAAGGATTTCTAGAGAAGCTCCTGTTTTGATTTTGCAGCATACTCACACAAAATACATTCTTGGTGGTGCATCAAATGCTGCTCACAACGTATCTGCAATAAACGGTGGCAAAGTTAGTGTTGTTGGTGTTGTTGGTGATGATTATCAAGCACAAGATTTAAAAAATGCTTTTGAAGAAGCAGGAATTGATTGTTCTTCTTTAATAACTGATAAAGAACGTAAAACAATTACAAAAACTCGTATTTCAGGAGCATGCTCACAGTCTATAACTCAACAAATCGTGAGAATTGACAGACAAACTAACGCTCCAATTTCTAAAGAAACTGAAGAAAAAATTATTAATAAAGTTGTGAAACTTATCCCTGATTATGATGCAGTTATTCTTTCTGATTATCATATCGGAACTTTATCTGATAATATTATTAGAGCAGTAATTGATACTGCGAAAAAATATTCAAAAAAAGTTATTGTTGATGCTCAAAAAGATTTGAACAGATACAAAGGGGTTTACTCAATGACTCCGAATTTACCCGATACTCAAAAACATGTCGGATATTATTTAAGAACTAAAGAAGATTTTGTAAAAGCCGGTCAAAAGTTGATTGCTGATACAGATGCAGAAAACGTATTAATCACTTGCGGTTCAGATGGCATGGTTGTTGTTGAAAAAGATAACAAATATACGCATATTCCTGTGTTTAACAAATCAAAAGTTTTTGATGTAACAGGTGCTGGTGATACCGTAACAGCAACATTTACGTTAGCTTTAGCAATTGGAGCAGAACCTGTTTATGCGGCAATTATTGGTAATATTGCGGCTGGTATTGTTATTAAGCAATATGGTTGTGCAACTACTAATATTGATGAAATATTAGCGGCCATGCCTGAGCATATTGATTTAGAATATTAGGAGTTTAATATATGAAAAAATTTGGATTGGTTGATTTAATTATAGTAGCCGGGGTTATTATTGCTTTGATAGTGGGTGTTTGTACTGCTAAACATTTTAGACAAACTGCTGATAAACAGATTGAAGCAACTTCACCGATTACATTCCAAGTATTTTTACGTGGTGTAACCGTAACAGGAGAAGATTTTCCTATCGTAGCAAATGATAAAACATTTATTACTATTAGAAATGTACCTTATACAGAACTTAATGTAATTGACGTACATTCTGAACCTAGACAAACTTTTTCACCGGCTTCAAAAAATCTTTTAGTACCTGATCCTGCTCAACCTGCAATTTTTGATGCGGTAGTTACAATTACTGACACAGCAAAAATTACAAAAGACGGAGCTGTTGTTGGCGGTAATAAAATCAAAATGGGATTGCCTGTAACACTTGAAGGTGAAAAATATAAATTCAACGGCACAATCTCTGATGTTAGAGTTACATCTGAAGTTAAAGTTGAAGATGCCGGAGAAAACAATTTGGTTGGCTAAGGCTTTGATGTGCGAAAGTCCTCTTCAGGGGAGAGGGTTAGTGTGAGGGTTGATAATGCTTCTAAATAGCATATTGTTAAAAATTCAACAATTTTTAAAACCTGTTTATGACAGAAGTTTTGTGTTGCAAAAAATTGATTGGTTGATTTTTGCAAATATTTTACTTGTAATTTTTACTTCAACATTTGCATCATCTGACAGTATTGGCTATTTCGCAATTTTTGCAATAATGCTTACATTTATAAAACTTTTGGTAAAACCTAATGAAAAATTTACTTTAAATATTGCAGACAAGTTTTTATTAATATACTTTTTAATAGTATTAATAAGCGTTTGTGGCTCATCGTTATTAGCTTTGAGCCTAAAAGGTTTTTCAAAGACTCTTATTTATTTAGGATTTTATGTATCACTTGTACATTACCTAAAAGATAATAAAAGCAAAATAAAATACATTTTACTGGCTCTTGCACTTTCTGCCGTGGGAGAAAGCTTTATTGCCTTAAAACAAAACTTTCTTTCTGTTTCAGAAATCTCAGGTTGGCAAGATGTTTCAAGATTAAACCCAGAAGAAGTAATGACTCGAGTTTATGGCTCATTAAAACCATATAACCCAAATTTATTTGGAGGTTATATGTTGTCAGTTTTGCCATCAACTTTGGTTTTATCATTTCTTCCACTAGTTAATAAACACTACAAAACAGCCGTTTTTGGTCTTGTTTGTTTTTTGTTAGTTGCAATATCAATCGTTTTAACAGGCTGTCGTGGCTCTTATATCGGTTTATTTTTTGAATTTATTTTGTTAGCATTATTGATTTATAGATTTTTAAAACCTAAATTCAAGAAAATGTTTATGACTCTGGCAGCTGCTTTTAGTGCGTTTGTTTTTATGGTTGTAATTTCTACAGCTTCACTTAGAGCAAGAATTTTTTCAATCTTTGCAATGAGAAGTGACAGTTCTAATTCTTTTAGATTTAATGTTTACAATTCTTGTATTGATATGTTTAAAGATAATTGGATTTTGGGAATTGGAGTTGGCAACCAAAATTTTCGTGAAATTTATGGTTTGTATATGAAAACAGGTTTTGATGCGTTGAGTGCTTATAATATTTATTTAGAAACAGCTGTTGAAAGCGGAATTTTTGCACTTTTGGCATTCTTAGCTTTTGTTGGATTGAACCTTAAATCTGCTATAACGTATATTTTAAAAAGAAAAAATATAAAAGTTATCTATGTTTCAATTGCTCTAATTTCGTTAATCGGGATTTTGATGCATGGTTTTGTAGATACAGTATTTTTTAGACCACAAATCCAGTTTGTATTTTGGATAATGATGGGGATTTTGAGAGTTCTAACTTATATAAAAAAGGAGGATTTTTAATGGCAAATTGTGTTAAATGTACAGGAGAAACTGCAAATTATGAATACTATGGTATTAAATTTGAGATATGCAAATCTTGTAACTCAGTAGTAATTTCAAAAGAAAATTTTGAAAAATTGTGCAAACAGTTTGACCCTTCTTGTGAAGTAATTGATTTATTTTCATTACCGGCTGTAAAAATTAAAGAACAAGATAGAATTTGTGATAGTTGCAATTCAACAATGGAAAAAGTGTTGTGTAATAATGTAATTATTGATAGATGCAAAAAATGCGGAATATTAGTTTTTGATAATGGTGAATTGGCAAAATATTTTTCAAAATATTCAACACGAACTGTTGAAATAGTTGGCAATGCATTGTTTATAAAAAATTTACTGGATAATGTCAATAAAACTCCTGCAACATCATATGAAACAAATTCACAACCGGCTACACTAAAAATAGTTTCTAAAGTTTCCGAAACGGTTGCTAATTATTCAGATGGTTGGGCAATGGTATCCATATCCGCATTAGTTCTTTTATTAATGATAATTCTTATCAGCTTAAGTTGTGTTTTAACTATGGGAGTTTTTGCAGATTTTGCCGGAATATTATTAATAGTTGAATTATTTTTACTTTCCGGATTTAAAATTTTAAACCCTCAAGAAGCATCAGTTTTAACTTTATTCGGTAAATATGTAGGAACTATTAAAAAGGCTGGTTTTTATTGGGTTAATCCCTTTACAAAAGAACAGCGAATTTCAATGAAGGCTAGAACTTCAGATAATGGAAGACAAAAGATTAATGATGCATTAGGAAATCCTATTGAGATTGGAATTATGACAACATGGGTAATTCAAGATACAGCAAAAGCACTTTTTAATGTAGAAGTTTATGACTCATTCCTATCTGCACAATGTGATAGTGCATTAAGAAATATTGCTCGTCTTTATCCATATGACGCTCCGGATAATTCGGAAACACAGTCTTTAAGAGGTGATAGTGCCGAGATTTCAGAAAAATTAAAAATTGAAATCCAAAATAATGTTGTATCTGCAGGTATTAAAATTTTAGATGCTCGTATAACACATTTGGCGTATTCTTCTGAAATTGCAGCTGCTATGTTACAAAGACAACAAGCACAAGCTATCATTGATGCAAAGAAAGCATTAGTAGAAAGTGCTGTTGGAATGGTAGAAATGACATTGGATAAACTTGCTAATAATAAATATGTTAATTTGGATGAAAAAACAAAAGCTAATATGGTAAATAACTTATTGGTTGTATTATGTGCAAATAAAGATAGTCAAGCGGTTGTCCGAACTGATATTGTATAGAGATATAATAATGCAAAACAGAATTAAATTTTTACGAGATGAACTGAATAAATATGCCTATAACTACTA
>CAZPBG010000029.1:0-22832 GCA_964584885.1 uncultured Vampirovibrio sp.
TTTTTTCACCGATTGAAGCGATTTTTTCTTTAAGAACTTCTTCAATAGTTTTACCACATTTTGGGCAAGTAGAAGCAAGAAGAGCTTCAACGTCAGCAGGATTTGATTCTGCAACGAATTGAGCTAAGTTATTTGTTAATTCAATGAATTCTTCATTTTTAGCAACGAAGTCTGTTTCACAGTTAATTTCAATCATTGCACCAACTGTATCAGAAACGTATGAACCAATTCTACCTTCAGCAGCAATTCTACCCATTTTCTTATCAGCAGAAGCGATACCTTTTTGACGAAGAACTTCCATTGCTTTTTCCATGTCACCATCAACTTCAACTAAAGCTTTTTTAGCATCCATCATACCTGCGCCGGTTTTATCACGAAGTTCTTTTACCATTGTAGCTGTAATATTCATTTATAATTCTCCTTCTATATAGAATGATAAGTGACTAGGACAATAACATTTTTCAACTCGGTCACTCAGTCACTTATTCACTCAGTCACTTATTTATGCCAACACTCCAGCATCAGCAGCTGTTACTGATTCGATTTTCTTAGCGTTAGCGTTGTTTTCTCTCAAAGTTTTACCTTCAGCAACTGCATCAGCAAGTTTTGAAGTGATTAATTTGATTGAACGGATTGCATCATCGTTACCAGGGATAACGAAATCAATACCATCCGGATTAGCATTTGTATCAGCCAAACAAATAACAGGAATGTTTAATTTGTTAGCTTCAGCAATAGCGATGTCTTCTTTTGCTTGGTCTACAACGAAAATAATATCAGGTAAACCACGCATTTCTTTAATACCGCCTAAAGTTTTGCTCAATTTAGAAAGTTGTCTGCTTAATTGAGCTTGTTCTTTCTTAGGTAATTTTTCAGCATGACCTGATGCGATGAAATCTTCCAATTCTCTAAGTTTGTTAACTCTTCCTCTGATTGTTTCAAAGTTAGTTAACATACCGCCTAACCATCTTCTGTTGATGTAATAAGCGCCAACTCTTGTAGCTTCTTCTGCAACAACTTCTGCTGCTTGTTTTTTTGTACCAACGAAAAGAACGTTACGTCCTTTTGCTGCATATTCTCTAACTGCTTCATAAGCAGCGTCAAGTAATTCTGTAGTTTTTCTCAAATCTAGAATATAAATACCATTTCTAGCCCCGTAAATGTATTGTTTCATTTTTGGGTTCCAGTGTTGAGTTTGGTGTCCGAAGTGAACGCCTGCTTCTAAAAGTTCAATAAGTGATGCTACTGACATCTTGTGTCTCCTTTTTTGTTTTAACTTGTTTTACTACGGGCCATGCTGTTTCATTGAGGATAATTTCAAATTCTCAACTAGAGCAAATCTATCAAACTAGCGTAACCACTAAAATACTATTATAAACATGCTTTCAAGGCAAGTATTGACGTTACATTTGTTAAAATTAATATAAAAACCGAGGGCAAAGCCAAATGGCTTTGCCCTCGGTTAATTCTTTCAGTTCAAAAATTAGAACATCAAACCAGCTTCTCTAGCAGCGTCTGCTAATGCAGCAACTCTACCGTGGTATAAGAAACCGCCTCTGTCGAATACAACACATTCAACACCTTTAGCAAGAGCTTTCTTAGCGATAGCTTCACCAACAACCTTAGCAGCTTCGATGTTACCACCGTGAGCTAATTTTTCTTTAAGGTCTTTGTCAACTGAAGATGCTGAACATACAGTTACGTGTTTTTCATCATCAATAAGTTGAGCATAGATGTGTTTTGTGCTTCTGTATACTGCCAATCTAGGGAATTCAGTTGTACCAGCCAACTTAACTCTGATTGATTGGTGTCTTTTTTGAACTTTTGGTTTTCTAATTTCTTGTTTAATCATTTTTTCTTTCCTTTACTGCTTTAACGGGCTAAAGCCCTTCACATGTAACTTTGCTGTTGGGTTAAAACCCAATCCATATTCTATAGGGCTATTCAACTTGTAGCTTGTTCAGAAAGAACACTTGTAATTTATCTAAAATTCTTGTGATTATATCAATGTGTTCCGTCCAAATGTCTACGTGCGTAGCACTATTTTTTACCAGCTTTACCAGCTTTACGTCTGATGTATTCACCTTCGTACTTAACACCTTTTCCTTTGTAAACTTCAGGAGGTCTTTTTCCTCTGATGAATGCTGCTACGTCACCAACTGTTTGTTTGTTAGTACCTTTTACAGAAATCTTAGTGTTAGCTTCAACGCTAAGAGTAATTCCTGCTGGAGGAACGATAACAACAGGGTGAGAATAACCTAAAGCCATATTTAAATTAGAACCTTCCATGTTAGCACGGTAACCAACACCAACGATTTCTAATTTCTTTTCAAATCCTTCGTGAACACCTTTTACTGCGTTTGCAATAAGAGTTCTGAATAAACCGTGCAATGCACCTGTTTTTCTATCTTCAGAATTTGGTTCAACTAAGATATGATTATCTGCTACAGAAACTTTTACTTCGTTTCTGAATTCTACAGATTCAGTTCCTTTAGGTCCTTTTACGGTAATTAAGTTACCGTCGATTTTTACTTCAACCCCAGATGGGATTTCAATAGGTTTTTTACCAATACGTGACATAAATTTTCTCCTTTTTGTTTTACGGGTTTTTCTGCCAATTACGCCCGTTAGTGTGTTTTTAAGCAATTAAGTGACTTGATAACCAATTGGCTACGAATCATTTATTCACTTCTTAGTAGATGTAAGCAAGAACTTCACCACCAAGGTTTTCTTTTCTTGCTTTACGGTCAGTTAAAAGACCTTTACTTGTTGAAACAACAGCAACACCTAAACCACCTAATACTTGAGGTAAGTTTTTAGCTTTGCAGTAGTTTCTCAAACCTGGTTTTGAAACTCTTCTTAAGCTTGTAATAACAGGTTTGTGGTGTTCATCATACTTAAGTTCGATAGACAATGTTTTAAAGTGACCATCAACTTTTTCTGAATAATCAGTGATAAAACCTTCTGATTTAAGCAATTTAGCAAGAGCTACTTTTAGCTTAGAAGATGGCATTTCTACTGAAGGGTGAGAAACAGCGTTAGCGTTTCTAATTCTTGTTAGCATATCTGCTATTGGATCTGTATTCATTTTTACATCCTTTACTTTGTGAGTGTAGTATAAGAACATTTGCTATTAACGAAACAAGCTATCGTTTAACTTGTAGTCCTAATTCAAGCCCTTACTGGCACTCGAGTACTCGTCACTTGCTGAGTTAATTTTTGCTCAATAAAAGCGTTTCTCAGTAGTCTGACAAGAGAATAGTACCATGAGTGTTTCTTAAATACAAGTTTTTATGTAAATTTTTGTAACTTTTTTTATTAAACGAGCAATTTTTTATTATTTTAAGACTTTAATAATATGTATACACATGTAAAAAAGGACGAACTATGGGTGGTATCGGAAAACTACTTGGATTAACATTAAATCCCAATGTCGAGCAAATACAGGGTCCTGCCAAAGCGCAACGGACACAACCGGTGTTTGGTGGCGGCGAAGTCGGAGGGATTGCCGGAATTAATGGAGAAATAACTCCTAATTATGCAGCTCAAGATACGACTTACACAAACGGTTTAGGACATTCTAATCATAAATTTATGATAATGGGATAACTAATGCAGGAATTATTAAAGGGCTTGAAAGAAAAATTTCTTTCAAGCCCTTTTGTGTATATGCGAGAATTGACATTCTTCGACTTTTTGCATCTTATTTTAGTAACAATTTCTTAACAATCTAGCAAAATTTTTTATTTACCGTTTTTAAATCCGTCAATGGAGGTAAATAAAAATGTTAAATAACATTGACAACACTAGTTTTAAAGCAAGATTTGCGATTGCTGCACCAATTAAAGATTCAGCAAGAATTAAGAATATTCAAAAGATTTTCGCCGAAAACACTAAACCCTATAAAGAGACTTTAACTTTAACAAAAATGAATGATATCACATCCGATCTTGAATTACTTCATACAGGAAGCAAAGTAGAGAACTCTTTATCTGTAGTTTTCAAAGATCCTTTTAATTCAATGATGGAAAAATATTCAGACAATGAAATCGCAACAAAACTTGTTAAAGCATTAAAGACATTAAAAGCTTTAGGACGTAGAGATTGTGAAGTTTTAGGTTTAGATAGTAGCGCCTACAGAGCTGAACACGAACAAAATAGAAACGCTTTGATTGCAAATGATTTCCGTAAAAAAGGAAATGAAAACATGGCAAAACGTTTCGATTACTTAGCAAGTTGTTTTGGAAAACAAATAGAAAAAATAAACCAAAAGCAACAAGAAGCTGATTCAAAATTTCTTAGTAGACTTGAAGAAATTGCTGACGGCGATCAAGATATTTTATATTTTTCTAGCTCAATGTAATTTTTCTCTGAACTCTTTTTGTGTATAATATATTTATGGGAGAAGGGTTCGGAATTTGTTAGTAAAATTTGTAAAAAAGTTTGTTTTTTTGTTTGTAATGCTGTTGTTTTTTATTCAGCCTTGCTTTGCAATAAAAATCGGACTTCAAACGCAAGTAAATAAAACCTTTTTGGGCGCATCTACAAAAGCTGAAATTATTGATTGCAAAACAAATAAGCTTTTATTTGTAATGGATAAAATGAAAGGTTATGAATTCAAAGCTTATCGAGGTGTTATTGCAATAAAAGTAGATGGTCAATATAAGAAAATAAATAGCAACAAAATTGTTATCAAACCGGAGCCGGATGGTTTTGTAAGCGTAAAAAGAAAATGGTATAGAGGTCATTTTCAATTAATAAATGACGGTATTGGCTTAACCGTAATCAATGACATACCGCTTGAGAAATATTTGCAAGGAGTTGTTCCCTCAGAAATGCCTCCATCTTGGGAACACGATGCGCACAAAGCTCAAGCAATCGCAGCAAGAAGTTATGCCCTAGCGAATTTAGGCAAACGTGGTAAATACGGTTATGATTTAAAAGACACTCCTGAAGATCAAGCTTACGGCGGAGCAAGCGCAGAAACACCTCAAACAAACGATGCTGTTACTGAAACAGAAGGCTTGGTATTAGTGCATAACGGGAAAATTATTCCTGCATACTATTCTGCATCAGCCGGTGGACAGACGACAACTGCAGGACAAGTTTGGACAAAAGATTTAGCATTCTTAAAATCAGTGCCATCGTATGACGACGGAATCAAGAAAAATGGGCACGGAGTGGGAATGAGCCAATACGGAGCGAATAACCTCGCCAAAAAAGGTTATAATGCCTATCAGATTTTGAAATATTTTTATGCAAATGTTAAATTTGCAAAAATCAATTCAGAGTATTATAAATAAAATATTTCCGCAACTCATTGACTTAGCTCTTTCTTTACAGGATAATTAACGAGTATCAGATTTTTAAGGAAGAGAATATGGATTTTACTACACTAACCATTGATGTTTTAAAAATGCTTTCAATTGTCGGCGGATATGGTGTCGGCATTATACTTTTGACAATAATCGTAAGAGCTGCAATGTGGCCGCTAGGGGTTTCTCAACAACGTTCTATGCGCACAATGCAAATGCTTCAACCTAAAATGAAAGCTATTCAGGAAAGATATAAAAGCGATCCTCAAAAAATGCAACAAAAAATGATGGAGTTCTATAAAGAACACAAATTCAATCCAATGGCAGGTTGCTTCCCGCTTTTAATCCAAATGCCTATTTTTATTTTGTTATATTCAACATTGATGAGCCCTCAATTCATTCAACTTGCAGGTGATTCTCATTTCTTGTTTATTAACAGATTGGACGCAACTCTAAAATCTTCAGCAGGAATTTCTCAAGACGGGGTTTTAGGAGTTTCTAAATATGATACTTTTATGACAGGCAAAACCGCTAAAGTATACTTAAAAGATAATGAAGTTTTAGCATCTGTTAAAATTCTTAAACCAACCAAAGCGGTTGAAGTTCAAGGAGAATTAACCCCTGGTGAAAACGTTGATTTTAAAATTAGTTTGGATAATTTGAACTTAAAGTTCAGCCAACTTGATCAAATCGAAAAAGCTGATATTGATATCATGGATGTTCAAACAAAACAAACAACTCCGGTTGAATTTGTTAGAAAAGACGGTATTTTGACAGCTACTATACCAACAAATGAAGTTGAAACAAAAATACATTACGATGTAGCTCTTTTAATTGCATTATTTGCTTTAACAATGTTCTTCTCACAAAAAGCAATGATGGCAATGAATAAAAATACTCAACAGGATGCCGCTGCACAAGCTATGCAAAAGTCTATGAACACATTTATGCCAATTATGTTGACATTTACGTTCATTATAATTCCAATTCCTGCAGGTGTATTGTTATACTTAATTTCAAGCAACTGTTTCCAAGTTCTTCAAACACTTATTATTAACAAACAATTAGAAAACGAAGACAAGAAAAAATCAGAAAAAATTGATGAAGATGATTTAGCTAACGCTAAACAAATTAAAGAAAAGGAATAAATATATTTGCAAACAATCGGTATAATAGCTCTTTCAGGAGCATGTGATAAAGAAAAAATCGAGAATTCTAAAGCCTATCTGGAAAAGATAGGCTTTAGGGTTAAATTATCAAAAAATATCTTTGATAAAAATGCTTATCTTGCCGGTTCTGACGAAGATAAACTGGAAGAATTGCATCGATTTTTTCAAGATGATCAAATAGATTTAATTTTGAACGCTCGTGGAGGCTACGGCGCAATAAGATTAATAAACAAAATCGATTATGATATTGTCAAAAACAATCCAAAACCATTTGTTGGTTTTTCGGATGTGACAGCACTCCTACTCATGATTTATAAAAAAACAGGAATAATAACCTACCACGGTCCTATGGCATGCAGTGATTTTGGGGTTAAGATTTCTTCTAATCAAATTCAAGAATTGGAGGAATTTTCAACAAAACAAAAAAGCACTTGGAATTCACTTGTTAAAACTTTAAATGGAGAAGACCTCGAGTTCATTGGTAATAACATTTATAAATCAGGAACTGCTAATGGAATTATTTGGGGAGGAAATCTTTCAACAGTGGTTTCTCTTTGTGGTCAAGATTTTATACCGAGTGAAGATTTTATATTTTTTGCAGAAGATTTGAACGAACCTGTTTACAAAATTGATAAAATGTTCCAACAATTGTTTAATATAGAAAAATTCACAAAATATTGCAAAGGAATTGTTTTGGGAGATTTTTTAGAAGTTGACAACAAAGAGTGGCTGGATAAATATTTCAAAACACTTCCTGTGCCAACAATTTCAGGGTTTAAAATTACACATTCACAAGAAAAAATAACAATTCCTATTGGCAAAAAAGCGTTAATTAGGGAGAATGTACTCAGAATTGAGGGCTAACCATTTGTACGCTTCGTTTGCAGCCTGAGGAATATCCATGACAAATGTCCCACCATAACGACCTCGTGCAAATGTTAAATAACCTTCTGATGCAAGATTATCAAGCGCTCTTTTTACCGTTTTTTCACTCGTATTATACAAACCGGCGAATTCTTTTATAGAAGGAAGTTTATCTCCAACTTGAGCATTTTCATGAATATAATGTCTTAAATTTTGTTCAATCTTTTCATAAGAATAAAGTTCAGGATTTTCTTCTGCAACACAAGTTCCATATCGTCCACGTTTTGTTTGCAAAATTCCTTCTTTAATCAACAATTTAATTGCGTCATGAATTGTCTTTATGCTAACTCCAAAATTTTTAGCTAACTGCGTATTTGGCGGTAGTTTATCTCCCGAATTAAGATTACTAATATATTTTTTTATATTCTCAGCAGTTTTTTCAACTAAAGTTTGAGTTTCTATTTTTTGTATCTTGAAACTAGATGATTTTAGATAAAATGAGTTTTTTTGTTTATCTAATATTCCGTCATTTACAAGGCAAGTTATAGCCGCAATTAGAGTCGTATTTGGTATGCCAAGGATTTGAGAAAGATTTCTTACTGAAACAATCTTGTCACCAATTTTATATTCAGCTTCTGACAAATATTTTTTAACAATTTCCACCGCTAATTCACGCTTAGATGTCAACTTTTCAGTCACTAATGTTGGATTCTTAATAAAAGTTCCAAGTCTTTGTTTCGATTCAATCAAACCCAAATCTTCCACTAGCCTGTACGCACTCTGAACCGTACCTTGACTAACACCTATATGACATGCCAAATCTCCTTTTGACGGCAAATAATCAAAAGCTACTATTTTCCCTGATTTAAGGGCATTTTTTATCCAATCAGCAAGCCAATCAGCAAGTTTTTTTACCTTATTTTCGTTCGGTAAAAAACTGTGAATATGCGGTGCCATTTCTGCTACGGTAATTTTTCGTCCCATAAAAGGATTGTAACATAAATTTTTATAGTTGCGTTATACATTACAGGTACAAATTTTACATAAACAATTTAACGTTTAGAATGATATTGCAACAAAGCAATTGCAAACAACAATGGTAAAAGCGATTCTCCACCTTCTTCAAAAATCTTGCAAATAAAGAATACATTGTCTGATAATGCTACTCCGGTAGCTTTCATATAATTAGCAGGTAATCTGTCAACAATTTGTGTAACAATTGCAAGGACAATAAAAGTTGCTGACGTCCAAGGTACAGCTTTGAATTTAGCCAAACCTAATACAAGTTTTTTAAAACATTTACATACAACAAAAATCAAAACTAATAAAACAAAACTCATCAACAAACCGGCTACAACTTTTTCATAAAGTGGGTTATTAGGATTTGTAAAAAATCTTGATTTTGTGATTACAGTATCATGTGAAGTTAACCAATGTTGAATTCCCATTTCTCTTAACAAGGCAGCACACCATAAAAACATTAATGCACAAAATGTATTCCAATCCGGAGTTTTCCAAAAATCTTTAGCGCAACAAGCTGCAACACCGGCTGCAAAACCATAAAATAAATATGTTGTAACTTCTGTTACACCAACTTCTTCAATATCAAAAAATCCAAACTTAAAACTAAACGCATAGCAAAGAGCATAATAAATTATCATTGCTACAATTACAAAAATACCTGCAAAAAATGGTGACACAAATTTACTGTTTTTCATACTTCAAATCCTATCTATCATTATATTTCTATAGTCATAAATTTATTTTTATAATCATTTATCGTATTCATTAATTCGATGAATTCAGCATACTTAACACTATGCAACGCTTTTGAAAGTTCTATAACTCCAAAACTTTCTATAATATAAAAATCTTCTTCTCTTTCCGTTATTTTTATCATTCCACAATCTGAAAAAATTTGCAAAAGAGTTTCTACAACTTCTTCTGTAATACCAAGCGCAGCTGCAGCTCTTACAAAAACAAATTTTCCGTCCAAATTGTTGCAACAATATTTAATCATACTTGCAAAAGATTTTAAAATCCCCTCTTCATCAGTTCTTTGATTTTGATAATTCATATAATGCAATGATGTAGCGCAAACTGTTTGTTTAAGTTGCTCCAAAACATCTTCATTACAAGGATAATCAAAAAACATTAATACATCATTTTTACATGCAGTTTGACGATTTACAATACAATTTGTAATATCTTGATAAGGCTTTAGTGCATCCAAAATTCGTCTATCTTCTACAAACACAGAAATTCCGAGTTTTGAATTTTTAATATAGTCATTTACTTGCGCAAAAATATTTGTCTTTTTACGATGATCATAAACCTTGATTTTTGATTGTTCTTCTTCTTTTAAAGCGTCAGAATGAACATCCTTTAGAATTAATTGAACATTCGTAACTCCATTAAAAGTATTCAATTGAGGAGCAAATGCAATATCCAATTTATCTCCTGCAATAAGCGGAATATCGCCTCTTGACCACCAAACACAATCCTTTGTTCCGTCAGGAGTATTAACAATAAGTTTTAAATGGTCTTTAGTCGAACCCATTAACATTTTTTGTTTTAGTGTCAAATTCTTCACAGCAAAAGTCGGAGAAGGATTTGACATTCCAAACGGTTCAAGCTTACTAATTTCTTCCACCAAAGAAATATCAACATCTTTAATATCAAGTTCTAAATCAATATCAATTGACGGATTTAATTTCTCGCCATTCAACATCTCATCAATCGTTTTATTTAATGCTTTTTTTACAGTTTCAAAAGAGGCTTTTTCTTCACTAAACGCAAAACCTCCTGCCAATTGGTGACCGCCAAATCCGTCAAAATAATCTGAAATATTGCACATTATGTCATACAAATTCAACTCTTTTACACCACGAGCCGAACATCTAAATTGTTTTGCTTCTTCAGAATATGTCATAATAAATGCCGGTTTGTAATATTTTTCAACAAATTTTGAAGCAACAATCCCAACAATTCCGATATGCCAATCTTTATTAAATAACACAACTGCATTATCTCTCATGCCGGTAGATTTCCACAATTCATCCGCTTCTGCAAAGGTTTCGGCACAAAGTTCTTGTCTAAGTTTGTTATAATTTTCCAACGTAATAATTGACATCTCAATTTCTTGTTTGTTGTCCGATGTCATTAGTTTTATAGCCGCATCCACAGTATCTAAACGACCGGAAGCGTTTATTCTTGGTGCAATTGTAAAGGCTACTTGTTCAGAGGTTAAGCCGTTATCAACATTAATTCCGGCAACATCCAACATTCGCTTTAATCCGTAGTGTTTACCTTTAGATATTAATTCCAAACCTTTTGTCACATAATATCTGTTTTCACCAATCAAAGGAACTAAATCTGCAATAGTTCCTACTGTGACATAAGGTAACAACTCTTGGCTAAAAGCCAATTTGTCATATCTTTCCAAAACTCCTTGAGCAAGTTTAAACGCAACTCCAACACCTGCAAGAGAAGTTAAATACTCAATTTGCAATGCAGTTAATTTTTCATCTAACGCATTCATAGATTTCGGGTTTATTATTGCATAAGCTTCCGGTAAAACTTCCGGTGCTTCGTGGTGATCCGTAATAATTACATCTCTTGCAAAACTATTGATAAATTTGACTTCATCAACATTACTAATCCCATTATCAACCGTAATAATTAATTTGGGCTGCTTTTGGCTCATTAGTTTTACAAGAGATTTTGAGTTTAAACCATGTCCTTCTGTTTCACGATTTGGAATATAAAAATCGACTTTTGCATCTAAATATCGAAAAGTTCGCAACAAAACAGAGGTTGAAGTTACACCATCCGCATCAAAATCACCATATATAAGAATATTTTCTTTATTATCAATTGCCTTAACAATTCTATCGACTGCTTTATGCATATCAGTAAACGCATTTGGATGAGTTAACGTAATTTCAAGAGGATGCAAAAACTCTTGTTTAGCACCCTCTGAAACAATTCCTCTTACTTCTAAAAGCCTGTCAATTAAAGACTTTTTATCATCAATATTACTTTTTAAATTCCATTCTTTTGTACAAGACATGACATTTGTTCCAATACTTCTATAGCTTTTTTCAACTGAACGTCATCTTTAGCTTCAACGTTCTCCTTAGTTAATTCTACCACAACATCAGGCGTAATACCTTTTTTGTGAATATCAGTTCCTGACGGTGTTAAATATCTTTGTATTGTAATATTCATGCCGGCTTCATCCGGTAATTTATTAATTTCTTGTACCAAACCTTTACCAAAAGATTGTTCTCCGACAATAGTCGCTCTGCGATTATCTTTTAATGCTCCTGATAGAATTTCACTTGCAGAAGCAGAACCCTTATTAATCAAGACAACAATTGGTTTTGATGTAACCTGATTATATCTTGCTCTTGTCGTACTTTTGTATCTATCTCTATCTACCGTACTTACAATAACTCCGCCTTTTAAAAGCATATCTGAAATATAAATTGCATTGGTCAAAAGTCCTCCCGGATTTGAGCGCAAATCAATAATATAACCTTTTTTACTGCTTGATTTGTTCAATATTTCTTCAATTTCACTTGCAGCATTTTTGCTTATGAAAGAACTTAATCTGATATATTGAATATCCTCCGGAATTACACTTGTTTCAAAAGGCGGCTTGCAAGATACTGATTTAACTTCAATCTCATCTCTCACAATACTGTAAACTTTATTTGGACAGCCTTTCCTTTGGATTAAAAGATTTACCGTAGTACCTTTTTCACCTCTGATTTTATCTGCTGCAATATCAACACTAATCCCTTTTGTACTTTCGCCATTTATCTCAAGGATTAAATCATCAGCAAGAATTCCGGCTCTTTCTGCAGGAGAATCTTCCAACGGAGCAATGACAACCAAGTTTCCATCTCTCACTCCGATTTGGGTACCAATTCCTTTTAAAGAACCTTTGATTGATTGTGTTTCTTCTGAAAACTCTTTTGGTTGCAAAAATCTTGTATAAGGATCGTTCAAACTTGCTAACATTGTATCAATCGCAACATACGCATCCTCGTTTGTTTTTAATTTATGGTCATATCTATAACGCCATTTTGCCCAATCTTGATTGTTATTTGACGGGTCATAATATTTTTTATTAACAATTTTCCAAACATCATCATATAACTCTGCCGGTGTAGCAGCAAAAGCTCCAACGCAAGATATATATGCAGTTGCCAAAACCACCAAACCTGTTTTTATAAATCTATTCATTGAACACTCCTCTATTCAAAAAAAGCACTTTTCTATTATAGTACACAATTTGCGATTTTTTTTCAAATTTTTGTAGCAAAATATCAGAAGTTGTTGTCATGATATGTTTTTGAGGAAAAATATTTATAAAATATGTAATATTAAAACAAACTTTTAAATAAGTTGTAAACAAATTTCAATTTTTCGTCATCATTTTTGATTATATTTAAACGGGTCATAATGTAATTATACATTTCTTCATTTGTTGTAATGCTTGAAAATTGAAAGATTTCATATAATTCAACGTCCAAAACACCTGCTAATTTTTCAAGTGTTGATAAGATCATAAAACCACGACCTGTTTCAACAAAGCTCAATGAGGTCGTAGCAATATTCAGAGCTTCAGCCAATTTTTCTTGGCTTAAACCTCTTTGTTGACGTAGATATTTAATCCTTTTCCCTAATTTTATATTTATTTCAGTTTTCGCTGCCATTAATTAAATTATAATTTTTGAAGAATATAAAAACAAACAGTCTAAATATATAGTTTAATATATTTAACCTATTGACACTATATATTTAATCTATTGCACTAAGCATATTATAAATAAATATCAGATTCTGATAAGAAATGGAGCAAAGTATGAGAAAAACAAAAATCGCAACTTTAGTTGTGTCTTTGGTTGTTTTAGCAACTGCATCATTGCCGGCTTTTGCTAAAAACTGGGTACAAATTGGTGATGGACATTATATTGATGTAGATAGTATTAAACCATCTTCAAACTATGGTAGTTATACTTTTGATACAAAATACTTGGCAAGAAATGGTGTACCTTTGGAAGTTATTAATGGACGTAAAGTTTGGACAGTTAAAACTCGTTCATATATCGATTGCAAATCAGCATATGGTAAAACAATTTCATATTCAGCACTTGATGCCGATGATAGAACAATCGTTTTAGGTAGCAATATTTACAAGCAATGGTTGAACATCGGTAAAAGCGGTAGAGCTTCAGAATCTTACAATTTTGTATGTACAGACAGGTACCTAGATGTTCGTCCAGGCTATCATGCCATATGGTGGTATTAATAACCTAACAAAAAAATAATTGCGTTTTAAGTTGCGTGCCATGCTTATTCATTCTTACATTTAAAGCACGCAACTTTTTATTGGAGCAGTACTTTTAAAAGCGCTTTTAAATTGGATGGTTTTAAATCTTCCATTTTTTCACCAACTTCAACAAAATTTACAGGTAAACCCAAGCCTTTTCGCAATTGTCAAAACAATCACACCTTTAGCTGAACCATCAGGTTTTGTAAGAGCTATCACAGCAAGATTTACACATTCTAAAAAAACTCTTGAATATTTTACAAAAAACAACTATTATAACTATTATGGAAAAATATGAGATAACATTTGACGAAATTAGAGAGCTTCTTAAAGAAAAATCATACTCAAAAGAAGATATTAATGAGCTGGAAAAAGCATTTGAATTTGCCAGAAAACTCCATGACGGGCAATTTAGAATATCAGAAGAGCCTTATATCATACACCCTATGGAAGTTGTTAAGATTTTAATCAGTTTACAGGCTGACAAACATACTCTTATGGCTGGTTTTTTACACGATATTTTAGAAGATACTGATACTAAGCCGGAAGAAATTAAAGATTTGTTTGGAGAAGATGTTCTTAATTTGGTTCAAGGAGTTACCAAGCTCGGGAAACTTCAATTCAAGTCAAGAGAAGAGCGTCAAGCTGAGAACTTTAGAAGAATGTTTATCGCAATGGCTAGCGATGTTCGTATTATTTTCCTTAAACTTGCTGACAGACTCCATAATATGCGTACGCTAAATTATATGTCACAGCAAAAACAACAAAAAATTGCACAAGAAACAATCGATATTTTTGCACCTCTTGCAAACCGTTTAGGGGTTGGTAAAATCAAAGCCGAACTTGAGGATTTGTCGTTAAAATATTTACATCCTGATAAATACTATGAAATTGCACAACTCGTTTCTCAGAAAAAAGCCGAACGAGAAATGGCAGTAAATCTATTGATAGAAAAAATATCAAAAGACGTAAAAGCCAGTGGTATAAACGCAAAAATTACAGGTCGTGCAAAACATTATTACAGTATTTATAAGAAAATGGAACGATTAAATGTCGCATTCCACGATTTATACGATATTACGGCAGTACGTGTAATTGTTGATACTGAAAAAGAATGTTATGAAGTTTTAGGTCTTATTCACTCCCAATTTAAACCTATTCCGGGTAGATTTAAGGATTATATTGCAATGCCAAAAGGTAACATGTACCAATCCTTACACACTTCTGTAATCGGACCTCGCCAAAAACCTTTGGAAGTTCAGATTAGGACTTGGGAAATGCACGATATCGCAGAATACGGGATTGCTGCTCACTGGAGATACAAAGAAAAAGGCTCTAAAAAAGCGGATTCTGCTAATGACATAAAATTCTCTTGGATGAGGAAATTGGTTGAATACAACAAAGACACTCAAAATGCCGAAGATTATGTAAATACAGTTAAGTTAGATATTTTTTCCGATCAAGTTTTTGCCTTCACTCCGGGCGGTGATGTTATAGATTTGCCGCAAAATGCAACTCCTATTGACTTTGCATACCGTATTCACTCCGATGTCGGAAGCAAAACTATTGGTGCTTTGATTAACGGTCGTATTGCACAACTTGATACAAAGCTTAAAAACGGTGATATTGTTGAAATTTTAACATCAAAAGTTTCTGCTCCACGATTGGATTGGTTGAATTTTGTTGTAACAAAACAAGCCACTTCTAAAATTAAACAATGGTACAAAAAGAATAAAAGAGAAGAACATATTGAACTCGGAAAAGCTAATCTTGAACACGAATTAACAAAAGCTGTGTTCGATGAATACATGAAATCAGGCGAGTTCAATAAAGTTGCAAAACAAATGAATTATGTAAGTATGGAAGATTTGTTTGCAGCTTTAGGCTATGGCGAAACAACCTTAAATAAAATCGTAAATCGACTTAAAAAACCTCCAAAGCAAGAAACAACATTCCAACACAGAACTCGAAAAGCATCAGAAAAAGATATTATTGGTTTAGAAGGTCTTCTTTATTCCTTTGCAAGATGTTGTTCTCCAATCCCAGGAGAGCCGATTGTTGGTGTTGTTACACGTTCTAAAGGCGTAAGTATTCACAGACTTGATTGCAAAACCCTTGATGATGTTCCGCCTGAAAGACTTTTGGATATTCATTGGTCAGGCAATAATGTTAATAAAACATACAACACAACAATTAGAATTGAAACAGCAGAAAAATTAGGTCTTTTAAAAGATGTAATCGGAGTAGTTTCAGATAACAATACAAGTATAACGTCTGCTAATGTCAAAACAAAAGGCAAAGTCGGCATAATAGAGCTCGGTATTGAATTGGATAACATTGATACACTTAGACGTGTAATGACCGCTCTTCAAGCCATGCCGGATGTTTTCAGCGTAAAAAGAATTCAAACCTCACACAGTTCTTTATCACAAAACTTTACTAAAAAACCAAACAAGAATTCTAAAAAAAGAAAAACTTCTAACTAACTATTGTTACATTGCTTGTATATTTTGTATAAGTTATTCAAATCATACTCTGCAGACAAGTCAACATTTAGTGGTAAGAAATATTCATCACCACAGTTTGTTGAAGGCACTTGTTTTCCTCTTTGGAATAGAAAAGCTTCAGCACGATATTCTGAGAATTTCTTGTTGTTGTTAGCTTTTATTTTAAAGTTTTTCAAATATTCTTTGTCTTGATAATTTGCTTCCAACTCAGTTCTTTCCGCCAAAATTTTCAAATCAGATTCGTCTACATCTTTTGCTCGTAATAATGCAGCTACTTTATTTGCATATTCCTGATTATCATTTTTTTCTACTAAATTCTCATCAAGGATTATTTTTCCTATAAGATTTAATTCTTCTTTCTGAGAAAATTTCAATCTTTCTAATTTTTCTTTGACTTTTATATATTTAACAAAGTCCCTATCCTCACCTGTCATTACTAGAGGTTTGAGTTTTTGAGTAAGTGGCTCATATTTCTCTGCTACATTTTTATTGTCTAAAATTTTATAAATGATATCATCCAAATCCTTGAATTCAGCTACATTATATCCCATTAACTGCAGTTCAAAAACTCTTTTTTGCCCCGGTAATCTGAACAAGAAGTGAATTGCAGAATAATTCGCAGGAGTAAGGTCTGGCTCTTCAAACCTAACAGATTGCCCCATCGCTTCTTCTGCTTGCAATACAAGTTTTTCCAATTTTTCAGGCTCTTCATAATCCCAACGAGCAGAATTTTTACCTTTTAATTTCTCAGCAGCTTTTGGTCTTTTTACTTCGACCTCTTCTAAAATCAAAAAACCACGATTTATATAATCAAATAATCTTTCCAAAACTTTATGAACATTTTTTTTGTTATCATTTTGACTAGAGCCGGCTGTTAACACAATTTTCATTGCATTTAAGTCAGTCATATTTTCTAACACACCACGAATGGTAGTTTCATCAATTACCTTACTCTTTTCTTCAATAGATGCAATGCTTTTAGGTCTACCTTTTATATATGAAATCAAGTTATTTGGTTTTTCAGCAGTAACCATCAAATCCGAAAAAATTCCACGCATAAATTTTTCAATTTCAGGTTGAGCGTCTGCGGCTATTTTGTGTATTTTTTTAGCAGTTGCTCTTGAAACACCACCTGAGCGTGATTCTAAAAACTTGCTGGCATGAGCAGCTCCAAATGAAACAGTATCCTGCTCTAATGGCGCAGCCAATTTTAAACCAAAATAAGGCATCATACCATGCGAGGATGCCGTTGTTTTATTTTCAGCATTAATGTTTGCTATTTTAAATGGATTTATTGCTAATATATTCATAGTACTATTTCTAACGAGTGTAAATATTGAATTTTGCTAAAATGTTAAGAGTTTGTTACATTATTCTTAAAACCTGTCATTTCACAAATTTGACGAGCCCATTCTTGTACAATTTCATCTTCCGGTAAAGTATAAGAAATTGGTTTACCAACTTTTATTGTCATATTTTTTTCAAAAAGTTTTTTTGCATAGCCGTCAAATCCACAAATTGCAACAGGCACAATGTCTGCTTCAAATTTTTTCGCAAACATAACAAAACCTTTGGTAATATTTTCAATCACAGGTTCTTTAACGATTTTGCCTTGTGGAAAAATTCCGAGTGACCAAGGAGTATTAAAAACTGCTTTAACTGTTTTGAAAGTTGCCAATTCAGGTTTTTCTCTATTAACAGCAAATGCTCCAAGAGAGTGAACCAAAAAACGTAATAAAAGATTTTTATCAGTAAATAATTCTTTTTTCGCCATATATACGACTCTTTTTCTTACAGCATAAGTAAGCATAGGAGGGTCTAAATATGAAACGTGATTTCCTGCAAAAATCAAACGAGAACCTTTTGGCACATTTTCTCGACCTTCAACTTTGATGTTATACATCAATTTTGAAACAGGCATTACCACAAAAATTACAAACAAAATATAGTAGATTGTTCTTAACAATCCATAATCTTTTTCACATCTCTTATTATAATTTTTTTCCATATCTTTATTCCAATAATTCAAAAATTCACTCAAAATTTAAACTATCATTTTGTAAGCTCTTGGATAGACTCCTTCCATTGAGCAACTATATCGTCCACATCATTTGTATAAGGAATTAATTTCCCGATTTTCACAATAATTTTACCACTAAAAGGAAGTCTTTTTACTTCTTGTGATCCTATAATACCTACCGGTAAAATATCACATTTTGTACTCTTTGCAAGAGAAGCAAATCCTTTTGTAACATTGCTCATTTCACCAACTTCTTGACGAGTACCTTGTGGAAATATTCCCAAAACCCAATCTGTTTTTTTTATTGTCAAAACAGTTTTAATGGTTGAAACCCCAAGTTTTTCTCTATCTACAGAAAAAGCTCCAAGCCAATTAAGCCACCAACGCAGGATAGGATTTACAAACAACTCTTTTTTAGCCATATATGCAATTGGTCTGTCCATAACAGCGGATATTAATGGTGGGTCAAGGGTTGAAAGGTGATTTGCAGCAATTATATAGTCATTAGTTTTAGGAACATTTTCTTTTCCTTGAACTTCTAACCTATAAACAAGCTTTAACCTAACCATGTAACCAACGTGAGTAACCAAAAATTGAAACAAACGTCGCCATTTATTAAAAAACTTTTGTTCTCTTGAAGAAGCAGATTTTTTTGTTTTTTTTGTTTCATTAGACATAAACATAACCCCGTTTTGTATAAGAAAAGGATGTAATCAAAAGTAATTACATCCTTTTAAATTGGTTGCGGGAGCTGGATTTGAACCAACGACCTTCGGGTTATGAGCCCGACGAGCTACCAGACTGCTCCATCCCGCGATATTTTATTGTCACTTGCGTTTTACTCTTTGAGGAGCAGCCTGGTTCCCAGACTTACCTCTCCTCGAACGTGACATTTAGTCACCTTCTCGTCGGCAGAGTATCCCGCGATATTTTATTGTCATATCAAGGAAACTCCCTCGACACTTCTATTATGCTCCGTAAATATAAAAAATCAAGTCCCAGGATTTTTTATTTAATAAAACAACATATTCTAGTTTTGTTCTGCCAAAAATTTATCCATTGCTTCTTGTGAAATTTCAACAGTATCCAATATCACCGATGCAGCAGCGATTTCAGACGCTCTTGACATCTGCATCAATTTAATTCCATATTGCATTTGAACTTCCGGAGTCATCGCACTTCCGCCGCTTATTGAACTTAAATCCATTGGGGTAACCTCTCTTAACTAAACTATACTCTTATTTTAACATTTTTCATAAAATTATCAAGGGCAAATTTTACAATTCCCTTCTACCTTCAATCGCTTTTGCCAAAGTTACCTCATCAGCATATTCTAAATCTGCACCAACAGGCAAACCAAAAGCTATACGGGAAATTTTTATCCCAAAAGGTTTAATTAATTTTGTTAAATAAAGACTGGTTGCTTCCCCCTCTACTGACGGAGATAATGCCAAAATAACTTCTTTCACCTCATCACTGGTCAAGCGATTTAAAAGTTCTTTTATTCTAACATCTTCTGCCCCAATGCCATCCATAGGAGAAATTAACCCTTGCAAAACGTGATACAAACCTTTATACTCGTTGGTTTTTTCGATAGCAATCAAATCCTTTGTTTCCGCTACAACACAAATTACAGAGCGGTTACGATTTTTTGATTCACATATTTCACAAGGTGATGTGGTTGAAATATTAAAACAGATTTCACAAGTTTTTGCATTGCGTTTTGCTTCCAAAATTGCATTTGCAAATTTTTCCACTTCATTAACAGGCATTTTTAACACTTGAAAAGCCATCCGTTGAGCCGACTTTGGTCCAACGGACGGAAATTTCTGAAACTGTTCTATTAATGATGCAATTGATTTTGGATAAATCATTTTTTACAACCAACTTGCCTTAATAATCTTGCAACTACAAGAATACCGCTTTTTCACTTGCAGAAAATCTACAAGCTTCTGCTTCATCTTGTTATTATAAAGTTAAGCCCGGAATATTTACTCCGCCTGTAACTGATTTCATTTTTGATTCTAATTCAGATTTTGATTTTTCTGTTGCAACTTTCATAGCTGAAGCAATCAAATCTTCTAACATTTCAATATCATCTGCTGATACTGCAGAAGGGTTTTCAGGATTAATAGCTTCTGCTGACAATTTGATAGATTTGAAAATACCTTTTCCGTCGCAAGTTACGCTTACAGAACCATTTCCTGCTTCACCTGCAATACTCATATTTGAAAGTTCGTTTTGAGCTTCCATTAATTTCTTTTGGATATTTTGAGCTTGTTTCATCATATTCATCATGTTCATCATAATTTGTTGTCCTCCTTACATTGCATCCGCACTTATAACTCACTGGTATCCGAGTTTTAATTTTCACCCTCAAGATATACGAAATTGAAATCTAATACGGTACTTACCCCTCTAGTTTTTCCATTAATTCATCATCAATATCAAAGTTTGCATATACATTTTGAACATCATCATGTTCTTCTAATCTACCTAGCAATCTCATAATATTCTGAGCGGTTTTTTCATCTGTTACTTCAATTGTGTTTTGTGGAACTCTTGTAAATTCAGCTGTTACAGATTTAAACCCTGCAGATTCAAGTCCCTCAGTAATTGTTTGAAGATTTGGAACTGATGTATAAACCTTGTATTCGCCATCTTCTTCTACAATATCATCCGCATCCAAGTTAATAGCTGCTTCAAATAATGCATCAAAATCTACAGACTCAGCTTCAAATGTGATACAACCTTTTTTATCAAACATCCAACCTACACAGCCTGTTTCACCCAGATTACCATTGAATTTTGTAAAATAACTTCTTATATCACCGGCTGTTCTGTTTTTGTTATCAGTCATAGCTTCTATTACAACTGCAACACCGCCTGCAGCATAGCCTTCATAAGTCATTTCTTCATAGTTTTCATTATTACCTGCGCCACAACCTTTTTCAATTGCACGCTTAATATTATCATTCGGCAAACCTGCTGCCTTAGCCTTTTCAATAGCAGTTCTTAAACGGAAATTACCTGCCGGATCACCACCGCCAAGTTTCGCTGCCACAATAAGTTCTCTTGAAAACTTTTGAAATTCTGCAGCTCTTAATGAGTCTGTTTTAGCCTTTTTGTGTTTAATCGTTGACCACTTTGAGTGTCCACTCATCTTACTAATACTCCTTTAAAAATTTGTCATCAGACTGGGTTTAACTATTCAAAATTGAATACACCTACCCCTTGCTCATCAATAATAATTGAAAAATATAATATTGGCAAGTATTTTTTATGCTATAGTTTATTTATGCATGAACAATTTTTAAGAACATCGATGTTAATCGGAGAAGATAAGGTAGCAAAACTTTCACAAAAAAGAATTGCCATATTCGGAGTTGGAGGAGTCGGCGGATACACAGTCGAAGCCCTTGCTAGAAGCGGGATTGGTACACTAGATTTAATTGACAATGATACAGTTAATTTAACCAACATAAATAGACAAATTATTGCTCTGCACTCAACTATAGGAGAATACAAGGTTGATGTTGCAAAAAAAAGAATTCTTGATATAAACCCGAATGCAAATGTGAATGTTTTTAAAACTTTTTATACTCCTGAAACAGCAAATGAATTTGATTTTTCACAATATGATTATATTGTTGATGCAATTGACACAGTAACTGGAAAGATAGAACTTGTTATGCAAGCTCAAGATGCAAACACTCCAATCATATCTTCAATGGGAGCAGGAAATAAGCTTTGCCCCGAAAAATTTGAAGTATCAGATGTTTACAAAACATCTGTTTGTCCGCTTGCAAAAGTCATGCGTCAACAACTAAAAAAACGAGGAGTAAAAAAGCTAAAAGTTGTTTATTCAAAAGAACTACCAATAAAACATAACGGTCAAAGATTACCGGCAAGTATCGCCTTTGTTCCATCCGTTGTTGGTCTTATTATCGCAGGCGAAGTTATTAAAGATTTGATTAAATATTCTTAAAGGTTCCTTTTTCTTTATTTGCGAAGCAAAGAAAAAGAAACCTTAACAAAGAAAAAGAAAACACGCATTGTTTCTATACATTTTTATTGCCACATTTCTTTGACCGCAAAGAAACGTGGCACAAAGAAACTCCCGAGCGGTTGCTTCATTCACTAATTATTTGTATTGTTCGACATTAAACGAGTGAACTCGTGCTAACGCACTCAAACAGCACTCGTTTTGTTGTTGTCTCACAAACAATAATTGCTCATTCCGCAATGCTCGGATTGTAAAAACTTGGTAACTTTTTGAAAAACTGCCCCCTCACCCTAACCCTCTCCCGTAGGTAGAGTGAATAGGTCGGGTTTCAACCCGACTGTAAAATTAAAAAGTCTTAATTACTTAGTCACACCCTAAAAACCCCCTCATCAGAGCTCCGCTCGGCTTCTCCCGCAAGGGGCGAAGCGACAACTGCGTTAACCACTTAATCACTTTAAAAACTCTGTAAATACCATTCAACCTTTCAACTACTTAACTCACGACTCACGAATCACGAAATGACCGTACCCCTCCTGACCTCCCCCTTAGGGGACACTACTGTCCATGATAATTTCAATAATCACAAATAAGATTAAAATGCAGTTGTT
>CAZPBG010000030.1:0-16282 GCA_964584885.1 uncultured Vampirovibrio sp.
CTGTTTGTGATATTACAACAGTTACTCTTGCTCTTGAAAGCGAAGCTAAATTAGCTAAAGTATAAAATTTAAGAGCTATAAGACTTATAAGGGGCGCATTGCTTAGCAATGCGCCCCTTATTAATTTAAGTTTTTAATAACCTATCGATTTCATAAATCTTTAAGATTAAAGAATCAACTTGTTCTTTAAACCATAATAAAAATAGTTTTAATTCATCTCTAAAACTATAACATCCGGGCCACATTGAATACATAACAAATACTCCTATACAATAACTTACATTTTGTATAACGGCATTTTTTTGAAAAACTTTAAGGTTATTTCGAGTTTTGTTACATTTTGTAATAATGTGTTAATATTTTCGCTCGCAGGTCGCTCGAACCCTTTCCCCGGGGTTCTCCTCCTCGGCACAATAAAAAAGACTCCGTTTGGAGTCTTCTCTATTTGGGTGTGCCGGGACTGTCTTGACCTGTTCGCATTAAACGTGTCTACGTGTTTCACCGCAGAGTCTTCGACTCCTTGCAAAACAACTCCGCACACTGCTCACAGGTCGCTCGAACCCTCTTCTCGGGTTCTCCTCCTCGGCACAATAAAAAAGACTCCGTTTGGAGTCTTCTCTATTTGGGTGTGCCGGGACTCGAACCCGGGACCAATTGATTAAGAGTCAACTGCGCTACCAACTGCGCCACGCACCCATAAGTATTCAATTTTAATTTATTGAGGCAGTTGTTGCGCATAAAGGCTATCGCCTTTGCGCTACCGCACCTCTCTCGAAAACGTGACATTTAGTCACCTTTTCGCTCGGCAGAGTGCCACGCACCCACATACTATTCAATTTTAACCGCTTTGTTGACTACGTCAACTGCTACCTCTCCTCGAACGTGACATTTAGTCACCTTTTCGCTCGGCAGAGTGCCACGCACCCCTGCGGTCAACTATAATTTTATCAAAATTATATCTTAATAGTCAATAGGTATTTATTAAAATAATAATTTATATTTGGATTAAAAAATATGAATATAAAAATCTACAATTAAACTAATCTTACTCAAATATCTTGAACAGGGTTCAAAAAATTTTTTTACGGGGTTTAATATAAATATGGTAAACATTTCAAAAATACAAACAAACACACTAACTCCTAGTTTTAAGCAAGAGCAACCTCAAAAACGGGAGTTTATCGACAAATTCTCTGATGCAGTGCGAAATCCTCGTGATGTCAACGACTGTGTCGCTGTTCCTCGTGGAATATTCAAAGCATATCTGTTAATTATGGGCGGATTTGCATTAATCGGAATTGCAGGAGCTTTGCCACAAAAAATGCAAAATACAAAAAGAGCACTCAGTATTACCGGAAATGTACTCAATTTCCTTAGTGCAATCTATTTTGCCAAACCGTTTGCTGTCAAAGGTCTTAGTCCAACTATAAGTTCAAAACATCAAAAACAAGAAAAAAACATTGACAAAACTGTTTAATAAAAATTTTTAATAATAAAAAACCGTATCTTAAAATGAAGATACGGTTTTTATTTTAATTATATTTAAGAAGAACTAAGCAACTGCATTAGCTTGTTGTTCTTCAGCTGCTTTTGCTGCTTTACGTTTTTTATCAAGTGTGTTTGTAATATAAATATTCAAGTTTGGAATACCAAGACCGAGTACTAAGCCTGAGAATGCGTAACCTGCAGCTTGTGCCCAGTTCAAGGTTCTTAATCGTTTCTTAGCAAGTTTTACAACTTCTTTATTTTCAATTTTATCCAAATCTTTTAACATTTCCTTGAATTTCTTAGCAACACCGTCTTCTTTTACAGTAGAAATACCGTTTTTAGAAAGTGTTTCAACTAAAACTTCATCTCTTGTTTTAAGTTTTGAGTCAAATACTCTGCTAAAGATATTTTTTCTATCAGCGACTTCTTTTGTTCTATTCAAAACTGTATTATCAGCTCCACTTTCAGTTAACTTAAATCCTTTTTCAAGACCTTCAGCAGTCAATTTGTTAACAATGTCGCCCAATACAAGCCAACTCAAGAAACCTAAAGTATCTTTTGTTAAGGATTCTCTAAGTTCGTCTTTATCACGAGTAGCTAACAATCTTGAAATAATTGTTAAGCCATAAATACCTTTCAATTGAGGAATTGTTGGCCAAAAACCTTTGAATGCCATTTTACCCATAAAGTCTTTAAAGCTTGTACTACCTAATGTAGCAAGAGTTAAACCTAAAAATCCCGCAGCAGCAGTACCTTTCATTGCTTTAAATCCTGCGCTATTGTCTTTTGAACGACCTTCTACACCAACGAAACCGTCAGAACCTGTCTTTTTCTTTGTTAAATAAATATTCATTGGCTGAATTGACATACCAATACCGGTTGCAACTGCAAAACCTGTAGCAGATTTGATTTTAGAAAATTTAGAGAATTTTTTAATAAATGTATTTTCTGCAATTCCTTTTCCATTTGCAACTTGATCTTCAAACGCTTTTTTAACATTTTCTTTATTAAATGCATCTGATACTTTAAAAATATCTTCAAGTAATGTTTTTAAGCTTGTTTCACTTTTTAAAATGCCTGCTTTTTTGCCATTTTTAGTGTGTTTATCTACAACTTTTTCTGCTGATTCTAACACATATTGAGATTCAGCACCCGTATCTGCAATAATTTTGTTCATTGCTGTCATTAAAGAGTCTGCAGATTTTTTATCTTCCCAAGCTTTGAATTCTTTGTTATTAAGTGCATCATCTAAAATCTTTGAAATTTCGTTAACAGTTTTTTCTGAAAGTTTTACATAACCCTTTGCATCAGCATTCTTAGCAGTTGGATTAAATGCTTTTAGATTTCTTAATGTTTCTTTCAAATAATCTGCTTGAGTTGTTTTATTTTTAATTTGGCGAGTTTTATTTTCTGCCAAAATATTTAGTGTTTCAGGAGCAGCCAAAATCTTATTAGCTTCTATTCCATATTCCTTGCCCATACTCATTAATGCAGCAGTTGCAGCTCCACCTAATGCACCATACACTCCAACTAATGAATGGTTACAAGTACCTGAAGCTTCACGACGAGCAGTTTCTGCACACGCAGCAGGACCACGTTTAGCATCGGTAGCAACACGTGGAACAACCATAAATCCAAGGTCAGTTAAATTCGCACCAACACCTTGATTTGTTGCCAAAAATCTAAACGTAGTATCCGCAACACCTTTAAATTGAGGTTGCTGTTGTTGAATTTTGATTTGTTGAGTTCTTTGTACTTTCATTATTCTACCTTTTGCTATTTATTTGTGGTTATACTGTAGTATTTTTGCGCATTTGCTTGTCATTATCAATTTGAGTTGCTGTATTACCCAAATCAGCACCGTGCACGGTTTTTATTGCTTCGGCATGTTTCTTTTGCGTATTTTTTCGTGTAAAAATAGGAATCACTAACCCTAACAGTAACAATGATACACCCAAGTTTGCTGCTTGGCAAGCAGAACGCATGTTAACAGCTTTTTTGAGTTCTTTATCAATAATTTTCTTCTGTTCTGCTGTAGGTGTTAGTCCTTTATTTTTAAGTTTTTCAGCCGTGTTGCTAAATACTTCTTCTGAAGATTTTATGTTAACATCTTTTACCCAATGCCAAAATCTTTGTAATGCATTTTCATTACCTTTAAGAGGTTTTGTATCATTAAGTAATTTAATATCTGATTTCTTTTCAATTGCAGTCGCAGTTGCTTTTGCAACGTAATCACCTAAGAAATACATACTTGAGAAAGTTGCAATATCTCTAACCGTAGCTTCTGCTAATTCATTTTTGTCATCAGCTGCTGCCATACGAGATGCGAAGGTTGTAGTTGAAATCAATCTTGCCTGATCCATTGTAGGGAAAATTCCTTTGAATTCAAGCATATTTTTAAACATACTCAAGCTAGGCATTTTCATAATAGAAAGCATTGCAACACCGACCATTGAGGCAATTGAAATGATTTTTTGTTTCAATAATCCTTCTTTGGCCTTAGCTCTAACGTCTTCATTGCCCTCTTTGCCAAAATCATCATAAATTGGTGCACCTTTTACACCTGATGCTTTTTCTGTAATCCATCTGTTTATATATTGCATAGAAGCGGCTAATGGTAGGATAAATGCCAAGCCTAAAGCACTTTTTGATACAACAAGTTTTTTACTTTTCTTGGCAAAATCAGCAATTGCAGTACCTTTTGGTGCTTTTTGGAATTCACGGAAGAATTTTACAGAGTCTTCAAGCAATGTAGTGGTTGTAGTAGCCTTAACATCACCAACGTGAACACCTTCAAATACGTGTGTTTTATCAGCAATTTCTCTTGTAATTTTATTAATCTCTTTTCTTAGCTCTTTACTTGATTTATCAGAAGTTGATAATTCTTTTAGCTTATCTGCATATTGTTCAATTTCAGAATTACTTAATGCAGTGCCAAACTTAACTGCTTTGTCAGTGTTAGTTCCTTCAATATTTTTCAAAATTTCTTTTAAGCTATCTTTAATTTTGTCATCAGATTTTGAATTTGAATAAATATCACTGGCTTTTTGAATTAAACTGTTATCAGCCCAACAGCTTGCCATATTTGAGCCTTTTGGCATAATAAAATTGTTTAATGCTGCTGCAAAACCCATTGTAACGACACCCGGAATCATACAGTTTACAATCAGACCGGAAGATTCTCTTCTAAATGCTTCAAAACCTGCAAATACGTTTGTTAACGATTCGACAAAAGTTCTTGGTAAAATTGCAGAAAACAAATCAATAACTGCAACGTTTACCATAGGATTTCTTTCGCATGCTTGAATACTTCCCAATGCAACATTCCACAAGCCACCCTTAAAAGCCGGAATTTGAGCTTGCTTGCTTGGCACTGTATGTGCGGTACGCACACGATTATGTTGTTTGTTTTCTACACCAATTTTGCTAATCATACACATATTTCTTCTAATGCAATACATTGATTATATCAACATATATATATAATTAAAAGCACGAGAAAATAAAAATTGCCTAAATTCTTACAAATGTAAAGAAAATGTAAAGAGAAATTTTTGATTGTTTTTTGCGGTTTAAGAATTTTATATAAAAAATACAACAACCGAATGTAAAATTTGTTTATTGCTTATGAATAACCTTCTTTTTGGATGTTAAAATTATCATGAAATTAAATGTAAATTTTTATTAAGAGTTTATTTGAGTTTTATAAATTCTATTTAATCCGTTATATAGCGTGATATGTATCGAATTGGGACAATTGTTTGAAAAATCTCTTTAAATATTGTATAATTGAAGCGCAAAAATAAATTTTACGTGTTTTATATAAGAATAACAAAGTATTATAGAAAAAGAGGTTTTTAAACAGATGAAAAAATCAATAATTTGTACATTCCTAGTTTCAGCAGGCTTAATTGCATTAACGAATATTCCAACAGTGCAAGCAGAAAATTATACCGGCATACAAGATCCTGCGGTTGTAAGATTAGGTTATGATAAATCAATGGGGTCAAAAACTATTAAAGCTGCGGTTATTGATAGTTATTTCAGACAAGTTTGCAAAAACGGAAAAATTATTAGATGGAACAAAACTTCAATGCCTTTAAATGTATATATTGAAGACTCGAACGACGTTCCTGAATATTATAGAGAAGTTGTTATAAATGCATATCAAGCTTGGCAAAGAGCAAGTGAAGGGCTTGTAAGATTTAATTTTGTAGAAACTCCTGTAGAAGCGGATATGAAATGTTATTTCCGTGCTAATGACAACAAATCATCAATTGGTGTGCATGCATTTTCCGTAAATGGCAATGTAATCAAAGATTCCGTTATCGTGTTTAACAAGGTAGATTACAAAGGTCACAGCCACGATTCAAAACAATTGTTCTCATCAGCATTGCAAGAAATAGGACACTCACTTGGTTTAACAGGTAACAGCCAAAGTATCTATGATGTTATGTATCCAATTGGAACAAAATTTAACACAGAAATTACTCCTAGAGATTTAAAAACATTAGCTCTGTTATATTCAGTTATTCCTGATATAACTAATGTTGAACTTACTGCTGAAGAAAAAGCTCAATTATTTACACCGGCAGAAGTTCTTTCAACTTTAAATGTTCCGGTTGATGATAATACTGATTTGAATGAATTTACACCTGCTGATATTGAGTCACATCTTGCATTGGCAGAACAATATAGAAAAAGAGCTGAATATAAAAAAGCAGCTCAAGAATACCAAATAGTAGCGCAGTCTAAAACAGACAGAAGAAGCAAATCAGAAGTTTATTATGAAATTGCGGTAATGTATTTGGATGCTGAAGAGTTTGATAATGCTAAAAGTTGTGCAGAAATAGCTTGGGCAACTGATGAAAATGATCAAACAATTATTCTTCCTCCATTAATTAATTACTACACAAAACGTACTAATACAGCTGTAGATCAACTTGAAGATATTTTAAAACAAAATCCTTATAACAAACACGCATACAGATTGTTATGTCAGATTTATAGAGATAGACACCACGAAAACCTTCTAAATTCTACAATTAGAAGATACGGTAAAACTGCAGGTGTTGTTGATTAATTATTGAATTAAAAATTTTATATAAACAAAAAAGAAACAAATTCACAAGGGTTTGCTTCTTTTTTGTTGTTGCGCAAATTATTTACTCCAATCGTCTAAATTTATCTCCCTTTTTGTCTAATGTAACTCTTTTTTTAATCTCGTATATTGAATGTGTAATCGAAAGGAGATATTAATGAGAACTGATTTAATTTTAAGAGAACCTGAGTTATATTTTGATAGTATTCATAGTGAATTAAACAATTTTTTGCGTGATACAGTACTAAACCCTGCTTTTTCACATCAATTAACAATGAAAAAAGTTTCAACTTGGCGTCCTGCTGTAGAAATAAAACAAACTGATAAAGATTATAAAGTAAAAATTCAACTTCCTGGGGTAAAACTTGATGATATAGATGTTGAACTTGATAACGATTTTATGACAATTACGGCTGAAATCGAAGAAGAAAAAGAGGAAAAGGAAGAAAAAGAAAAAAATTTAAAATATCATACTTGTGAATTCCGATATGGCAGATATAAACGTACAATTTCTTTTGATCAACCAATAAGAACAGAAGAAGCAACTGCAGATTACAAAAACGGAGTTTTGTCTATTACTTTACCGAAACAACATATTGAAGAAGCTAAGCCAAAGAAATTGACAATTAAAGCTAAATAGCCGTTGTGACTTACAGTTTACTACTATAGGGAGGTATTTAGTTGTGATATATCTCTTGAGTCACAGATGGTAAAGGGGTGGTTTAACCGCCCCTTTTATACTTTCTTTATGTAAATATTTTGTTTTATGATATAATATCACTACAGTCTATAAAGGAGAACAAAATGACTTTACGTAATGAAAGAGTTAGAAAAGAACTAATGCGTGATATTTCAGAAATATTGCACCGTGAAATTCGAGGTTTGGAAGGTGTTGTATCAGTTGTTGATGTAGAAGTATCTCACGATAACTCTTATGCAAAAGTTATTTATAGTGTTTTGGGTTCTCCTGAACAAGTAGAAAAAACAAAAAGCATTATTGAAAAGAATACCGGCAGAGTAAGATATGAAGTTGGGAAACGCATTCGTTTGCGTGTAACTCCGGAAATCAAATTTGTTTATAGTGACGGTTTAGAACAAGGTTCAAGAGTTCTTGACTTGATTGAAAAAATTTCAAAAGGCGAAATTAAATAATGTTCGGTTTTCTTAATGTTTACAAACCAAAAGGCAAAACATCTCATGATGTTGTTGCAATTTTAAGACGCATAACAAAAATAAAACAAATCGGGCATACAGGAACTTTAGATCCTTTTGCAGAGGGAGTTTTGCCAATCTGTATCGGAAAATCTACCAGATTGATTGAATATCTAAAAGATGATAAAGCGTATGTAGCAACAGTTCAACTAGGAAAATCAACAACTACTTATGATATAGAAGGTGAAGTCGTAAATTCTTCAGATAAAAAAGTTGCAATCGATGATATTTTACCTGAGCTAGAAAAATTTAGAGGTGAAATAGAACAACTTCCACCTATTTATTCAGCAATAAAAGTAAATGGTAAGAAACTGTATGAATATGCTAGAAAAGGTGAAGTAGTAGAAATTAAACCAAGAAAAGTTTTTATTAATGAGCTTAGTATTATTAATTTTGATTATGAACTACAACAACTTGAATTAAGAATTGATTGTTCAAAAGGCACTTATATTCGCTCTATTGCAAATGATTTGGGTGAGATTTTGGGTGTTTACGGACATTTAATTAAACTGGTCAGAGTAAAAGCCGGCAATTTTTTAATTAATTCTGCTTTGAAATTAGAAGAAATAAACACTAAAGATGATATAGAAAAAGGATTGATTTATCCGCTCGAATATTTGGATTACCCACAATATGAACTAAATGACCTAGAATTAGAAAAAGTTTCACATGGAATGAGTACTAATATTGATTTAGCAAATGGAACAACTCTATTAGTACAGAATAAAAAACTTATAGCCGTAGCTCAAATTGAGAATAAAAAGGCTAAAATTTCTAAAGTTTTTATTTAGTACTAATTGAGTAATTACGTTTTTTCGTTAATAAGACTTAAAATATATAGTTGAAAGTAATAATGTATTTTAAACATTTATTCAAATAGCTATATTGTGTGATATAATACATCTATGGACAAAAAGATTATCTCAACAAACAGAAAAGCGTTTCATGATTTCTTGATTTTTGACAAATTTGTTGCCGGCATTGTGCTTACAGGTACTGAAATTAAGTCAATCAGAAAAGGCATGCTTAATTTGAAAGACAGCTTTGCAAAAATCGAAAATGGAGAAATTTTCTTATATAATATGCATATTTCTCCATATGAACAGGGAAACAGATATAATCACGACCCTGACAGAGTTCGCAAGTTACTGCTTAACAAACAAGAAATTATGAAAATGTTGGGTAAAATTAAAAAAGACGGTTATTCAATCGTTCCGTTAGAATTGTTTTTATCACATGGTTTTGCTAAGATAGAAATAGGTCTTGCAAAGGGTAAAAAGTTATACGACAAGCGTGAAGCCATTGCAAAGAAAACTCAAACAAGGGATATGCAACGGAACTTGAAAAGGTAAGGAGAATTAGGAATGTTCAATAGGGATAGTATTTTAAAAAGTCTAAACAATGAGAACTATTATATAGACAAGCATTCTCTTGATTTGTTTTTGCAAGACTGGAAAATAGATTCTATATATGAAGACGAAGACGGTCTTGAATTTTATGACGATTTGTCTTTAGAAAAAGTTAAAAAAGGAATTTCTTTAAAGGCTCAAGGGTTTAGTGATGAACAAATCATTGCGAAGCTTCAAAAAATAGAGCCTAAAATTGAAAAAAGAGAAGAACCTATTCAACCAATATTAGTGAAAGATTATCTACCTGCTCCTCAAGAAGAAAATGAAGATAATAATGCTACAGAAGAACATATCGTAACAGATTTAACTCCGCAGGCAAACAAAAGTTTTACGCTTGATGTAAGTTCTCAAACTCTTCAGATGCTAGCTGAAGCTGTTGCAAAAAAAATCAGTGATGATATTACAAATTCCGATATGGCAACTCGTTTAATCGAAGCAGGCGGTTACAAAAGAGATAATGAAATCCTTGCAAAACAAGTTCAAGAATTGCTTAATCACAACAAAGAATTAACTGAAAGAATAGAACAGTTGGAAAGCCATCCTTCAAGAAGCTTTTGGAGCAGATTTTGGGCTCAAAAATAGAAGAATATTTTGAGCAGCACAAAGAATATATTTGTTGCAAAGCCGGTTGCTCATCTTGTTGTGAAAAAGGTGACTATCCTGTTACAGAAGAAGAACTCAAACAATTAATGTTGGGTTATTCTTTATTAAACAACGAGGATAAAATTAGAGTACAACAAAACATTAAGTCAATGGAAAAAGGTGGCGCTTGCCCTTTTTTGTTGAATAAACTTTGTTCTGTATATTCCTATCGACCAATGATATGCAGAATACATGGACTTGCATATTTGACAGAAAACAATGTTGTTAAAGTTCCATATTGCGCAAATGAGGGAAAAAATTACTCAAAAGTTTATTCAAACGGAGAGTTTTTTTCAGAACCGATAAAAGAAAATCTTGACAAATTGCTTGGCAACACTCGTAATCTTTATGATTGGATTAACGAACTCTAGATTTTGGGTCTAAATAATCTCTAATCGCATCGCCCAATAAATTAAATGAAAGCACTGCTATAAAAATCAATACCCCCGGTGTCAAAAGCCACGGTCTATAAAGAATGTTTGTAAATTCTTGAGCCTCTTTTAGCATATTTCCCCAACTTGCATCAGGTTGCTGAATTCCCAATCCTAAAAAGCTCAATCCGGATTCCGCTAAAATATATGACGGAACAGAAAGAGTCATTGCTATAATTACATAACTCATTGTTTGAGGAAGAATATGTTTCAAAATTATTCTAAGATTTGATGCACCCATAACTTTTTCTGCAGATACAAAATCTTCTTTCTTTATAGATAAAACCATACCTCTGACAACTCTTGCAAATCCTGCCCAACCAATCAATGCTAATATTACAACAATCAATGAAAATCTTTGAACACTTGTCATACCGGATGGTAAAATTGCAGCCAAAATTATTAACAAATAAAAACTTGGAATTGCCATAATTGCTTCTGCAAACCTCATCATCAGTGTATCAACAATTCCGCCAAAGTAGCCTGAAATTCCTCCATACAGCAAGCCTATAGGAAAAACTATAAACAAAGACAAAAATCCTACTGTCATTGATATTCTACCGCCGAAAAGCAACCTTGAAAAAACATCTCGTCCGTTTATATCAGTACCCAAAAGATAAAGTTTTCCGCCGTCTTTAACCCCAAACAAGTGTCCGTTTACAAAAGGTTTGATAAAATATTTTTGACTTCTATCCTGTTTATAAATTGTCTGCATCAAAGACGGCTCAAATTCTCTTTTGTAGTTATATGTATATGGTAAAGACAATTTTCCTTTTTCATTTATTGTATAAATTTTAGATGGTGGAGCATAGGACATTTCCCTATCAGAATATGTGCTTGAATATGGTGCAATAAAATCTGCCAATAAAATTACGATATAAAGAATTGCCAAAATTATAAAAGCTGCTAATGCAAATTTGTCTTTAAAAATTTTTCTCAAAGCTTCTTTCATATATCCTACCCCCTAACCCTTGGGTCTGTAAGCATTAATAAAATATCTGCAAGCAAATTCCCTAAAATTAGCATAATTGTCCCCATCATTAAAGATGCCATAACTAAATTAATATCCGATTTCATTACAGCTTCCAAAATAAGTCTTCCTAACCCCGGATACTGAAAAACGTACTCTGTTAATGCCGCTCCGCTCAAAAGACCTGCAAATTCAAATCCTAACAAGGTTATCATCGGGTTAACAGCGTTTCTTAGTGCGTGCTTGAATATTACTTTAAACTCTGATAAACCTTTTGCACGAGCAAATTTTACATAATCACTTTCAAGAACTTCCAGCATATTTGCCCTCATTTGGCGCTGCAAACCTGATAATGAAATCGTGAACAAAACAATTGTAGGCAATACCAAGTGTTTAGAAATATCGACAATTTTGCCTACAAAACTCATTTCGTTAAAATTATAACTCGTAAGTCCTCCAACAGGAAACCAACCCGTTTTTACCGCAAAAATCAGCATTAAAATTGCAAAGAAAAACGATGGAATTGCCATTCCGATACTTGAAAGAACTGTTAATAATCTGTCTAATGCCGTTTCTTTTTTTACTGCAGAAATTATTCCCAATGGAACTCCGACTGACCACGTCATAAAAATTACAACAAGAGTTAGCAAAAGCGTATTAGGTATTCGTTCTTTTAATTTATCCGAAACTTTTTCACCTGCTGAAGTGTAACCCAAATCACCTTTTACAAAAGATTTTGCCCAAGACAAATACTGAATACATATTGGTTTATCAAGATTTAATCTTTTAATTTCTTTATTCAATGTTTCTTGCGAAATAGAAGGGTTTAGTCTTAGTTCTGCAAGCGGATCTACTGGTGAAAGTCTTATTATAAAAAAGCTTATCAAGGAAACTATTATTAAAAGAGGAATTGTCTGTAAAACTCGTTTAAAAATATATTTTAAAAACTCCATTTATTTCTCCTCTTCTTTAATATAAATTTCATCTAAATTATAAATTAAACCGCTTAATGATGTCGGAAAAATATTTTTAAACTTTTTCCTGATTGCGGTAATTCTTATTGGAGAATAGAGATAAATAATCGGTTTTTGGTTATAGATTATAGTTTGATATCTGTCATATAAAGCTTTTCTTTCTTCAAATGAAAGCTTTAATGCCGCTTCTTCAAAAATATTATCAAGTTCTTTTTCCCACTCCAACCTGTCATCGATTTTCCAGTTTTGTGGTCTTTGGTTAAACAAGTGTAACGGACCTGAAGATTGCCATACATTTTTGCCGTCATGTGGTTCTAAAGGAGAACCTGTTAATCCCATTATTGCCATATCCCAATCGTGTGTATTAGTTAATTTGTTAACTAAAGAGTTGAACTCGATTGGTTTAAAATTAACTTTCATTCCCAAATCTTCAAGATCTTGTTTTATCATTACACCAATTGCTTCTCTTTCAAGAGAACCGGCATTTGTATATAAATCAAATTCAACCCTATTGCCTTCATTGTCATACAAAATATTATCTCTTTGCTCAAAACCGGCTTTCTCAAGACTTTTAAGGGCAACGTTTTTATCATACGGATGACCTTTAATATATTTATTTAAAAATATAGAGTTTAAACTTTCTGCAGTGAATAGAGGTTTTGCAACTCCTTGAGCAACATTTTCAATGAGAGCTTTTCTGTCTACTGCCCAGTCAATTGCGGCTCTGAAATCTCGATTTGAAAACCATTTTTGTTTTATTGGAGAAACATTCCATTTGCCGTTTTCGTTTTTCCTATTATTCAAATTTATTACAAGAAACATAGTTCCTGTATCAGCACCCACATTATAAATCTTGTAATCGGAGTTTGGTTCTTTTAATTTATAACGTGCAACATTAGAACCTCTTATTCCAAGCACATCGATTTCTTTTGCTTCAAATTTTAAAATTTCGTTATTTGTATCGCCAACTATTAAATAAATAACTTTATCCAAATATGGCAATTTTTCATTCAAGGTATTAATTTTGTAATAATTTGGATTTCTTACAAAAACTACTCTTTGTGCAGCTACATATTCTTTTAATTTAAAAGCTCCATTTGTTACAATCTCGTTAGGATTAGTATTTGCGCTCAAAAAAGCATTGAAAGCTGACTCACCTTTGTCTGAATATGGTTTGAAATAATGTTTTGGAACGATTGAATAAGTAAGCATTCTTAAAAAAGGAGCAAACGGTTTTGACGTTGTAAATTTTACTGTGTAATCGTCTATTTTATCTAATTGAGGCAATTTGCCGTCAATCATCATCATATCTCTTGTCGCAGTATTTCCAAGCCCTTTATAGACAATTTCTTTGTATGTATAAATAACATCATCTGCCGTAATTGGTTTCCCGTCTGACCATTGAATACCGTGACGAAGATTTATCAAATATTCGTTCCCGTTAACAGAAAAATCTTTTGCTAATTGTGGAACAACTTCGCCTGTTCTTGCATCTGTTGTAAGCAGTCCGTCATACATTAGACCTGACATTGCAGAAGAAGTTGCATCTTTTGAATTGCAAGGGTTAAAAGTTTTTGGACCTTCTCCTATTGTTGAAATTATTAATTCACCACCAAATTTACCAATAGGAGCTTGGCTTTGCAAATAATCAACACCATTCAAGGTGACGTTTTTATTTTGTTCAGGAAATGCTATATTTTCAAGCTCTGCTGTCTTCGTTTTTACAGAATAAGTTTCAGGAATATCTCTTCTTAAACAAGACTTTGCACAAACTCCTAACAAAAAAATTATAATGCCAAAAACTAAGAATTTTTTCATAAAATAAGCATATCACAAGATTAAAAAAGGGTTAAGTAGTCAATTGTGTTATAAAAACAGATTTACATAAAAAATGTATTCATGTTAGAATAACTTTATTATGAAAAGAAAACCAATTATTGCAGTAGTAGGACGACCAAATGTAGGTAAATCAACATTTGTAAATCGTTTAGTAGGAAAAAGACAATCTATCGTAGATGACATGGCTGGTGTTACACGTGATAGAATATATTTTGATGTAGAATGGCAAAACAAATTGTTTACCATAATTGATACCGGTGGTATTGTTCCGGGTGATGAAGATGAAATTATGGTTTCTATTTATGACCAAGCTCGTATTGCTTGTGAAGAAGCCGAAAAAATTATTTTCTTAGTTGACGGTATTGAGGGCGCAACTCCTGTTGATATGGATATTGCAAATATTTTGCGTCAATCAGGTAAACCTGTTTATTTAGCAGTTAACAAAGTTGATTCTTCTAATCAAATAACAATGATTAGTGATTTTTATTCATTAGCAATGGGTGAGCCTATCGCTATTTCAGCACTTCACGGCTCTGGTGGAGTTGGAGATTTGTTAGAAGAAATTACAAAAGATTATGAAATAGAAGACGAAATTGAAGAAGATAACACAATCAAAATTGCAATAGTTGGCAGACCAAATGCAGGAAAATCATCTATCGTTAACGCTCTTTTAGGCGAAAAAAGAGTTATTGTTTCCGATATTTCAGGTACAACTCGTGACAGTATTGACTCTAGATTAACTTATAATGACAGAGAATTCGTGATTATTGATACTGCAGGAATTAGAAAAAAAGCAAAAGTTGATTATGGTGTTGAGAAATTTGCTGTAGACAGAGCTATTCGTTCTATTCGTGAGTGTGATGTAGCTCTAATGGTTATTGATGCAACCGAAGCTGTTAACGGAATTTCTGATCAAGATAAAAAAATTGCTTCAATTATTACTGAAGCCGGCAAAGGTATGGTTATTGCAATTAACAAATGGGATTTGATTGAAGATAAAAAATCAAACACTATCAATAAATTTGAACAAATGATAGCAAATGAAATTCCATTCTTGGATTATGTACCAAAGATTTATATAAGCGCAGTAACTCATCAGAGATTAAATCAAATTTTCACAAAAGTTGAAGAAGTTTATTCTGAATGTACAAAACGAGTTTCAACAGGTTTGTTGAACAAAGTTATTAATGAAGCGTATGCTTTAAATCCACCTCAAACCATAAGAAATAAACGTTTAAAAATTCTTTATGCAACACAAGCTGCGGTACATCCGCCAATGTTTTTATTATTTGCTAATAATGAAGATTTGTTGAAAGAACATTATAAACGTTACTTGGAAAACAAGCTTAGAGAAGCGTTCGGATTTTTTGGAACACCAATCAGAATATCAGTAAGAACCAGAACGGATAAGGCTAAGAAAAAGTAAACAATTTGTTTTTCTTAACGAAAATTAAATATTACATTGATAGACAAGTAAGAGCTTTTCTTAAAATTTCTTCCGGATTAGAAGAGTCTTCTACTGTTGTAATAACTTTTGCAAGTGCATCTTCAATTTCTTTGTTATCATAACCCAATGATAACATGATAGCTTGTGCGTCAGAAACTGCTTGATTTTGAGGTAGAGAACTACTTGATTTAGGAAGCTCTGTTTTCATCAATTTGTCTTTAAGCTCAAGAATTATTTTTTGTGCAAGTTTTGGACCAACACCTTTGGCTCGAGTAAGTTCTTTAAAATTTCCGTCTATAACAAAAGAAATTAAATCACACGCATCGAATTCGTTTAATAGTGCAATTGCCATTTTAGCACCTACACCTGATACTGATAGAAGAATTTGAAAAATATCACGAGTTTCTTTGTTAGAAAATCCATACAGAGTCATTGAGTCTTCTCGATGCATAAGTGATGTAAAAAATTTTTGAGTTGAATTTTCTGAGGGGTTGAAGTTCAAAAAATCTTGTTCTGTAACTCCTAATAAGTAACCAATACCGGACGCTTCAATAGTAATAAAAGCCCCTTTAGATGTTTTTCTTTTGTCCGTTAATAAACCTTTTATGTAGTCAAACATGCAAATTCCCCCTTAGAAAAATATATAATAAAAAAAAAGGCTTTACAATAAAAAATGTTTTGTGTAATATGTAAATACAATCAGTTATGCACTTCGGAGGAGTGCCAGAGCGGTTGATTGGAGCGGTCTTGAAAACCGTCGAACATGCGA
>CAZPBG010000031.1:0-14075 GCA_964584885.1 uncultured Vampirovibrio sp.
TCATCGGTGATATTTCAAGAAGACGTGGTAGAGTTGAAGGTCAAGAACCTCAAGGTAATACAGGTAACGTAATTGTTAGAGCAATTGTTCCATTGGCTAACATGTTCGGTTATGCTACAGACTTGAGATCAAATACTCAAGGTCGTGGTACATTCTCTATGGAATTCCAAAAATACGAACAAGTTCCTGCAAACGTTGAAAAAGAAATCATCGAAAAATCAGGTGCTAACAAGTAATTGTTGGAATGATAAATTTAATAAAGGCGGTCGCATAGCGACCGCCTTTATTTTGTAATAGGTTGGGTTTCAACCCAACTGTAACATTATTTCATCAAGTTAAAGTGGGCAATCCCCTTAGGAATGTCAACTTTTTTATGTTTTGTTATATAGTTGGATTATTTTATATAAAATTAGTATGAAATAATCAAATAAATCTTGACTGGAAAGCTTTTTTTGTCTATCATTAAAAATTGAACATTAAGTTAAATTCATATTGGAGAGGGAATGAGAAAAAATATTATTATAATCGTCGGTGTTGTTTTGGCGCTAATTTTTGGCAGAATGTTTTTGTCAAATATGGATAAAAATAAAGCTGCAAAAGCTCGTCAAGGTATGATGACAACAGTAACTGCAGGTGTTGTGGAAACTAGAAATGTAACTCGTCAATTCACTGTTAATGCAAGAGTCATGGCAAAATACAGAGTTGACGTTTTGGCTCGTATCAGTGGTTATCTTACAAAAAGTTATTTCAAAGAAGGCGATTATGTTAAAGCAGGACAAGTTTTATTTGAAATTGAACCTGAACAATATGTTTATGCTGCATCGCAAGCAAAAGCTAATTTAGATAATACTCGTTCAATGTCAAATTATTATCAAAAGCAATTGGCTCGTTATGAAGAATTGGTAAAGCAAGATTATGTAGCACGTGCTGATTATGATAATGCTTTAGCTCAATATGATGCTTTTACTGCGCAGATGGACAGTGCTGAAAGTGCTTATAAGGATGCTCAAAGAAATTTAGCATATACAAAAGTTAAATCACCTGTTGACGGAAGAGTCGGTATAATTTCCGTTACTGTTGGAAACTTCGTAAATACAACTATTGGAGCGCTTACAACAATTAATAGTTCTAATCCGATGTATGTAGCTTTCAATCTTAACTCAAGAGATTATGCTGAACTCGTGAGGATAGACGGCGCAAACGTAGAGCGTGATGTTGATTTCATATTTAGCTCCGGTGAAAAATATGAACATAAAGGTGTGCAAGATTTTCATGACAATAAAGTAGATGAAACAACAGGTACAATTACACTAAGAGCTACGTTCCCAAATCCTGATGACAAGTTGCTTCAAGGAGATTTTGGAAGAGTAATAATTTACTCAAAATCTAAAGATGATTTACCGGTTGTTCCGCAAAGTGCAACATTAGAAAACCAAGAAGGCTTGTATGTTTATGTGTTAGATGACAAGAACTTGCCTAAAATGGTTTATCTAAAAACTATGGGACAAACAGATGATAATATGTGGATTGTTTCGGAAGGGGTAAAAATAGGAGATAGAATTTTGACATCAGGTGTTCAAAAAGTTATTCCGGGAAAACCAGTTAGAATTGTTGAAACAATGCCAAAAGAAACACAAAAAGCTAAGAAAAAAGGATTATTAGATTTATTTAAACTAGGGAAAAAATAATGGCAGGTAATTTATTTATAAAAAGACCAAAATTCGCAATAGTAATTTCAATTGCAATCATATTAGCAGGGTTAATTTCTCTAACAACATTACCGTTAGAGGAATATCCGTCTATTACACCGCCACAGGTAATTGTGTCTGCGACTTATTCAGGGGCAAGTTCTGATGTTATTCAATCAACAATTGCTGCTCCTGTAGAATTGCAATTAAATGGTATTGAAGACATGCTTTATATGGAATCTGAATCAAAAAACGGTTCCTATGAATTAACTATATATTTCAATGTAGGTGCGGACCCTGACATGGCACTGGTAAACGTCCAGAACCGACTGCAATTAGTACAACCACGTTTACCGGAAGAAGTTAAGCGGTATGGTTTAACCGTTCAAAAGAGTACTGGTGGGGCAGGTGTCTTATACTTAGCACTTACATCTCCTAACGGTTCTTATGATTCTTTATTTTTAGCAAACTACGCAAACTTGTATATTAAAGATGAACTTGCACGTACAAAAGGTTGCGGACGTGTTCGTATATTTGGTGCGGGTGATTACTCTATGCGTATTTGGCTAAGACCCGATAGAATGGCGAGTTTAGGTGTATCCGCATCTGAAATTACTGCTGCAATTACGGCTCAAAATACTCAAGCTCCTGCCGGTAATATTGGTGTTGAACCGTTTGAAACACCTCAAATGATGAAATTTACACTAAGAACCAAAGGACGTTTAAAGGACGTAAACGAATTTGAAAACATTATTGTAAAATCAAATGTAAATGGTTCTAATATAAGATTAAAAGATGTTGCTAGGGTAGAACTCGGAGCTGAAAACTATTCTTCAACAGTTAAAATCGGTGAAAGCAGTGTTGCGATTATTGCAATTGCGCAATTACCTGATGCAAACACTATTGATTTGGTAAATAAAATAGAAAAGAAAATGGAAACTTTAAGTAAAAAGTTCCCTAGTGATATCGAGTATATTGTTCAATACGATACAACAGAATTTGTACGAGAATCTATTAAAGAAGTTATTAGTGCAATTGTACTTGCGATTATTTTAGTAAGTGCGGTTACTTATTTATTCTTGGGTACAGCAAGAGCTGCGTTTATTCCATTCTGCGCAATCCCTGTTTCTCTAATCGGGGTATTTATATTTATGGCATTAATGGGATTTTCAATAAACTTGCTGATATTATTTGCCTTAGTACTGGCGGTAGGTCTTGTTGTAGACGATGCTATTGTTGTACTTGAAAACACTCAACGTCATATTCAGGAGGGCAAAGACAGGATAACTGCGACTGAAGTAACTATGCAAGAAGTATTTGGTGCGGTTGTTGCGACATCTCTTGTTTTGATGGCGGTATTTGTTCCTGTTTCATTTATGAGTGGGATTACAGGGCAAATGTACAGGCAATTTGCGGTATGTATTGCAACGTCAATAGGTTTGTCTACTTTAGTTGCATTAACTCTTTCACCGGCTCTTTGTTCTATGATTTTAAAAGAGGGCGAAGAAAAGGCTGACTTTGAATTAATCCAAAAATTTGAAGATTGGTTTAACGGAGTAAGAGATAAGTATTTAGAAGTTGTAGAGTATTTCGTAAGAGCACCTAAAAAAACGTTAACTACTTTATTAGGAATTGTATTATTTATTGTCGGAATGTTTTGGATTACTCCAAAAGGGTTCTTGCCTGATGAAGACAGAGGTGCTTTGTTTGCTATGATTCAGCTTCAAGACGGTGCAACTCTAACAAGAACTGCAGATTTAGTTTTGAAAATGTCAAGAGAATTCGCTGATATTCCCGGTGTTCATTCAGTAATGCAAATTAACGGTATGAATGGTGATAACACAGCATTCTTGATTATGAAGCTTGATGAATGGTCAAAAAGAAAATCTTCTAAACTTTCAATAGGAAGTATTACAAAACAAGCAAATGCTATTGCCGCAAAATATACAGAGGCATCTGCTTACGTTACCCAACCTCCGGCTATTACCGGCATGGGTACGTATGGTGGTTTTGAGTATCAATTGTTGGATAAAGGTGATAGATCATTTGATGAATTATTCAATCAAGCACAGACTTTAATTAGAGCTGCAACTGATCCGAATGAAAAAGAATCTTCAAAATTAGCAGGTTTCACACCTCTTCAACCGGCTTCTTTGCCTCAAGTCGTTGTCAATATTGAAGAAGATAAAGCTTTAGCACAAGGGGTTTCTATCACAGAAATTTATTCGACTTTAGCTGCTCAGTTTGGTGCAACTTATATAAATGACTTTAACAAATATGGTCGTGTATATCGTGTATTTATGCAGGCAGACGCTCCATTCAGAGAAAAATTGAGCGACATGAGCAAAATTTACGTAAAAAATAATTATGGAAGAATGGTTCCATTAAATGCTGTTATTACAACAAAAGACATTGTGGGGCCTTATTCTATGAAACGTTTTAATATGTATTCTGCAATTACATTGAACGGATCACAGGCTAGTGGTGTAAGTTCAGGTTCTGCGATGGAAGCAATGGAAAAAATATCTGATAAAGTGTTACCAAAAGATATGGACTACGCTTGGTCAGGAACATCTTTACAGGAACAACAGTCATCAGGTCAAGTTGGACCGATTTTGGCAATGGCTTTAATATTTGTATATTTGTTCTTGGTTGCACTGTATGAAAGTTGGACTTTACCTTTAGCGGTTCTATTAATTTCACCTGTAGCTTTATTGGGTGCATTGTTCTTCCAATATGTATGGGGATTGTCACGGGATGTTTATGCTCAGGTTGGTTTGGTAATGTTAATTGGTTTGAGTACAAAACAGGCAATTTTGATTGTAGAGTTCGCAAAAGATGCTATGGAAAGTGCTGGGCTAGGTTATGTTGAAGCTGCAATGCAAGCTGCAAAACTACGTTTTAGAGCGGTTATGATGACCAATATTGCGTTTATTTTAGGTTTGTTACCGCTTGTATTCGCACGTGGAGCTGGTGCAGGCAGTAGAAATTCAATCGGTGTTTCCGTATTTGGCGGTATGATGGCTGTAGCATTTATAGGTAGTATCCTTGTACCGGCATTCTTTGTAATGATTAATGTAATGAAAGAAAAATCAGCTGCTTATATAAATAGTTTGAGGAATAAAAAATAATATGAAGAAATTTATAATATTTTTAATAATGTTATCTTTGTCACAAGTGACGGCAAATGCTGCTTTTTGGCATAAAGATTCACAATTAGGTAATGAAATTCAGAAAGAAGAGTATCCTGACAGCTCAGATGTTGAACCAAAAGGTGAGCCTAAAGAAAATTCTACGTTAATTGTTGGTGGAATAGAAGAAGTTATGGATATTTCGCTTGAAGAATGTCTAAGATACGCATTAGGAAACAATCCACGAATACAAGTTGCTATGCAAGATGTTTTTGCCTCAGATGCTAGGATTAAACAAGCTTGGTCATCGTATTTTCCACAATTCAGTTGGCAAACAGGTTATTCAAGAATTAAACAACTTCAATTGTCAGATGCTTTGGGTGCTAATTTAATATTCAATTATTATATTTTAGGTCAAGTATCAGCAAGTCAAATGCTTTATGACTTTGGGGTTACTCAAAATCAAGTTACAATCAGAAAGATTGATAATCGTGGATATAAGGTTACATTAACCGGCACTGTAAATGATGTAATTTGCGAAGTTAAAAAAGCTTATTATGCTTTTCAATATGCACTGGAAGCTAAAAAGGTTGCGGAAGAAATGGTTCAACGTTATGAAGCATTCTATAACCAAGCAAAAGCGTTTTATAAAGCCGGAACTGCGCCTAAAGTTGATGTAACTATTGCGGAAGTTAATTTGAGTAATGCAAAATTAATGCTTATACAAGCAGACAATGCTGTAAATATTGCAATGGCAAAATTAAATAATGCAATGGGATTACCTTATACAAATAAGTATGCTATATCTGATAATTTAAGATATGAGTCTTGTGATGTTACTTTAAGTGAAGCAATCGATATAGCAAGAGAATCTCGACCTGATTATCAATTAGCTGATTTAAAAGTTGAGGAAGCAAGGCAAAATTTAAAATTGGTTAAAAAATCTTATTTCCCGACATTAACAGTTGAAGGTCAATATCAAATCGGTGGTAAAAGTTGGGATTCAAATTACGGTTATAACTTTGGTGGTTACTTGAATTTCCCTACCATTAACGGAATGTTAATCCATAGTGAAATTAAAGAAGCTCGTGCTTTGTATGAAAGAGAACAATCAACGGCTACAAGCACTAAGAATAATATTTATTTCGAAATTCAACAAGCTTATTATTCTATGGTTGAGAAAAAGAACTCTATTCCGGTATCTTTTTTGGGCTTAAAACAAGCTAAAGAAAATTATGATTTGTCTTATGGAAGATATAAGGTTGGAGTGGGTAATCCTGTTGAATTAAAAGAAGCTCAAGTACAATATCAAGATGCGATGTTAAGATATTATAATTCATTGTACCAATTTAATTCTGCTAAAGCAGACTTGGAAAAATATATTGGTAAAAACCTTGTTGATGGACAAGTAGAATTAAATTTAGATGGTAAAAAATCAAAGAAAAAGAAGAAATCTTAATAAGTTTTAAACAAAAAAATACCTGTTTATGATATAAACAGGTATTTTTTATTAAATTAATTATTATTTATGCACTTTCTTTTTTATGCAATTGAATTAATTCTGCATGCTCGCCGATTTCCGATTTAGTTTCAGTTTTTTCCTCTTCTTTTTCAACCATATCTTTTGTTATTGTAAACTTCTTGATTGAATCATCAGACGGAATATCGTACATAACATCTAACATCAATTCTTCTACAATAGAACGTAGAGCTCTTGCTCCGGTTTTACGTTTGATAGCCTTTTGCGCAATTAAATCAACTGCTTCCGGTTCAAAATCAAGTTCAACGCCGTCCATTTCTAATAAACATTTATATTGTTTTAATACGGCATTTTTAGGTTCTGTTAATATCATTTTTAATGTTGCTTCATCTAAAGCATCCAGCACTGCATAAACAGGGATACGACCAATAAATTCAGGAATTAAACCGAATTTAAGCAAGTCTTCCGGTTGTAATTTCTTTAATAATTTAGCCGCAGCTTGTTGTTTTTCAGCTTGAGTAGGTGCTGATTTTCCAAATCCGATTGAAGAACCATCTTTTACACGGTGTTCAATAATTTTATCCAAATCCACAAATGCACCACCTACAATAAACAAGATATTGCTTGTATCAATTTGAATCATTTCTGCTTGAGGGTGTTTTCTGCCACCTTGAGGAGGTACATTTGCAACAGTACCTTCAATAAGTTTTAATAATGCTTGTTGAACACCTTCACCGGAAACATCTCTTGTAATAGATGTATTTTCAGATTTTCTTGCAATTTTATCAATTTCATCAATATAAATAATGCCTCGTTCAGCCTTTTTAGGGTCAAAATCAGCATTTTGATATAATCTTAATAAAATATTTTCAACGTCATCACCAACATAACCGGCTTCTGTCAAAGTTGTAGCATCCGCAACCGCAAAAGGTACATCTAACATTTTTGCTAAAGTCTGAGCTAACAAAGTTTTACCACTACCTGTTGGACCAACTAACAAAATATTTGATTTTTGAATTTCAACACCATTAGTGTTTTCCTTTTTGTTATGTTTCAAGCGTTTATAGTGATTGTAAACCGCTACAGATAAAACTTTTTTTGCATCATCTTGTCCAACGATATGTTGGTCTAAGTAAGCTTTGATTTCTTGAGGCTTAGGAATTGGTTTATCTTCACTTTCATCAGCAGAGTCTTTTGCACCACTGTTAGCTACAGATTTTTCTTTTCCTTCAAAAAATTCTTCATCAAGAATTTCATTACATAATTCAACACACTCGTCACAAATAAAAACGTCAGGTCCTGCGATTAATTTCTTTACCTGATCTTGTGTTTTACCGCAAAATGAACATTTTAGTCTGTCGTTTGATGACATTTATTTTATCTCCTGTTGTTTCGGGATAAACGGGAGAAGCTTTGCTTCTCCCGTTACTATCTATATCTACATTACGTCTTTTGTAATAACTTTATCAATCATACCATATTCAAGAGCTTCTTGAGGAGTCATGATATAATCTCTATCAGTATCCTTTTCAATCTTTTTAATAGATTGACCTGTATTTGATGCCATAATTTCATTCAAAGTCTTTTTAATTCTCAAAATTTCTTGAGCTTGGATTTCAATATCAGTTGCTTGACCTTGAGCACCACCTAAAGGTTGGTGAATTAATACTCTTGAATGTGGTAATGCCATTCTCTTACCTTTAGCACCTGAGCAAAGTAGGAATGCGCCCATTGAAGCTGCTTGACCTAAACAAATAGTTTGAACATCAGCTCTAATGTGTTGCATTGTATCATAAATTGCTAGACCGGCAGTAACACTACCACCAGGAGAATTAATATATAACATAATATCTTTTTCCGGATTTTCACTATCCAATAAAAGTAACTGTGCAACAATAAGGTTAGCTACCATATCATCTACAGGAGTGCCTAAGAAAATAATTCTTTCTCTAAGAAGTCTTGAGAAAATATCAAAAGATCTTTCACCTCTGCTTGATTGTTCGATTACTACAGGTACAAAACTCATCTTCTAATTTCCTTTCTTATAATAAGTAACTACTTAATTATACTCTACAAACCTCATTAAACAATAATGAATATGGATGAGATTTGAGTGGAGAATGCGGAAATATTAAATTTCCCGTAAACTCAATGGGTCAATTACATTATAACACAAAATTTTAAGGAAAATATTCAAATAAATATCATGCCGGCTGTTGCCATACGTAATTCATAATGGTACAATAGATTATGGTGGGAGAGTATGGAGTTAACCAAATTATCAAACATACTAAAGAATAATGATATTGTTCTTGCAATAGGCTTGGTTGTAATTGTCTGCATGATGATTATACCTCTTCCTGCGCCTTTGTTGGACGTCCTACTCACCATAAATATTTCACTGGCAGTTGTTATTTTGCTAGTGTGCTTATATACTCAAGAACCCCTTGACTACTCATCTTTCCCTACCGTACTACTTATTGCGACATTATTCAGACTTGGTTTGAACGTAAGTTCAACCCGACTGATTTTATTACATGGTCAAGCCGGTAATGTAATCAGTTCTTTCGGAGAATTTGTTGTTGGTGGTAATTACGTTGTCGGTGCTGTAATATTCTGTATACTTGTCTTAATCAATTTTATGGTTATTACAGGTGGTGCAACCCGTGTTGCTGAAGTATCTGCTCGTTTTACATTGGATAAAATGCCTGGTAAACAATTAAGTATTGACGCTGATTTAAATTCGGGATTAATCAATGAAGAACAGGCAAAAGAACGCAGAAGAAAACTTGAACGAGAAACCGATTTTTATGGTACTATGGACGGTGCTTCAAAGTTCGTAAAAGGTGATGCCACAGCCGGTATTGTAATTACTATTGTAAACATTGTAGGTGGTTTGATTATTGGGGTTGTACAGCTACACATGAATGTACAACAAGCACTAGGAACGTACACAATTCTTACTGTTGGTGACGGTCTTGTATCACAAGTTCCGGCTCTTTTGATTTCTACAGCAACAGGTTTGATTGTTTCTCGTGCATCAGGAAAAGACGAATCACTTTCTACTGATATTAAAAATGAAATGTTCTCAGATCCAAGAGTTCTTGGTGTTGTTTCAGGCTTATTGGCTACAATGGGTATAATTCCAGGTATGCCAACTGCGCCATTCCTATTGATTGCAGCTATTGCCGGTGGAATGGCATTTATGAAGAATAAAGAAAAAACAGAAGCTGTACAAACTCAAGAAGCTCAAAGAATTGAACAAGAACAGCAAGAAAAACTCGGTAAAAAAGAAAAACGAGCAAAAGCTACAAAAGAAAGTGTTATGGAACTTCTCAACGTAGATACAATCGAAATAGAAGTAGGTTATAGACTTGTTCAACTATTAAATGTTGAAATGGGCGGGGATTTATTAGAAAGAATTGCGCAAATTCGACGTCAAACAGCATTAGATTTGGGTATTGTGCTTCCGTCAATTAGAGTAAGGGATAATTTGCAACTTTCTCCAAATTCTTATCAAATAAAACTTAAAGGTGTAGCTTTAGAATCCGGAGAAGTTTATCCTGAAAGATATTTAGCAATGTGCGCAGGTGACCCAGTCGGTAATTTGGCGATTAATGGTATCCATGCGATAGAACCCGCTTTTGGACTTCCTGCTTTATGGATTGAAGGTAAAGACAAAGACTTAGCAGAAATGTCAGGATACACGGTTGTATCAGCATCTGCAGTAATTTCTACTCATATTACTGAAGTTATTAAGAAATGTGCCTTTGAAATTGTTTCAAGATTTGATATTCAACAACTTATTGATAATCTTAAAAAAGAAGTTTCAGAATCTTATGTTGATGACATAATGAAAGATATTACAATTGGTGATGTTCAAATTGTTATCCAAAACTTACTCAAAGAAGGTGTCGCAGTAAGAGATTTGAAAACAATTTTAGAAACAATCAGTTTGCAGTCTAAGATTAATAAAAATCCTAACTTCTTAACCGAACATGTAAGACAGGCTCTTTCAAGAAATATTTGTAAACAAAATCTTGCAGATACCGGTGATTTATATGTAATTACACTTTCACCTGATATTGAAAACACTATTGCGAAAGGTGCAAGTCCTGACGGAACAAGCGTTACATTAGATCCTTCATTTACAAGAGCTATGTTTGACAAAATTAATATAGAATTAGAAAAAGCAATTACAGCAACGGGCAATCAGCCTGTTATATTGTGTTCTTCTCCGATAAGACTTTTGTTTAGAAAGTTGGTTGAAAGAACTTATCCGCAAATTGCAATTATGTCGTATAATGAAATTAGTCCGAACGTAAAAGTTAAATCAGTAGGACTTGTAAAACTCTAAAATATAGATAGAGAGGATAAAAATGAGAGAATTAATAAAAAAAGAACAACTTGTAACAATAGTTCCACAAGATTTTAAGAACTCTAATAAAGGCAAAGTTTTGGACGTTAGTCTTGATGGGTTCAGAATGGAATTAAAGTACAAGCCGGAGGGACTTATAAAGAACCATATTTGTGATTTTTATTCTCTTACAGATAATGGTTATTTATATTTTGAATCTTATATTCAAGATATTGTAAACAACGTTATATCAATTGCAAATCCTGTGAAACACAGATTTTTGCAACGTCGTAAATTTACTCGTATTAAGTATCTTGAAAATCTTGAACTTGTTTGGGAAGACACAGTACATAAAGTTCGTTCACTTGACCTATCTGCTGGTGGTATGAAACTTCAAACGCAAGACAATGTTGACATAGAAAAAGAATACAAAGTTTGTATTAAACTTAGCGATGAACAAGAGGTTAAATGTAAATATCAACTTATTCGTGTTGAAAAAGGTGATAACGGACTTTATACAATTTCCGGCAGATTTACAAACCTTAGCAACATCGACAAAATGACATTAGTTCAATTCTGTATGAAAAAAGATATGGAGAATTCAAATAAAAAATAATGGATTATTCAACAAACTTACGTACACTATTTGCGATGCTCACAGTTTTGGTATTAGGTTCTGTATCAATTGCAAAAATAGGAATAATTGATGCGCATTCTGTTATTACAACTTCAATGGTATTAATACCGGCGGTTTTAGTGATGGGTTTTTTGGGGCAAAAAATCGGTGAAATTATGGATAACCCCAAAAACAAAGCAGATGCGGATTATAAAATTGCGGTACTTAATGCTTTGAAGAAAATGGATAAATCGATTTCATTGCAAGAACTAAACGAAAAATTAACAAAAACTGTGGATGAGCCGGATGCACCGGAAACAGAAACTGATGACTTGGATGTTTAAAAAACTTTACATTTAGTCAAATTTTTTTATTAAAATTACTTTATATAAATATGTAGTAATGTGTAAAGGTGATTTTATGGTTCAAAATATTGGTGTTCAAACAAGTGGATTAGGTTCAGTAAATAGAATTGGTACTACAAATGACGGTAGAGTTGTGTATCAAGTTACAGATCCGACCGGACAAGCAACAGGAAAATTATCTGTTGCACAAAAAGATTGTGATGTATTTGAAAAATCTTATTATGACATGATGGAAACTGCTCCAAAAATTCAAAAATTTGCAGAAAAATATTCAACAGAAGAATCTCAAAAGAAATTAAAGAAAAAAACTTCTTGGATAATTGGCTTGAGTACTGCTATTGGAGCCGGAATTGGGATTTTTGCCACAAGACATGATAAAAAAACGTGGAAACAAATCCTGGTTACCGGAGCTGGTACGTTAGCGGGTTTAATTGGTGGTGTAAGTTTAGCAGGTCGATTTGCCGCTCCGTCAGGCATGTCAAAATTTAATAGAGCTACACAAAACATTTCAAAACTCGATATACAAGCTATTCAAGAATAATTATGCATTAATGGCTCTTTGATACATCAATCTTTTTCTAAGAGCTATTGGCAAAGGTTTTATTTGCATTCTTTGTGCGGTGATGTCATCTAAAGCTGATGCCATCCTTGTTTCAATATCGCTGCTAGCTCTGCGTGTAGTGCTGTTTTTATTTTGCATTCTAATTGGAATAACATTGTTAATTTGAACTACTGATTTAGTAAGCAAATCAGGTTCTGTAACTTGCGCAATTTCTTCTATCGGCTCAATATTTTCTAACAGCACAAAGTCAGGATCAAACTGATCGAATAATGCTAAATCTTCATTTAAATTGTTTAATTCATCTTGTGAAAAATCAATTGCAATGACTGTTTCATCAAGTGAATATTTTAGTTTGTGCTTCATAATAGCTCTCTATATATATTGATTATATATATATTAAGTATATATTTCAACCAAAATTGACTTTAAGCTTTACAATTTGTTACAAAATAAAATAATTTAACATTCTTTAAGGTATTTAATATAGTAAGATGAGAAAACAGGTATCAAAGTTAGTATTATAATTGTGTTTATAATACCAAATTTTTCGGCAATCAGACCTAGACCTGATAAAAGTAATGCGATTATCCCCCAACAGAAACCGTTTATAAAACCGGCAGTAATGCTTTTGTATTCAGGCAATGTACGTTGAGCCCAAACTATTAAAACTGGTTGAGCAAGCATAGTAGTGAAACCGATTATTGCAAATACAATCATTGAGAAGATAGGCATTGTTTTATAAATTAAAGCAAAAATGCTCATTAACGGTAAGGTTGCCCACATTGAAAAATATAAAACTTTTTTTGAACCAAATATTTTTTCAGCTCTAGGACTTGTAAAAGAGCCGATAGCACCTGCAAATACAAACAAGAATAGTGCAAATCCTATATAGAATGGTGAACAACCCATAGATTTCCATAAGAACGGTAATAATATGCAAGAACTGTTTGTAACCAGAGATTTCATCATTGCTATTAGGATTAAAAAGTCCATCTGTCGATTTTGTAATATTATTTTAAATGTTTTAAAGAAACTCTTTTTAACAGGTTTTGGCTCAGTTGCTGACAACTTTGGAATGAATAAAAACATAGTAGCAGCAAGAGTTAAACCTAAAATTGAAGTAAAAGATATTTTTTCAAAACCGATTGACTGAGTGATATATGCGGCTAAAAGGGGTCCAAGAGCAAACCCTAAAGAACCCATGCTAACAAACAATCCCATGTTTTTTGAACAGTTGGTGTTTGAAAAGAAGTTTATAAAACCGGTTGCTTGAGGATGAAAAAAACTGCTACCTAGGCTTCCCAGAACCATAAATGCTGTTAACAAATAAACATTAGGAGCTGATGGTGCTAGAGGGATAAAAGTTGATACTAAAATCAACCCCCAAAACACAAAAATCCTTTTGTTTATATTATCTGCGAAAAATCCAAATATTGGTTGAAACATATTTGAACAAATCTGCGTAATTGCAACTATAACTGTAGCTAAAGCCATTGTAAATCCTAGCTTTGCTGCAATAAATGGCATAATAGGGTTGAGGAAACCCGTATAAGTATCACAAACTAAATGGGCGATACTGAGCCAAATTATGGATATTTTGCAATTTTTTTCAAAAGTCCGCATAGCAAACATTATATTCTAATAAAAATCTGCAATCAAGATTTGAGAGGGAAGTTTTATGGGGAGATTTCTCGCCAAAGAGGGAGGTTAGGAGGGGTACGGTCAATTCGTGAACCGTGAGTCGTGATTCGTGAGTCGAGGTTTACTTTTTTTAAAGTGATTAAGTGACTAAGTGCTTACGGGGAGATTCCTCCCCAAAGGGGGAGGTTAGGAGGGGTACGGTCAATTCGTGAACCGTGAGTCGTGATTCGTGAGT
>CAZPBG010000031.1:14175-16023 GCA_964584885.1 uncultured Vampirovibrio sp.
CGAGGTTTACTTTTTTTTAAGTGATTAAGTGACTAAGTGTTTACGGGAGTTCCTCCCCAGAGGGGGAGGTTAGGAGGGGTACAGTTTTTGAAGCAATAGCTCGGGAGTTTCTTATTAGAAACTTTGGCGGCTTAGGGATTTAATCCCTAAGCCGCCATTTAGATTATTTTTCATTTTTCTTTTTATTCGGATCTTCATTGTCGGTTGTTCCAGAGTTTGTTGACTGTGGTTTTATCGGCTCTGGTGTGCCGGTCGGTAAACCGTCACCGGTTGTCGGTGGAAGAGTTGTATCCTCAGGTGGTGCAACATCATCAGGAATTTCAAGCTCTAAATCCTCAACACCTTGCATATGTCCATCATATGCATCAATTTCTTCTTCATACATATCCATTGTTTCTGTATTGAAGGATTGTGTGTCTTTTCTTAAATCAATTTCTGTGCCAACTGCCTTTGCCCAATCCTTTTGTTCCCGAGCGCCTTTCACAGACATTGCTGCTCCGGCACCACCCATTGCAGCAAATGCCCAAGCCCAAGAAGTTGCACCAAATAACCAACTGCCTGATGCAGCAAATTTTCCTGCATCAAAAGCAGCTTTTGTACTGGCAGCCGCATTTAAACCTTGCGCTACGGTTTCTACATAACATAATGTTTGTGTGGCTTCGTCAAAGCTTTCCGCAAAATCTGTAATACCTTCAATATTGCCCATTGTGTCGGCGACTTCGTCGTACCCATCTTGATACGTACCCATGTCCTCATATGCTTCTCCAACAGTATCAGTGGTATCTTCTTGTATTGTTGTAATTCCTTCACCGGTTTCTGTCATATATTTTACAAGTTCTTGGTATAAAGCCTTCTCCTCTTCGGTTAACGGTTCTCCGCTGTCAGCTTTAGCTTTTAAAGCTTCATATGATGCTCTATACATGTCATATTGAGCTTTCTTCTCTTTTATTTCGTTATTAGCGTCTTCATTAGCTTCATTAGCTTCATCTGAAAGTTCAATGATTTCATTTGCCATGTGTTCCATATTGGATTGACTATCTTGCAAAGATGCTTGAGAGTCTTTCATTACATTTTGTAGCTCGTCACAAGCCTCTTTTTGCTCTTTATTTGGTTTTTTAGCCATGTATGCTGTTGCTGTAGCAAGTCCTAATGTACAACCAACAATAAAACCGGCCGCTGCTGTATTGTTTGATGTAGCAGTTGCTGCTGCATTTTCAGCTGTTTTACCTGTAACCTTTTCAGCAACTTTTATAACAACTTTTTCACCTGCTTTTTCAACAACTTTTTTGCCAGCTGTTTGTCCTACTGCATTTGCTAAAGCAGATGTGGCATCTCCAATTCCTCTTGACCACATTTTGCCTTTGCCACCGCCCTCGTATCCGGTCGCATCTTGAGCATCCCGTTTGCCTTCTAGTTTTGATGCTGCATAATCACTGTCATCAAATTCGTATTCATTTTCATCATTAGAAACTGTAGCTTGCCATGATGTAAGCTTGCTTTCCCAGCGCTTCGTTATTTCACCCATTTCATCGGCTGAAATATTCATTGAATTGCCATAGCAATGGTAATTTAGATATGCTTTGCGGCACCATGCTTCTGAATCAATATTAATTGCCATAAATACTCCTTTTTTCTTTTCATGTATTACGGCATATTTTTGAAAAACTTTAATTCCTATTTTCTCACTATTCCCTTCTAATAACCACTATTATTAAATTTGAACCGATTGTAACAATTTTTTAACATTCTTAATATTATTAATGTTTACAAATTTGTTAACAATTTGAATCTTTCACTTGCAAAAAAAAGATATTTGTCATATACTAGAATAGTTCGCTTAATTAAGCG
>CAZPBG010000032.1:0-12967 GCA_964584885.1 uncultured Vampirovibrio sp.
TGTTCTTATCAGAGGCGGAAGGGTTAAAGACCTTCCAGGTGTAAGATATCACATCGTTCGTGGTACTTTAGATACAGCAGGTGTTGCTAACAGAACACAAAGCCGTTCTAAATATGGTGCTAAAAGAGCTAAAGGAGGTAAGAAATAATGTCTAGAAGATCTAAACCTGAAAGAAGAATTCCTTCAGCTGACCCTATTTACAACAGCGTTGATGTTTCTAAATTCATTAACCGTGTTATGAGACGTGGTAAAAAATCATTGGCTGAAAAAATCTTTTATTCAACAATAACTAATATCGAAACAAGAACAAATGAAAAGGGCTTGGATATTTTCCAAAAAGCTCTTACAAATGCAACTCCATTGTTGGAAGTTAAAGCTAGACGTATCGGTGGTTCTACTTATCAAGTACCTATCGATGTTAAACCTGACAGAGGTTTCGCTTTAGCATCTTCTTGGTTAATTGCAGCTGCTAAAAACAGAGGCGGAAAATCATTCGTAGAAAAACTTACTAACGAATTAATCGATGCTTCAAACGGTAACGGTGCAGCATGCAAAAAACGTGAAGACACCCACAGAATGGCAGAAGCAAACAAAGCATTTGCTCACTATAGATACTAATTTTAAATCTTGTAGTGATAATAAAAAAGCTCCGAAAATCGGAGCTTTTTTTATTTATCTAAAATTTTTATTCTGTTAATAATTTATCAATTTTACCGATTAAACCATTTTGCATTTCAACAACTTGATCCAAAACTGAATATAAAGTTGAAATTTCATCAGATTTATCACCGTGAAATTCACAGTATGTCTTGGCAAGTTCTAATAAATCAGTACTTTTTGCAATATCTTGTTCAATTTCCAATATTAAATTTGTTTTTAATGCCTTTTCCATACTCTTATAATAAACTAGCGACAATAATTTGTCAATAGCTTTTGGAAAATATATTAAAATTAATACAAAATATTAGTAAAGCCTGTTGTTATTAAACCCATATTATATTTGTCAATTTGTTCTACCACATCTTTTTCTGCAAAAGGAACTATTACAAGTCCAATCCTGCCTTGTGAAGCAACATTTATATCGTGTACGGTTAATGGCATATCAGATGCTAATATTGCATCTTTTGACATATCGCAAGAATAATCAAGTGCATATTCTACAGATGCAGTTTGTAATCCTTGTGCAATTGCAGTAGTTTTCAAATCTTTCGCCACTACAATCGCTTGAGAATTGTTGTGTTTTGCAACTTTCCACGCAAAAACAGCATCCTCAATTTGTTCTACACTAGGTTTTATCTTTGAAACAACCTTAAATAAATCTTTGTCCAAATCACTGGTGTTAGGGGTTTGAGTCAGTGTGCCCAAAGGTGTTACCCTAATTTCATTGGACAAATATTGTTTATAATCTTTAAGAGGGGTATTAATTGTTACGTAAGTTACATTTCTTGCTTCTAAAATTTCAATTGCTTTTTGTGTAAACTTAGGAGCAGCAATAATATTGGATTCTTTCAAGAAACGAGCAATTTCACTATCAACTTCTTGAGAAACGGCAAGAACTGATGTCATAAAATCTACCGGATTAGAATCCATATTTTTTTGCACAGCATCTGCTAATGATTGACCTAATGCTACAGCGCAAATTCCAGTTCCTTTTATTGTACAAGCAGCATTTACGTCATAAAATTCACTTATTACATTTAAACCTTTAACAAGTGATAAAATATTTATGTAGCTTAGATTTTGGCTTGTTTCATAATCAATCGTTTTTTCGTTAGGTTCTATGCTTGCATTTTGAAAAGCATTTTCACCATATAATAATTTAACTTCCATATTATCTCCCTATTGTCCTATTGGTGCTGTTGTCATTGGTATTGGCGCAAACTGTTCCATAACTTGTTCGTTTGTACGTTCAGGTTTAATTTCAACCTTTGGTATTTCTTTTTTCTTAATTGGTGTCAAAGTTTGTTGCAATACTTCTGCTGGATTTATCACATCCGATTTTATTTCTTTTTCTTCTTTTAATTCTTTTGCTTTATTTTCTTCCTCTTCCCAAGCTTTTTGAGCTTCGTTTTGAGGAATAATTGAAACACTTGCAGCCTTGAACGGATTTAAAATAATTTCAGGATATTCGAAATCCGCATTGCCATATGGCTCAGTTGCAACAATCATAATATCTTTCCATATTTTTGCCGGCACTGTGCTACCATAAACTCCGTTCATTTGAGAGTTGTCATCATTACCAACCCAAACACCGGTTACAACATCAGGTGTATAGCCGATGAAATAAGCATCTTTGTTGTTGTCAGTAGTTCCGGTTTTTCCTGCAGCAGGTTTTCCAAAGTTTGCTGAACGACCGGTTCCGTTTGTAATAACCGTTTTCATAATAGCTGTCATCGTTGCAGCTGTATTCAAATTAAGAACCTTACTTGTTTTTGCTTTTTTTGCTTCATAAAGAATTGTTCCTCTTGAAGACTCAACTCTTTCAATGGCATACGGTTCAACTTTAAATCCACCATTCGCAAATACACCAAAAGCTCTTGTCATTTCAAATAATTTTACACTGTGAGAACCTAGTGCGATTGTATAATCATAAGGAATTGGTGTTGTTATTCCCATTACTCTTGCAAGTTGAATAACAGGTTTTACGCCAATAGAATTCATTAATCTTGCAGTACATACGTTTGAAGAAACCATCAAAGCCGTGTACATTGGAATAGGTCCTCTGTATTTATTGCTATCATTTTTAGGAGCCCAATTCCCTATTTTGTATGGCAAGTCGTCAATCATATCATTTGGAGAATAGCCTTTTTCTAAAGCTGCTGTATAAATAAACGGTTTAAACGCAGAGCCTGATGGTCTTAAAGATTGAGTTACACGGTCATATTGGCTTTTCCCGTAATCTTTACCCCCAACATAAACCAAAATTCTTCCGTCTATTGGACTGAATGAAAATGCTGCAGCTTGGTTTTTATCGCTTTTTAATCCCCAAGCATTGAGATTGTTTATTATAGACTCATTTGCTTTAACTTGAGCTTTATAATTTAATGTTGTAATAACTTTATATCCGCCATTAACAATTTCTTCTTCTGAAAATCCCAATTTTTGCAAATCTTTCATTACATAATCACAGAAATATGGAGCTTTGTTTGTCGCATATAATTGTGGCATTGTAGAAAGCTTAATCGGCTCTTCTTTAGCTTTTTCATAAGTTGCCTTATCAATGTATTTCATTTTATACATTCTCAAAAGAACTTGATTGCGTCTTTGCTTAGCCAATTTTTCACTGTTATAAGGTGAATAAACTGACGGTGCTTGTGGTAAACCTGCTATTAAAGCCATTTCAGATAAGGAAAGTTGATTTAAATTTTTGTTAAAATAAATTCTCGCAGCACCTTTTACACCATAAGCACCTGAGCCTAAATAAACGTTATTCAAATACATTTCTAAGATTTTATCTTTAGAAATTGTTTTTTCAATTTGAGCAGCAACCTGTAATTCTTTTATCTTACGAGTAAAAGTCTTTTCATTTGATAAAAATAGTATTCTTGAAAGTTGCTGTGTTAGGGTACTTGCACCTTGAACAACGTGACCGGCTAAAACGTTTGCCACCATTGAACGACCAAGTCCAAACAAATCATACCCCGGATGTTTATAAAAGTTCTTATCTTCTGTCGCAATGAGGGCTTGAACTAACTCTTTTGGAACTTCTTTTAATTCAACATTTGAAAATGTATATGCAGCAAATGTTTTAATAACTTCGCCATCACTTGCACAAAAAGTAGTAACAATATTTGGCTTTAAAGAATTTAAATTCTTAATTGGCGGTAAAGATATTAGGTATAGTTTAAGAGCAATCATGCCTGCTAAAAGAACACCAATTGAAAATACAACAATTGTAGCTATCAATTTTAGCAGTGGATTATCAAAAGTTACACGTCTAGAATTGCCTCTTCTGCTTGATTTTGGTATATTATATTTTTTTCTCATATATCCCTCTTTGTGTTAACATGTTTGTTAAGTCTACATTATTTTACCAAATAAATATTTAAAAAGGGGATTTTTTTATAATATGTTAAGTTTTTTGACGACCTTAAAAAATGAGTTTCTATCATACTTTGTTCCTGAAAAAATGGAATACAAAATCACCGGTAAATGTTTAAAGTGTGGCAAATGTTGTCGATATATGTATAGTTTTGATACTTATACAACTACAGATTTTAAGATAATGCAATTTTTATTTCCTGCATATCGTAGATTTTATATAAGAGGAAAAGACGAGGAAGGGAATTTGATTTTTGCATGCAAATATGTAACAGACGAGGGGCTTTGTTCCGTTTATGATAAAAGATTAAGAATGTGCAAAAAATATCCGGCTTCAAAAATTGGTTACCCAGGAAAGTTGCACAAGGGATGTGGGTACAAAGTTGAAGATAAAAGTTTTGAAAGTTATTTGCAACAATAAGTTTTGTCGAGCAGGTTAATATCAACAAAATTATAAATATTTCTCATAGATTTTAATTGACTTATGAAAATGTTTATTATATGATTGTCTAGTCGCTCGTAGGTGACTTTATTGAAAACTAAATACACCGCACGCTCCAGTGGCACTCTGCCGACCGAGAAGTTGACTAAATGTCAAGTTCGAGGGAGAGGGGAGGTAGACTTGTCTACCGATTCCGCTGAAGCCGCAAATTGAAAACTAAATACACCGCACGCTCCAGTGGCGGAATCGGTAGACGCGTTGGACTTAAAATCCAATCGGGGTTCTCCCTCGGTGCCAGTTCAAGTCTGGCCTGGAGCATTTTTAAAGACCTACTTTCCAGTAGGTCTTTTTTAAAAGAAAAAATTTAAGGAGTACGACTTATGAGTGATTGTATTTTTTGTAAAATTATTAACGGAGATTTTGGCACAGAATTCGTTTATGAAGATGAAAACGCTGTCGTATTCAAAGATATTAATCCCAAAGCAGATACACATTTACTAGTTGTTCCAAGACTTCATGTTGAGTCTTTGAATGAATTGGATGATGAAGCGCTTTTGGGCAAGTTGATGATGGTTGTAAAAAATGTGACGAAAAAACTTGGAATAAAATCTTACAGAACGGTTATTAACACTGGAAAAGAAGCCGGTCAAGAAGTATTTCATTTACATATACATATATTAGCAGGGAGAATACATTAATGAAAAATGGTTTAGAAAACGGTTATTACCACGAAATTACACCATCTGGTTTTGGGATTGCGATAAAAGCCGGAAAAGTATTATATTCAAAACAATCTGAGTTTCAAAAAGTTGAAGTTTTTGAAACAGACAGCGCATTAGGAAGAGTTTTGACTCTTGATGACTTAATGATGACCACTGAAGGTGATGAATACCATTACCACGAAATGATTGCGCATATTCCAATGATGCATCATAAAGCACCAAAAACAGTTCTTGTAATTGGTGGTGGGGACGGCGGTACTGTTAGAGAAGTTTTGAAACACGACACTGTTGAAAAAGTTGTACTTTGTGAAATCGACGGTTTAGTTATTGAAGCTTGTAAAGAATTCTTGCCTACAATTGCTTGTGAATTAGACAATCCAAAATGCGAAATTTTGGTTGAAGATGCTATTGAATATATTAAGGACAAAGAAAACATGTTTGATATTGTTTTGATTGACTCAACAGACCCAATGGGACCTGGAGAGGGGTTGTTTACGGATGAATTCTATACAAATGTTAAACGCTCACTTAAAGAAGGCGGAATTATGGTTGCACAATCAGAAAGTCCGTTTGCACAATCAGATGCTGTTAAGAAAATGTATGTTCAATTGAACAAAGTTTTCCCTATTTGTGCAACTTACACTTCAAACATTCCAACTTACCCAGGGGGATATTGGGCTTGGGCATTCTGTTCAGAATCAGTTAAACCACTTTCTTACTGGGATGAAAGACGTGGAAACGAGATTACAAAAACTTGTAAGATTTATAACAAAGAGTATCACGAAGCAAGATTTGCGCTTCCTAATTACTTAAAAGAATTGTTATAATTTTTAGATACTAACGAGGGCGGTTTTCTTCGAAAACCGCCCTCGTTTCTTTATTTATCTCAAATTCAATATTTCTTGAGCCTGCTCATTATTTAACAACTTAGCACCACCTAAGATTTCTGTATTTAAAACAACTTGAGCGTAAGATTCAGCCAGTTCTAATTTCAAATAGGCATCTTCCATTGTTTTGGAAGCCACTATAAATCCGTGATTAGCCATTAATACTGCATCATATTTATCAAAAAACTTAATTGTATTATCAACTAATTCTTTTGTTGAAGGTAATGCATAGTCAGCAAGTGGAATTCCGCCAAAATAAAAAACATTTTCCGCCATAATTGGTGACATCAAATCTTTAGCAGAAGAGGCAAAACTACTCAAATATGGTGAATGTACGTGAATAATATAATTTATTTCAGGTCTTTGTTTATAGATTTCTATATGCAGAAACTTCTCACTAGAGGGCTTTTTCCCTTTTTCTAAAGATTTTCCTTCAAAATCAGTATAAACAATGTGTTTTTTTGCTAAATAACCATTTGCTGAGCCGGAAGTTGTTATTAGCATTCCATTTTTGTATCTTGCAGAAATGTTTCCTGAATATCCCGGAGTGTAATTTTTTTTACCACACAATTTTCCGTAAGAAATGATTTTAGATTCTAATTTAGTTCTAGTAAACATAATTATAGAACCTCTTCCATGATTTTTACGTCTTCTACAATAGCTCTTTGCAATGTTTTTGGTTTTGTAGGTGCTACATAATCATTATTATCTTTTTTAGAATTATCAGCTTTTCTTTTTTTATCCTGTTTTATTTCTAATGTATCATATTCAACTTTTGCACCTTTTGCATCCATTTTAACCTCTACCGTGCAATACAAGTTTTCACGGACAAAATCATATCCAACATTAAACTTCATATCATCCGGTCCAACAGAAACATAGAACGAGTTTTCTTGGAAATCTCTACCATTAGCTGAATCATTTGTTAAATTAATTGAACTAAACCAAGATATAGTTAAATATTTATTCAAACGAAAATATTCTCTTAAGTATAAATTTTGTTTTCCATATCTATATGCATCAAAAACCGGCATTGGTGTGTTATCGTCATAAACGGAGAAGAAGTACCCAATATCTTGCATCCAACGTTTATATTGTGTATGAAATCTTGGTCCTATACGACCAACAACTTGAGTATCGCCATTTCCGTATATTGATGTAGATAATTGAGATATTGCACCAAAAGAGAATGCTTTTAGATTTTCCTCATCTTTATAAGAAAAAATTTCTTGTCCGGCCTCTGCCATATATCTAAAACGGGTTGTACCCATATCAGTACCTTGTAATCGTTCAAAATGAGTATCATAGTCTAAATCTTGATAATAACCGGCATCAAATCTATGTCTGTAGTGAGATTTTTTTCCATTTAATAAAAACGAATCAGATGCATAAGACTTGTCATAAACTAATGCAGCACCATATTTTGGTCTTCTTCGTCCTAAAAACCACTCATCCATATAGCTATTCATGCCATATTGCAAATATAAGTTATCATCAAGTTTTTGTTTACCATAGACAATAATTTTGCTTGCAGCTGTTCCATATGCAGCCATAGTTTGGTTTGTACCGCTACTAAAACGTCCTAATGCGCCAATACCAAAACCGCTTTTGTAATTCAATATTGGCATAGCTTTTAAAACAGAACCTTTTGGTAATTCAAATACAAATCCGGGTCCGGTGTACATACCAAGCCCTCTGTATGCGCCGATTTCCCAAATATTTGTTTCTCCGTAGTCGTGATTTTTGTTTGTGTAAAGCTTTACTGCCGGTACTTTAAATACTGTTTTGTCACCTTTAAAAATTCGAGGTTTTTTCAATGAAATAATTTCTAAATCACCTTTTTGAGTAATTTTTATATCTTTTGCTTTTAATTTAAAAATTCCATTTTCAATGTCTTCGGTTAAAGAATCATTTTTGGGTACAAGCATTTTTCTCATTTGTGGACCACGAGAAGCTGAATGAAACTCAATCGGATAATTGCCTTTTACCTCAATATCACCGTTTTCTTGAACTATTTTATCACCATAAACATAGCCTTTTTGAGATTTTATTTCTATTGTTGCAGTCTTAGTTAATGGGTTTTCAATAAGAGCATTCTCTTCGTTCATGTCAACGAAAATGTAATCCCCAGTAATTGTTTGATTGCCTTTTAGAATTCTTACGTTACCTTCGGCTTTTATGGTATTGTTTATTCTATCAAAAGTTATCGTGTCAGCTTTAACAGTTGTACCTTGTTTTACAAATTCGACACTGACATTTCCTTTTGCATAAATCAAATAATTAGGTGTATCATAATCGACATTATCACAATCTAAAATAATGTCTTCAGTTTCTTCGACTTTTACCTCTTTATTTTTTCTTTTGAAAAAAGATTTTTTTGTCTGATTCTCTTCTTGTACAAATTCTTCATCAGCATCAAAACCATCAGGATTCATTTCTTCAAATTCATCAACTAACTCTTTTGAAGCATAGTCAGACGTACCTACTTCTCCGCTATAAACATCACTTGCTGTTGGTGCAAGTTCAAACTTTTTTTGTTCTCTTTCATTGAATTTCTGTTTTAATTTTAGCCTTAAGAGTTTTATTGGCGGAATTGTTCCGTGTGAAGAAGTATTTTTTTTATCTTTTGTATTATCATTATCATTTGTTGGCGGAGTAAAGAACGCATCTCCCGTATAATCAGATGCTTCCGTAAACGCAAAATCCGCAAAAGTAGAATTTGCAAAAACCAATGATGATATTAAAGCTATTATTAATTTTTTATTCAAAATATTATTCCTATATATAATTTAACGGATTATTAGGTTGTCCATTTACTCTGACCTCAAAATGACAGTGAGGTCCGGTGCTATAACCCGTTGTTCCCTCATAACCAAGAGTTTGACCTTTGGTAACTCTTTGTCCATTAGAAACAGCTATTGAATTCATATGCGCATAAAGAGTTGTAATAGGTTTGCCATTCACAATTCCATGCTCAAGAATTACAACTTTTCCATACCCGCCATACCAACCTGAATAAATAACTTTTCCTGAATTCGAAGCTCTTATAGCACCAAGATTTGGTCCGCCAATATCAATTCCTGAGTGGAACGAACGACTGTTGAAAATCGGATGGGTTCTATAACCAAATGGAGAAGTTATTCTTCCTTGTATTGGTTTTATAAAGCCGGAAGCTACTTGTACATTGTTATCTTTTGCAGTTTTGTTTATATAAGTTCCGATACTTGCAGATTGTTTTTCAAGCTCTTTTTCTGCTTTTTGGTAGGCAATTCTATCAGTTCTCAACTTATTAATCATGTTTTCATTTTTCGCAATTGCTTTATTAATATAAGCTTGTTGAGAATTTATTGAGGCTACAGAACGTTCTAAGCCTCGTTTTCTAGCTTCAATGCTACGTGCTAATTGATTTATCTCTTGCGCTTTTTGCTTTGCAAGAGTCATTCTTTGGTAATCTTCTTGCAAAATTATTTTTTGGAAATACAATCTATCAACAAGCATATTAATATCTTCAGAATTCAAAAGAATTTCAAAATATGCTTTACGTTGAGATTTGTATACTTTACGAATATGATCCGCAAGTATAAAATTCAAGTTGTTATACTCCGCAGATGCTCTTGTTAATCTAGCCTGCAAGCCATCCAACTCTTGTTGCGCAGAACGTATTTGTTTTTTTGAATTATTAAGATTTACGTTTGCATCTTCAAGTTTTTGTTGGTTTTTGTATAACTTATTAGTTTCTACACTTTCTAACCACTTCAAACGATTAATTTTTTCTCTGGTTTGTTTTTGTTTTAATTCAATATCCGTTGTAGCATGAGAAGTTAAACACCCAAAAGTGTTTAATAAAATTGCTAAAAATATTAAAGCATTTAATATTTTTTTTAAACTCACAAACTATTTCCCCATGCTTAAAACTGTTGCTAATACGGTAAAACCTACCATCCAAAGAACTACTGCAACTAATATAAATCCGACTATAATCTTTTTATTGTTTCTAAAAAAGTCCATTCCTAACCTCTCTATACAGCAATATCATAGTATAAAAAAAGAGGAATTTCAATTAATTTTAGAATTGTTACAAAACAAAAAGAATTATACTTCTTGCTTCAATAAAATTATTGCTTCATTAAGTTCTTTTAAAAGATACTCTAACTGTTGATTAATATTTTCAGGATTATAAATTGAACCCTCTGCCTGATAAGCAAGGTATCTTTGGTAAGTTACAGCCTCTTTTCTTAACAAAGATATCGATTTTACATAGCCGTTTATTTCCATTAATTTTTTAAACGATTCATAATAATACTCAGGTTTTCCATCGTATTTTTGATTTAAATGGTCTAGATTCATTGTTAAAACATTTGCTCTTGTTACAAACAATTGAACAGAACCTTCTTCTTCAATGCAATCAACAAGCTTTTCTATAATTGGAATAATTTCTTTTGCATCAATTACATATGTAGAAGTCCTGTCTTTTTTTTGAATAATATCAATGAATGCAGGGTTGCTATCTGGTACAGGCTTGAGCTTTGATGGGTCATCAAAACCTTTTTCTGATTCAAATATTGGAGTTGCAACCTTTTGTTTTTTAGGTTGTTCTTTTGTCAAATCCGGCAAAGTTCCGGCATAACCTTTACCACGCAATTCAGCGTCCAAAGCTTTATCTTTTTTATTCCAAAATGCAGCTTGAGTAGGCAAGCATAAAAGCATTACTATTAAACATAAAAAAAGTTTCTTCATATTATTTATTATAATAATTTTTTATGAAAAATCAAAACTAGTCTAAATCATAATTTAACATTGAAACAACTTTAACATCTTTTGCTTCAATTTTTTCTCTACCTTTAAGCGGGTCAAGTTCAATTATGAAAGCTGCTGCTACTACATCTGCACCGGCTTTTCTAATCAAATTGCAAGCAGCAACCGCAGTTCCACCTGTTGCCAACAAATCATCAATTACGACAACTTTGTCACCTGATTTTACAGCATCTGTATGCATTTCTATTGTATCAGTACCATATTCTAAAGAATAAGTTTCCTTGATTGTATCAGCAGGCAATTTGTTTGGTTTTCTGATTGGTACAAAACCTGCTCCTAGTCTGCAAGCAAGAGGTGCACCAAAAATAAAGCCACGAGATTCAATACCGGCAACATAATCAACTTTTTCATCTTTGAACTTTTCATACAAAAATTCAATCATTAATTCCATTGCTTTTGCATCTTTTGTCGCAGTTGTTATATCAAGAAATAAAATTCCAGGCTTCGGAAAATCCGGAACTTCTCTTACAGTGCTTCTAACATATTCATAATCTTTTGTTTCTAACATTCTATTTATACCTCTTGTGCTTCTAATTCTTTATTTTCGACTTTTTGTTCTTCTTCTAAAACTAATCCGTGAGCAGTTTTTCCCCAATTCATATCTTTTTTGCAGAATAAAATTTTTGCGCAAATAAACAATTCCATCGGAAACCATATGATTAGGAAATAAACCGTTGTTTCAAAAGCTTGCTTTAATGCGCTTAATCTCGGAACTGCATCATATCTTCTTAAACTATATCTAATAGCCAAAATAAATCCAATCCCGACTACCGCTGAGACAATCAATGATGACCATAACACGTTATGAAAATCTGTTTTGTCAACCGCAAATTTAGTAATTCTGGAAACAACTTCCATCATAAACCATAACGGCATTATAAATTGAGTTATGTAAATTCCCATATCAAGCCTTGCTCTCAATGACATCTTCTTTGAACGCAAAGCTTCTCCCGAATACTCTAAATAACGGCGGATAGTTCCTTCCAACCAACGTCTTCTTTGTCTGAATAATGGGAATACATAAATAATACCCTCTTCATAAACACAAGCTTCAGGACAAAAACGCACGTCCCAACCTTTTATGTGCAATCTGGTTGACATGTCTAAGTCGTCAGTAATTGTATAATTATTCCAACCACCAATGTCAATTAAGGCTTCTCTTTTGATTAATTCACCGTTACCACGAAGCTCAACCGCACCTTTTACAGCATCTCTGCCGGCTTGCAAGTGCGTATCCATTGTATATTCGTTATTTTGACATTTTGTCAAGAAATTATAATCTTTGTTTCTAATAATTTTTCTTGCTTGAACAGCACCAACATCAGCCGGTTCAAGATTTGGTACTAATTTATTAAGAAAATCAGGTTCAACAGTTGCGTCAGCATCAAAAACCAAAATCGCTTCACCTTTTGCAATCTCAAATGCATCATTCAAAACCGCTGATTTACCAGGGAATGCATCCTTGTCACGAACTAGAGCCACAACTTTTTCATGCTTAGATTCCAATTCTCTGATTACATTTGCCGTATTATCCGAACTTCTATCATCAATAACTATTATTTCAAAATTAGGATAATCAATCGCCAAAACATTTTCTACCGTGTTAGAAATAACATATTCCTCATTATGTGCAGGAATCATTATTGTAATAAATGGTTTGTAATTTTCATTAACAACAATAGGATGTTTTTTTAGCTTACGTTTCATATACTTCATGGCTGCAACTGAATACAACCCATAAGTAATCATACACGCACACAAAACAACAAATCCAACTACCGTATTACAGTAGTTTTGAAATATAAAAAGGAATAATCCCAATAATGATAAAATTATAAATAATAAAATTCTTTCTCGCATAATTCTCCCAGTACCTGTCTATTATACAAAAAAATATAAACTTTATGAAGATATTCAATTTTTTTTAAATTGAATGTTACAAAACTTTACATTTGGGCTTAAAAAAGGCAATTTTTGCTTAATTATATACTTTATATATATACAAGAGAGAACAAGGAGCACAAAAGATGTTATTCACTACTTCAACAATTGATAATAAA
>CAZPBG010000033.1:0-12519 GCA_964584885.1 uncultured Vampirovibrio sp.
CCCTACTAATCTTGCCATGTTTTTCTTTCCTTTATTTTGTAATAACTTTGTTTTTATTTTGTTATATTAGATTATTGCTTTATGCTCCGCTGTCGTTCATTTTGTTTTGCTCTTGCAAAACTTTCATTCACTTAGCTCCGCAACTCTTCGTGTTAGACTCACTGATGCTCGCCGTCACACTACGCAAAATCTAACCTTGTCTTTGTTTGTGTTTTGGATTTTCACAAATAACTGCAACTCTGCCTTTTCTTTTGATAACTTTGCATTTGTCGCACATAGGTTTTACTGATGATCTTGTTTTCATTTTTCTTTTCCTTCTTGTATTTATATCTACTAGTTTTTATTTTTTGTTAATGACTAAGTAGTCTAAAACTTTTACTTAAGTCTAAATGTAATTCTACCTTTTGATAGATCGTAAGGTGTCATTTCAACTTTTACTTTGTCACCCGGAAGAATTCTAATAAAATTCTTTCTGATTTTTCCTGATATGTGAGCCAAAATTTCGTGTCCATTTTCTAGTTTAACTCTGAACATTGCGTTTGGCATTGATTCAAGTATTGTACCTTCTATTTCTATTACGTCTTTTGCCATGTTTTCCTCTATATTCGGCTATCAATTTTTGCCCATGATAAGGCATTATATATAATAATATTTGCTAAATTTCTGTTTGCAAGCAGTTTTATTAGATTTGAACACCTTTTGTAAACTTTTATTAAAGATTGTTTTTATAAATATAGGTTTTATACGCTAATAGCAAATTTCATGTAAAAAATAACCAGTAATAGCACTTTTCCGATTTTAAATCTACATTTATAATATTTTATAATTAAATAAACAATCACAATCTATTGTAATAAATTTTTACATCTGCTTGCTTCTAATTTTTTAGCTGTCAAAATAAAAGAATGACAACTTCTTTTTCACAACGAAATAAAAATAAACAGACTGAACTTTCAGAATTAATGCCACAAAACATTGATGCAGAAGAAGCTATTTTGGGCGCAATTCTTGTTAGTCCGTCATGTATGAATAGAATAGTAGAACATCTTCGTCCGGAATCTTTTTACAAACCTGCTCACAGGTATGTATATGAAGCAATGCTTCAACTTTATAATGGTGAAGATAAAATAGATATTGTGTCTGTTTCGGATGTTTTGAATATCAATCAAAAACTGGAACTGGTTGGCGGACGTGCGTTTATCAACGATTTGAGCTACAAAACAATTACAACTACGAACGTTGAATATTATGCAAGAATAGTTCAAGAAAAAGCAATCAAACGTTCTTTAATCAATGCCGGCTCTGAAATTATAAATTCCGGATACGATTTAAACCCGATTGAAGAATCACTTGAAACTGCCGAAAAATTAATTTTTGACATTGCTTCACAAAAAGCTTCAAAGTCACTTTTGCCAATTAAAGACTTGGTTTATGACAGTTATGCAATCATTGAAGAACGCTATAACAACAAAGGACAATTGACAGGTACTCCAACAGCGTTTTATGACTTGGATACAATGATGAACGGATTGCAAAAATCGGATTTAATCATTCTTGCAGCTCGTCCTGCAATGGGGAAAACATCTTTTGCACTAAACATCGCTCAGAACGTTGCTGTGAAAGCAAAAGTTCCAGTAGCCATATTCTCATTAGAAATGTCAAAGGATCAACTTGTACAAAGACTTTTATGTTCTGAAGCAGAAGTTGACACACAAAGGCTTAAAACAGGTAATATGCAAGCGAAAGACTGGGAGAAATTGGCTGTAGCAATGGACAGCCTTTCTCAAGCACCGATTTATATTGATGATACGGCAGGTTGTACTATTACAGATTTAAGAGCTAAGTGTCGAAGGCTGGCTATGGCTGAAAAAAATCTCGGATTAATTGTTATTGACTATTTACAATTAATTGAAGGTTCTGGACGAGAAGACCGTATGCAACAAATTTCAAGCATTTCAAGAGGTTTGAAAATTTTAGCGAAAGAATTGAATGTTCCAATCATTTCACTTTCACAATTATCTCGTGCAGTAGAAAGTAGAACGGATAAACGACCTATGTTATCTGACTTGAGAGAATCAGGCTCTATTGAACAAGATGCCGACATTGTAATGTTTATTTATCGTGATGAATACTATAAAAATGCTGAAAGCGAAGAAGAAGAGTCTGAAAAGGCAGCAAACAAAGGTGAAGCAGAAATCATAATTGCAAAACACAGGAACGGGCCTGTCGGAACGGTTAAACTTCTATTCCAAGGAAATATTACCAAGTTTAAAAATCCAATAAAGACCGATGTATTTTAATATTTTTAAGCATTAACTTCTGCGAGTTTTTCCAATTTAAGCTTTTGGTCATACTCAATTAATAAATTAATCAAATCATTCAAATCCCCGTCAATAACAGTCCAAACATTCAAGTTTTGACCGATTCTGTGATCAGTTAAACGACCTTGAGGGAAGTTGTATGTTCTGATACGTTCACTTCTGTCACCTGTACCAACTTGAGAACGACGAAGGTCAGTAATTTCTTGCATTTGTTTTTGAACTTCCAAATCATAAAGCTTTGCTTTCAAGATTTGCATAGCACGTTCTTTGTTTTGCAATTGCGAACGTTCTTCTGTACAGAAAATCATAATTCCTGTTGGCTTGTGAAATAATCGAGCAGCAGTTTCAACTTTGTTTACGTTTTGTCCACCCGCACCTCCTGAACGTGCTGTTGACATTTCGATATCTTCAGGACGGATTTCGACTTCAACGTCATCAACTTCCGGCATAACTGCAACTGTTGCCGTAGAAGTATGAACTCTGCCTTGAGACTCAGTTTCAGGCACTCGTTGAACTCTGTGAACCCCTGATTCATATTTTAACTGAGAGTAAACCGCATCACCTTTTATTGAAATAATAATTTCTGAAAAACCACCGGCTTCACACTCGGTTTTAGAAAGGATTTGTGTTTGCCAACCTTGTTTATCAGCAAATTTTAAATACATTCTTGCTAAATCACCCGCAAAAATATTAGCTTCATCACCGCCTGCACCACCACGGATTTCAAGCATAATATCTTTGTCATCCATCGGGTCACGAGGAAGGAGAAGAACTTTCATTCTTTCTTCGTATTCAGGAAGCTTTGCTTCATTTTCTTCCATTTCCATTTTTAGAAATGATTTCATTTCTTCATCTTTTTCTTCGAAAATCATTTGTTTAGCTTCTTCAATAGCATCAGTAGCCTTTTTCCACGCATAATAGAGCTCTACTGTTTCTTCCATAGATTTTCTTTGTTTTGATAAATCTCTGAACTTATTATAATCCTGAATTACTGCAGGATCAGACAAAGTTTCTCCTAATTCTATATATTTTTTCTCAATTTGAATAATTTTATCTAACATATCTTTCATAATAACTTACCTCTTTGATAAAGAGCATAGCAAAAACAGGTTGAAAATAAAAGTCGGAAGCAAAAACAGTCGCAATATAAATGACGAAACCCTCTACATTGTTACATTATTTAACAAAAAAAGCAATTTTTTGTTTTTCAAAGACTTTATATTAGTGTAGATAGGTTTATACGGTAGAATAGTGTCATGGTTTATAGTTATCAAAGTCGAACATATCAAAATATGCCGTTTCAAGCGGGGTTTTCATTTAAAACTCCGTTATCTAAACCTATTAAGACAGTGTCAGATACGATTGAAACTTCTGTTGATACTTTTGTAGGAACAGAAGAGAAAAAGTCTAAAAAAAGAAAAAATGCAATTGCTGTTGGCTCAACAGTACTTGTTTTATCAGGACTTGTTGCTTTATTAAATCCAAAATTTTCTCCAAAATTAATGGAAAAATTAAAACATATATCGAGTAAAGCCGAGCATAGAGCAGAAATTAACAAAAATGATACATTAAAAAGCAAATTTTATACAGCTTATAAAAATGTTGCAGATTTTACAGGTAGAAGCTTAGGGTTTATAAACAACTTTAACACGGCAAAAGACTTAGGGTTCAAATGGTTTTGCACGGATAAAAAAGAGTTTGCCGGTGTTAAAAATAAAACAGCGCAAAATGCTCTTAAAAAAACTGATGATATCTTACGAAAACTTTTAAAGAAACCGCACGAAGTAATTACAAAAGTTTTTGATAAAATAAGCAAACATACTGTCTTTATGAAATACACAGGTGCTTCTAGAAGAATGAATTCACTAGAAGAACTTTTTGCAATTCATAAAAGTAAATTACCAAAAGATCAACAAGTTATTTTAGAACAAAAACTTGCCGAAATCCAAAAAATGAGAGAATATTTCTCAAAAACTAAAACCGAGCAAAGATTTTTGGAACAAGAACAATCTTTTAGCAATCTTGAACACGATTTTTGGGCGCACTGTCGCAAATACAAAAACGAAATTGCTAAAAATAAATATACCAGAAAAGGCTCTCTTAAAAAGGATTTCTCGTTCTGGGTACAAGATATGATGCAACCAACCCAAAACAAATTGAGTGCAAATGGTCAAAATGCAGTATCAAAATTAACAGGTGAAAATGGTGCATATAAAGAGATTATTAACCTTTTTGAGCCATATCTATCACAAGAAGAAAAAGCAATATTTACAAAACATTTATCAAAAGCTTCTAAGAGTTTAAAAAATGCAAATAAAACAGAATGTATTGATTATTTCGACAAAAAACGTGATTTGGTCTTGGGAAGTGCTCCTACTGATATTTTAACCGCATTGGTAGGCTTAGGTGCCAGTGGTGTAGCATTATCTACCGCAGACGATAAAGAACAGCGGATTTCTCGGTTGTTAACTGGGGTATTTCCGATTATTGGTGGTTTAGCAGCATCTTTTGTTTTTGCGGCACAACTAGTTTCAGGTTCCGTGGGTTTAGTTGCAGGCGCAGGGGTAAGTATTCTATTAAATAAAATTGGTAGCTTTGTAAACAAAAATATATTTGGCAATAAAATAGAACCGGAGGTAATAAATGAAAGCTCTTAACGAATTTTTTCAACGATTTCTAGAACATGTTTTTTTAATGTTTCATAGTCCTTGTTATTGTCGATTACAAAATCCCAATCTTGAATATTATCTAAGTCAACTTCAGTAACATCGTCTTCGCCGATTAGCTTTCCACCACGAGTTTCTCTCACATCTCGAGTTGCTTCAACACGGATTGAAATTGCACCTGCAGATTTAAAAACATCATACTCGTGTTTTATTCTAACATCAGTTACAACAATATCTCCGGATTGTTCTATAATTTTTTGTAACCAATAATCGGCAGATTGACTTCTTCCCCAGTTGCCTAACTCAATTAAACCTTGTCTATATAAAGGTTTATTGTTTTCAATTTCTTCATAACTTAGATTGTGTTGCTTGCCGTATTCAAGTTTTATTATATCACCCATTGCGCAGCGTCTAAAATTCGGCATCGCTTCCATTAAAATCTTAGCTGCAGTATCTTTGCCTGAATATTGTTTTCCTGAAAAAATAATTATTTTATTTGCCATAAATACATACTACCAAATATTCTGATTTTTAGTCAAATTCGAATTTAAATTCTAAGGCACAGGGTCGTACCCGCCCTCATTTAACGGATGACACCTGCAAATGCGTTTTATTCCTAACCAGCCACCTTTTAGAACTCCATATTTTATGATTGCTTGTTTCATATATTCAGAACAAGTTGGATAAAATCTGCATCTAGGAGGAGTTAAAGCAGAAATTTTTTGATATATTTTAATTAAGAATAAAAGGAATTTTTTCATAATTTTACATTGCTACCATTGACAAAAATTGATATATAGTAAATAATATAGTTGCAGGGTGGCTCCTTGAGAAAGAGCCGTTAGACCCCGCTATAATTGGTAAATTTTAATTGCTACTATGAATAGCGTTGCTACGAATAGTAGCATTATTAATTTTACAATCATAGCTTGCTACCTCCTTTCTTAGTCATATTTCAATTGTAGATTGTGGCTAAGCGGAATGTAGCGGTACTACTTTACCCTGCTTGAAAATTGTAGCATGCATTTTCCTAAATGGCAATTGAAACTTGTTGTGATACAATAAAAATAGTTATCACACATTTGAAAGGAATTATTATGCTAAGAGCCGGAATTGTAGGACTTCCAAACGTAGGAAAATCAACATTGTTTAATGCACTTACTGCAACAAAAAACGCACAGAGTGCAAATTATCCATTTTGTACAATTGAACCAAATGTTGGAGTTGTAACAGTTCCTGACGAAAGATTGCAAGTACTTTCAGATTTATGTAAAGCAAAAGAAATTATTCCGACTGTAATAGAATTTGTTGATATTGCGGGATTGGTAAAAGGTGCAAGTAACGGTGAAGGTTTAGGTAACCAATTCTTGCATAATATCAGAGAAGTTGATGCAATTATTCAAGTTGTAAGATGTTTTGATGACGAAAATACAATTCACGTAGCTGGGAAAGTTGATCCAATTAGTGATATTGAAATCATTAATACAGAATTAGCTTTAGCAGACTTAGCATCTGTTGAACGACGTATGCAAAGAATTTCTAAGCAAGCAAAAGGTGGAGATAAGGAAGCCGTTATTGAAAATAAAGCTTTGGAAAAACTTACTGAATTATTGAGCGCAGGTACATTTATAAACTTGTCAGAACACTTTACTGATGAAGAAATCAATGCGATTAAACCGCTTAATTTGATGTCTGTAAAACCTGTTATTTACTGCGCAAATGTTTCAGAATTTGACTTGAAAGACGGCAATGATTACACAAAACGAGTTGAAGAGTATGCAAAAACTCACGGAGCTCAAACGGTAATTATTTGTGCAAGAATTGAAGAAGAACTTGTTGATTTAGGTGAAGAAGGGGCAAAAGAATATCTTGCAGAATTAGGAATTACTGATAGCGGTATAAATAGAATGATTAAATCTGTATACGAACTTTTGAACCTTATAACATATATTACAGCCGGTGAAAAAGAAGTACACGCTTGGACGATTACTGTTGGAACAAAAGCTCCTCAAGCAGCCGGAGTTATTCACACAGATTTTGAAAAAGGATTTATTAGAGCAGAAGTTACTGCATATAAAGATTTTGTTGAATGTGGTTCTTATACTGCTTGCAAAGACAAAGGTGTAACTCGATTAGAAGGTAAAGATTACGTTGTACAAGACGGTGATATTGTACACTTTAGATTTGCGGTATAAAGCTTGATGAAAAGTTTTTTCAATTTTATTTTAGATTTAATTTACCGTAAAAAATGCTATTTTTGTGGTAATTCAAAGTATTCACTTAAGATGTGTCCGGATTGCTATGACAAATTAGAATTTTTGGATAAAAAAGTGAATAGAATTGTTAATGGAGTTGATATATATTGTGCAGGAGTTTATACAAAAGAACTCCAAAAGTTAATTAGAGGGCTAAAGTATCATAGACAGAAAGAACTTGCATATTACCAAGCAAAATTTATGTATGAATATTTTTTAAAACTTGAAGAGTTGCAAAACAAAGAATTTTTATTAATACCAGTTCCGATGCATTCAAAAAGAATAAAGAAAAGAAAATATAATCATATGAATTTGGTTTGTGAAGAGTTTTCGAAGCTAAGCGGCTTTGAATATTGTTTTGATTTAATAAAAAGGGTAAAGGAAACAAAACCTCAATATAAATTATCAAGGAAAGAACGTTTAAATAATCTTGCAAACGCTTTTGAAGTAGACAAATCTAAATTAATAAACAAACCTTTGTTATTAATGGATGATATTTGTACAACCGGTTCTACATTTGAAGAAATGATTAATGTTTTAAAAACATCCGGAGTTAATAGTATCACGTGTTTTGCAACATCAACACCGATTTCATAAAATTTAATCAATATAGATTTACTACTTGAGGACATTTCAAGATAGTCTAAGTGTGTAATAATATTTTTTTTATTTATTTGTAAATTGTAAACAAAGGGGATGATTATATGAAAACATTGTTACTTTGTTTATTATTGCTAATGAATATTATGCCAACTTTTGCAGAAAAAACGGTTACGACTACAACACCCTATTATTACAACAATTATTATCCACCTAGATTAGCTCCGGCATGGGATTTTAACGCACTTGAAAAATATGCACTCAACAGAACTTATTCAAGGGAAAACGATATTAAACGACTAGAAAGATTGGAAAATTTAGCATTTGGTGCTGTTCAAAACGGAAATCCTGAACTCAGATACAGACAGGTTGAAGAAGCTATTTTAGCTAGACCACATTATAACGGTTATAGTAACTCATTAAGAAACCGTTTGGGGCGCTATATGGCAGGTCAAGCAACAGGAATAACACCATCTATTATAAATCAAGGTTTGAGTCCTATGTACAATAATGGGTTTGTACCACAATACTCAAATTCTAACTTTGTTCAATACTCATCTGTACCTTTTGGTTGGAGCGGTTATCAACTTATGAACAGCAATTATGGCACAAACAGCGGAATAAGAATTCTACCGTAATTAAAACTGTTTTCCCATTTTTTCAGGGTGAGCAGAATTTGAAAGTATAATTTCGTAATACTCATTTTTATCAATATTCACACCCATATTTTTAGTGTTAACAGTAAATTTTTTCTTATTCTTTTTAGGTTTATAAGGATTATTTGCCATAACTTATTATTTCGTTGTTATCGCCAACTTGAACAATAGTTGGTTTATGAGTTTTGATTTCTTCTTCGTTCATTTGCGCATAAGTTACAATAATTATCTTATCGCCTGTTTGAACTTTTCTTGCAGCAGCACCATTTACGCAAAAACATTTTGAACCACGTTTTCCCTTTAATGCGTATGTTTGAAATCTTTCTCCGTTATTAATATCAAGAATTTCGACTTTTTCCCATTCTCTGATATTAGCTTTTTCCAAAAATTCTTCATCTATAGTAATTGAACCGACATAGTTTAAATTTGAATCAGTTACGGTTGCTCTATGTATTTTGGAGTGTAAAAATTCGAATAACATATCTGTCTCCTCTTTAAACATGTTAGCACAAAAAAATTATGCACATGTTGAATTTATAAAAATTAAGATAAAGTTAATATAAAGAAAAAGGAGGAACTATGATTGAATTATTCATTTTAGAAAGTTGTCCATATTGCCAAAAAGTTATGGCATATTTTGATGAAAACAACGTAAAGTACAAAAAAATAGATATTAAAGATAAGACTGCAGAAGAAGTGTTAATACAATTAGGCGGGAAACGTCAAGTTCCGTTTATGGTAGACAAAGATAGAAATATTCAAATGTATGAATCCAATGATATTATTGAATATGCAAAAACGCTTAAATAGCCTAAGTATACTTACAATGTCAATACCGACCTGTTGTCCACAACTGTCCATGATAAATTTTATCTGGATAAATGTACAAATAAACTTGTCATCCTGAAAGCGTAGAAAATAAGGATGTAAATCCTTATTTTCAAGCTGTTCAGGATCTGACCAACTTGGCATGATACTTATGTTTATACTTATTAATTTTACTGTCGGGTTGAAACCCGACCTATTCGCTGAGTGGTTAACGCAGTTAACCACTCAGTCACTTTAAAATGGATTGCTTCACTTCGTTCGCAATGACAGGGCGTAAAATTACTAGTTGTGCGTCATTGCGAGAAAATCGTTTTTCGTTTTACTTCCAAATTAGTAGTTTCAACTACAGACCAAAAGTATTTACCCCCGTGGCAATCCACTAAATAAAAACACGTAAACACTTAGTCACACAGTCACCTAGTCACTTAATCACTTTTCAAGAGCCCCCTCATCAGAGCTCCGCTCAGCTTCTCCCGCAAGGGGCGAAGCGACAATATGCGTTAACCACTCAGTCACTACAAAAAAAACGTAATCTTACGCTAACCTAGTAGTCTTGCGGAATGTCGGGTGACCCTTATTAAAAAAAAGGAATGTCCGGCACCACAAGATACCGGACATCTTTGAAAGGACATCTATTATTAATTTATTATTACTTATTATTGGGAAAGTTCCCAAAATTTTGTACTTCAACTAAGCCCTTTAAAAGAGCATTTGTTTCAACCCACCAACAAGTATTACAACAAGTTCAATGCTATTTGAGGTTGTTGGTTAGCGGTTGCCAATAATGTTGCACTCGCTTGTTGTAAGATTTGGTACTTAATATAGTTAGAAGATTCTGTTGCAGCATCAGCATCTTTGATTGTTGAAACAGCTTCTGTCAAGTTTTCTCTTTGAACATCAGTTGATTCAATTGCAGAATCTAATCTGTTCATATAAGCACCAATTTTTGTACATCTTAAAGATACGTTATCGATTGCTTTATCAATATTATCAATGAATGCACGAGCTGAACTATCATTTCTGTAGATAGCATTACACATGTCTTCAATACTGATTGTTTTAGGATCAGTCGTGTCTTTTGTTTTGATAATATTTGCTTCGCCGTCTTGTGCTTCAATAACACCGTTTTCTGCAAGTGCTGCCGCTAAAGCTGATTGATAAGAACCGGTTTTGTATTTAATAGTTTTTCCATCAGCTTCGTACTGCGGTGTTCCATCTGCATTTAGTTCTCTTGCTCTATATTCATATGTATCGTTTGCTGTACTTGAAGTTAAATCAATGTAACCGCCTTTTGTTGTAGATGAAAATCCCATAATAACGGTAGATTTAGCACTTGCGAACAAGAATGAATCAAGAGTAACTACACATCTTTTGTTTGAGTAAAGACCTACTTGCAAGTTAATATCTTCTGTACGAGAACCATCTAATAAATAGGCATCGTTGAAATCAGTAATTTCGCACAAACGGTTAATTTCGTCCATTCTCTGAACAACTTCAGTTTTGATTGCATCTAAAGAAGCTGAACCATAAGTACCGTTAGCTGCTTGCATAGTCAAATCTCTGACTCTTTGTAAATAGCTGTTAATAATATCAAGAATACCTTCTTGGGTAGTTAACATATCTAAACCCATTTGAGCATTTGTTTCAATGATATCATAACCATTAATTTTGGCTTCCATTCCGGTGTACACTGCGTACCCTGCTGCGTCATCCTTTGCTGAGTTAATCTTGAAGCCTGTAGATAACTTCTCCATTGCTGAGTTCATACCTTTTGTCGCACTGCGTAGGTATTTCTGGCAGGTAAGGGATGACAAATTTGTGTTAATTGTGAGTGTTGATGTTGAACCCATAATAATTGTCCTTTCAAATTTGTATTTTTTTTACCTTTCTTCATGTAATACGGTACAAAAAAAATGAACTTTACAACTTTAGTTAGAGAATACTCCATTTGGAGGAGATGCCAACCCAAGACGCTCTATTTACGGGCATTCAAAAACTCCTATAAACAAAGACATTTTATTAAATTTAACAGTTTCTACAACTAAAGTTGTAGAAATAAGGGTGCGGTAAAATTAAAAATTTTACCGCACCCTCTCTTTAATATCCTCATTGTTTAAACTTCTATTTCAAAAGATTTACCTAATTGTTCTAAATCAACATCATTTTCTACAAATGAATCATCAAATTTAACAATATTAATGAAAGACTCTAAAATTCTAGAAACAGATTGACGATTTACAGACATTAGTTCGTTATAATCATCTCCGCCATATGAGCGAAAACCTAATTCCATACACTTTGAAATTGTATCAAAAGGATTATATCTACAAACACATGTCCTAATAGTATTTATATTATCTTTCATTAAATCTCTAAACATTTGCAAAGTCAAAACTTTACCGGCAAAAGCTTCTCGCTTTCCTACCTCAACAGGCCAAGTTACACGACCTACTACAGTATAATCCCTAGGAGTTTTCTTGTATTTTAAGCCACCACAAGGAATTCCGTCTTTTAATAGTAATATTGTTTCATTAGAAGGTGTTAAGACTTTATTTAGCACAAATTGCCAAAGTTTATAATCTTCAGGTTTCAGTCCTGAATAAAGCTCTTTCAAATTTATATTTTTTCGTAAATCATTCAAAAAATTTTCATCAGACTTAGTAACTTTATATAGTTCAAAATTATTTGCAACCCCTTTAGCACTTGCCTTTACTGAAGCTAAGTGCCTTGCCTTAAATTGAGTACTATTTACATTTTGAACTTTCATATCACCTATTCTTAAGCAAAAAGACTCTGCTATAAAGCAAAGTCTCTTTTCTCTTATCTTTAATCATGCGTTAATTTCTACGCATTAACTCACCTGTGATTAGTCACTATCTCAGGACAAGCAGTTTTTCTAAATCCACCGTCCTTAGAAGTATAGCAACCGGCTTGGACTTTTACCAAACTAGCCGTCCCTTACCTACGCACGTAGTGCACTACCAAGATGCTTTAGTTACACCCGGTAATAGACCTTGGTGAGCCATTTTTCTTAAACAAATTCTGCATAAGCCGAAATCTCTGTGGTAACCGTGAGGACGACCACAAATGCTGCATCTGTTGTGCAATCTTACTTTTGGATATTTGCCAGCTGCAACTAACATTTCTCTTTTATGTTCTTTGTTTATCATCGCTTTTTTAGCCATGATGTTCT
>CAZPBG010000034.1:0-12451 GCA_964584885.1 uncultured Vampirovibrio sp.
AATGTTTAGAATACATTGGAGAAGACGAACTTGTTGAAGTAACTCCGGAAAATGTTAGAATGAGAAAACAAGATTTGGTTAAATTCAAGAGTATATAGTATTCACAAAAAAAGAAGCACCCAAAAGGTGCTTCTTTTTTTGTATTTATAACAGCCTAAGACTTAATCAATAAGCTTGCACCGATAACACCGGCATTGTTACCCAATTGAGCAGGAACAATTTCTACAGCTTCTCTTTGAATAGTCATTGCACGTTTTGCAATTGTTTCTTTTATTGGGTCAAACAAAATATCACCTGCAGCAGCAACTCCGCCACCAATAATGATTTTTTCAGGGTTAAGTAAGTTTACTACAGAAGTTAAACCCATACCGATATATTCGCCCATAATTCTGAAAATTTGCTTAGCAACAGGGTCACCCTCTTGTGCTGCAACAGAAACAATATATGGTGTAATATCAGGGTTAGCAAGTTCTCTATAACGAGTTGATTTACCGCCCTTAATATATTCTTCCGCCATAGCAACAATAGACGGACCTGAAGCATAAGCTTCTAAACAACCTCTGTCGCCACAACCACAAAGAGGTCCACCTTCCATATTTAGTTTGATATGACCTAATTCACCTGCTGCGTTTGAAGCACCACGAACAAGTTTACCGTTGATTACAAGACCTGAACCGATACCTGTTCCAACTGTTATACAAACAAGGTTTTGGCAACCAACACCTGCGCCGTAGTTTAATTCACCTAAAGCAGCTGTTCTTACGTCGTTATCAACACGAGTAGGAATTCCGAATTCTTTTTCCATAATTTCTGCAATTGGAACATTTACCCACCCAGGAATATTTGGAGCAAGTCTTACAATCCCTTTTTGGCAATCAATTTGTCCAGGAAAACCAAATCCCATACCCTCAATATCTTTTGGCTCAAGTTTTGTTTCTTTTAACAAATCCTTGATAGCTTCTTTCATACTATTTACAGTGTATTCATAACCCATTTCCGCACGAGTTGGGATAGAATTTGAATAAATAATTTTACCTTCATCACTAACAAGAGCGATTTTTACGTTAGTACCACCAACGTCAACACCAATTCTTTGTGCCATTTTTCTCCCTTTCTATTATTTAAAAACACTTATAAATAATATCACAAAGATACTTCGTAGTATAATGTATTTATGAAGTATAAATGGTTAAGCAAACAAAATAATTCAAAGTTAATAATCTTTTTTAACGGATTGGGAATGGACGAAAATGCCGTTAAACATCTTGATACAGAAGATTATGACGTTGTCATGTTTTATGATTACAACGATTTAGAAACAGATTTTGATTTTAGTGCATTAAATACCTACAGAGAAAAAAATCTTATTGCTTGGTCAATGGGAGTAATGATTGCAACAAATTTCTTTTCAAACTCCCTTTGCGAATTGTCAGGAGCTACAGCAATCAATGGAACGCTAAAACCAATTGATACAAAATTCGGAATTAATCCAAAAATCTACGATTTGACAATCAGAGGTTTTAATTCAGAAAAATTTATTCTAAATATGTTGGATAAACTTGAACCGGTAGATGATATAAAACCAAATAGAGAGTTTGAAAACCAAAAGAACGAATTGATTGCAATAAAAAATTATTCTGTAAAAGAAGGTTTTGAATACAATAAAGTTTTAATTAGTGATAATGATAAAATTATTCCGACAAAATCTCAATGTGCGTATTGGAATATCGAAGCTAACTTGAAATCAGGACATTATCCGTTTCATTTGTTTAGAAAATGGAGCGAAATTCTATGAATAAAGATTTAATCCAAACCAGATTTTCAAAATCATTATCAAGTTATAACGAAAACGCAAAAATTCAGAAAAAAATGGCTGAAAAACTTGTCACATTGTTAAACAGAATTAATTACAAAAAGGTTTTAGAAATTGGATGTGGTACAGGATTTTTAACAGAATTATTGAATAAATCAATAGAATTTGAAAACTACACAGCAATTGATATTGTACCTGATTGCGAAAATTATATTAATTCGATTAATCCTGAAATAAATTTTATTCAAGCTGATATTGAAAAATTTTCATTAGAAAAATATGATTTAATCATTGCAAATGCATCTTTGCAATGGGTTAATGATTTTCAAAATATGATTGACACCTTAAAAAATAGTCTTTCAAATGACGGAGAACTTGTATTTTCAACGTTTGGCAAAGAAAATTTTAAAGAAATAAGTTTTGTCACAGGAACAACTCTTGATTATTATTCAACAAAAGAATTAAAAGAATTCTTTCCTGAAAGTGAAATCATGCCGGAAATTCATATAATGGCTTTTAAAACTCCAAAAGAAGTTTTAAGACATTTGCAATTAACCGGTGTAAACGCACTCGAAAGTAAAACTTGGACAAAAAAAGATTTAACAAAATTTGAAAGCGGATATAAAACTTTATGCGCTCTAAGACCAACTTTAACATATAATCCAATTTATATAAAAATCCAAAATAAGACAGTTGGCTAATATTATCGCCCATATAACCATTGTAGAATTGTTGTACTAAACAACTGGAGATTTGATTTTGTGGAAAATATTAGCAATAATATAGCTGAAACAATCGAAAAAAGCGGCACGTTACCCCAAATACTTGATGTAATATTCAAAAATTATCCTGATGCAATTCTTTTTAAGGATAAGAATTTTTTGTATAAATCTATTAATCCTGTTTTTTGTAAACTTCTGAACTTTTCAGATAACACAATATTCTTAGATAAAAGTTCTGCAGAATTTTTAACAAAAGAAAACGCAAAAATGGTTCAAGAAGTTAATAGAGCTGTTAAACGAGAACTAAAAACAATAAATTTCATCCTAAATGATGCAGACAAGATTTTTAGTGTAACATCTTGTCCGATTACATTAAATAACGAATTTTTGGGAATAGTTACTGCTGCTAAAGATATTACACATGAAGAAAATATCAAAGAAAGATTTGTACTAAAACACTATCAATTAAAATCTTTGTTAGAAAATATTCCAATGTTGATTTATATGCAAGATAAAAATCACAATTTTATTTCAGGAACAAAATTTTCACAAAATTTTGTTAAAGATGGCCTTGACCCGTTTTCAAATACTCAAATTAATCGGGCAGTAGCAGATCCTGAAGAAAAAGATGATAATAATTTCGTAATTCAACATGACCAAATATTATCAAAAGAAAAAGAATTATTAGATAATCGAGGAAATCCTCACTGGTACAAGGTTTATAAAGTGCCAATCAAAGATTTTAACAACAAAGTAACCGGAGTTATTACTTTGGTTAACAATATTGATGCAGAAAAACAATTGCAAGCACAAAGAGAAACTTTTGTTGCATCAATTGGTCATGATTTGAAGAATCCAACAATCGCACAAATGCGTGGATTAGAACTTCTACTCAAAGGTGATTTTGGAGATCTGAATAAAGAACAAACCGAACTTGTTGAAATGATTCTTGATTCTTGCAGATATATGAACGGAATGTTGGCTTCACTTCTTGCAACATACAGAGATAATGACGGTGCAGTAAGATTACATTTTGAAGAAATTTCACTTCCTGATTTAGTAATGGAATGTGTGTCAGAAATGATTTATGTTGCAAAAGATAAAGATGTAAATATCTATATTAATAACCAATTAGGTGAAAAATTTGTACAAGCAGATAGAGTTCAAGTTAAACGTGTAATAATGAATTTGCTGTCAAATGGGATAAAATATGCTTATAAAGGAACAACTCTTGTTTTAAACGTTTATCTTGATGGTTCAAAAACTTGTTTTGAATTTGAAAACGAAAGTCCATATATTCCAAAAAATATGCAACAAGAAATCTTTGCACAATATGTATCATTCGCATCTTCACACAAAGAACTTGGAATTGGTTTAGGATTATACGCTTCCAAGAAAATTATTGAAGCACATTCAGGCAAAATTTATGTGCAAAGCGAGAAAAATCAGCGAAATAAATTTGGATTTAAAATTCCTACCAAACAAAAGAATCTAAATGAACCAATCGAAGTATGTTTTTAATAGAAAAAACTCTCCTCAAAAAAGGAGAGTTTTTATTCAATTTTTTAAAATAGACTATTAAACGCTAACAGCATTTTCTTTAATAATTTCTAACAATTTGTTAACCATGAGGTCTTCGTATTTTTGAGCAACGTCTTTGTTTTCAGCTTCAAATCTCAATGTAAATACAGGCTCTGTATTACTTTGTCTGATTAACGCAAAACCGCCTTGTTCAAATACAATTCTCATTCCGTCAAGCGTAATAATATCTTTGATTTTTGAACCAAAAAATTCAGGATTTTCCTTTACAACTTGTTCAAATTTTTCCAAAGTAACTTTTTTCAAAGAATTTGGACAAGATAGTCTGAATTCTGATGAACAATACATTTTGTTAAACGGTTCAAGAAAATCAGAAATTTTGAATTGCGAATTAATTTTCTTTTGCTCAGCAAGAATTTCAATAATTCTACAACCTGCATAAACCGCATCGTCAAAACCATAATATCTATCTTTGAAGAAAGTGTGACCGCTCATTTCACCTGCAAGAACTGCACCAACTTCACGCATTTTTGATTTGATATAACCATGACCTGTTTTGCACATAACAGAAATTCCGCCAAGCTCATCAATCGTATCATATAATACTTGTGAGCATTTAACCTCTGATACTACAAACGGTTTTATGCCATTTTCGTTATACTTTTTGATAATATCTTGAGCATAAATCAAGAGCAATTTATCACCCGTCATTGAATTCCCGTCAGAATCAATAACCCCAATTCTATCACTGTCACCGTCAAAAGCGATACCTAAATCAGCTTTGTTTTCCACAACAGCTTTTTTAATGTCGTGCAAAGTTTTTTCATCACTTGGGTTTGGATGGTGATGCGGAAATCTTCCGTCAGGCATTGAATAAAGTTCTACAACTTCACAACCCAAAGCTCTGTATAACTTCGGCGCAACTACACCGCCGGTTGCGTTTGCACTATCTACAACAACTTTTAAGCCCTCTCCAACTCGACCAAAAGATTTTTTCATTTCTTCAATGTAGTCAGGAATTAAATCGTATTCTGTATAAATTCCACTTGGAGAAGCCGGCATTTGTAAATCATATTCTTTTTCTGTAAGAACTTTAACCTCTTTGATTTGTTCTTCATTCAAAGATTGTTTTGCATAAGTCATTTTCATACCGTTGTATTGACTTGGGTTATGACTTGCAGTAATAATCATTGCACCTGTAACTTGAGCATATTTAGTTACATAAGGAGGAAGTCCGACAACTTCCGAATAATAACCGATTGGAGTTGGAGCAAGTCCTAAATCAACAACATTCGCTCCTGTTGATAAAATTCCCTCAACAAGAGATTTTGAAAGAGCAGGAGAATGTAATCTTGCATCTCTACAAACCGTAATCCATATTTCAGACGGTTTTTTAGAAGTCTTTTCTTCCAAATATTTCACAAAACCACATCCTGTATAATAGAAAACTTCTTCTGTTACATTTTCCCCATAAATTCCTCTTATATCGTTTTTACCGAATGCTGACAAATCTAACATCGTGCCTCCTTGTTCATCTTCCCTTCTATTTATAGTACAATGATAGCATGAAAAACACAAAAATTGGCTTATTTTTTGTTCTTCCGGCACTAATTGGAACTTTTATTTTTATTATAATTCCAATATTTTGTTCTTTTGGATTAAGTTTTACCGAGTGGGATTTGTTAAACGAAATAAAATTTGTAGGTTTAGATAATTACAAATCAATATTTACCGAACCTGTGTTTTTCAAAATCCTAATTAACACTCTTGTTTACGCTATCTCTGCAACCGTTTTTGCAGTAATAATTCCGCTTGTTATAGCAAGTATTTTAAACACAAAATTGAGAGGCGCAGAGTGGTTTAAAACCATTTATTTTATACCTTTTATAACCCCTGCTGTTGTTATTGCCATTGTTTGGAGTTGGATTTTTGACCCGAATATAGGCGCAATCAATTCATTACTAAGAATTCATCTGAATTGGTTGTTTGATACACACCTTGCAATGCCGGTTTTAATATTTATTTCTGTTTGGAAGCTAATTGGTTATAATATCGTTTTATTTTTAACAGGATTTTCAACAATTAACCAAAATATTTATGAAGCGGCAAAAATAGACGGAGCCGGAGCAAATCAGACTTTTTGGAATATAACTTTGCCGTTATTGAAACCTACAACATATTTTGTAACTTTGGTTACTGCAATTTCATCGTTTCAAGTATTTGATTTAATCTACGTAATGACTGAGGGTGGTCCACAGGACTCAACAAATGTAATTGTTTATTCTATATACAAATATGCATTTGAATATTTTGACATTGGCAAATCTTGCGCATTAGCGTATATTTTGTTTTTTATAATACTTATTTTGACAATTTTGCAAAATATAAGTAAAAAACACAACTTGTAAGAGGGTGAAAAAAATGTTACAATGAAGAACATAGGTTCTTTTTTGTTAAGTGTTGAATTAAAAGATATGAAAAAGAAAATTTTAGCAATATTACCAATAAGCATTGGCGGAAGACTTACTACAAATAGTATTGTTGACGGCTACAGACAAAATGACTGTGAAGTTACTGTTTATGATGAATTATTTGACAATAATCTAGAAGAAGTCTTAAAAAACGATTATTCACAAATAGTAGGATATGATTTTTCGGGTTTAAAAATCAAAATTGATAACGGATTAAAAATACCTTCCGTAAACTATTTTTCTGATGATATAAGAAGTAAAACCTCAGGACCTGAATGGGAAAAATACTTGCCATACCTAGAAGATGATGACAATTATACTTTTTATTGGGATAAAGTTTTAACTGAGTATGAAAATTTCAAAAACATTTGTTATCTTCCACATTTTGTAAATTTTGATATTTATAAAGACAACGGACAAGAACCGAAATTTGATATTATGTTTGCCGGTAGATTAGATACTGATTATAGGCTAAGCTTTTTTGAAGAACTTTTCACGAAGCTTCCACATCTTAAATTTGCTTGGTATGCAATTGGAAAACATTATGAAGATGCAAAGAAAAGGGCTAAAATCCCTGAAATTATTGATGTGTGTTATCAAGGATTTATTGATAATGAAGAAGATATGGCAAAAGCTATTAATAATACAAAAATAGTTTTTAACATGAACTCTCAAGGAATTTCTTCACTAAATTATAGAACATTCCAAACAGTAGCTTGCAAAAGATTACTGATAAGTGATTATCGTGAAGAATTGGCATTGTTTGATGGCGCAATGCCGTTTTATGAAGACTTTTCAGATTTAATATTTAAGATTGAAAGCTATCTGGAAAACAAAGAAGCATACAAAAAAGTTGTTGAAGAATGCTACAACATCGCATCAAAAAGTCATAATTCAAAAGATTGCGTTAGATATATGTTGAAAGTGGTTAAGTAGTCAGAAATTGTTTTTTGGAAGTGATTGTGTGACTGAGTGGTTACAGGCTTTCCTCCCCAAAGGGGGAGCGGATTTTCGGTAGGGCGACGACAAAACGGCTGAACGCAGTGAAGACGTAGAAACAATGCGTGTTTTATTTTTCTTTGTTAAGGTTTCTTTTTCTTTGCTTCGCAAATAAAGAAAAAGAAATCTTTGATAAATATAATTATATTTTTATTAGTGACATTTTATATGTTTGAATGCACACAAACTTGCAATTAAAGCAGTTGCTCCAATCATTGCAATTTCTCCCAACACAAATTCTTTTGCTATCTCACTGAATTTTTGTGGAGACTTCATAACATTTTTGTTGTTAATTGGAACTAATTTTGCACCAGTTTCTCTTGGAGGATAACTTCGTATTGTTGGCGAAAATAACTGCGAAGTTGACATATTAACTTTATAATTTGTCATAATGTAATACCTTTTTACTAACCTAATATATTAAAGTTTTTTTTATAATAAAAATTGCCTAAAAGTTGTAAAAAACAATAAAAAAGGTCAAATATTAGTTATATTAAGGAAAAGGGCGGTTACAAAACTTCATAAAGTCAACTGAATTCTAAACTAATTCTGTTCTATCAACTTCTTTTGTTGTAACAAATTTAACAATATCACCTTCTTGAATATCATTGAATTTAACAAAAGAAATACCGCATTCAAAGCCTTGAGCAACTTCTTTAACATCATCTTTGAAACGTTTAAGTTGGTCAATTGCACCTTTGAAGATTTCTTTACCATTTCTGTAAATCGTAGCAGAATCATTTCTGTTAATTTTACCCTCTGTAACGTAACATCCGGCAATCTTAACAGTTTTACCAATAGTAAAGATTTGTCTGATTTCAACTTGACCTGTCACAATTTCTTTAACTTCTGGTGAAAGAAGTGAAATCATTGTTTGTTCAATATCTTCAAGGATTTGATAAATAATATCATATTTCTTAATTGTTACACCTTCACGTTCAGCAACTGCTAACGCATTTGAGTCTTCTTTAACAGTAAATCCTAAGATTAACGCATTTGAAGCAGAAGCAAGCATTACGTCAGCTTCTGAAATATCACCAACACCAACGTGAATAATTTTTGTTACAATTTCATCTGACTCAAATTGAGCAATAGCTTGTGCTACAGCTTCCGCTGAACCATTTGTATTTGCCTTGATAATCAAATTCAATTGTGTAGCGCCCTCATCTGCTGCACCTGATTCTCTTCTCATATGAGCCGGTAACATCGCATCAAGACGTTTATTACGTTCTTTTTCTTTGCGTTTATCAATAATAGCTTTCATTTCTTTTTCGTTTTTAACTACTTCGAAATAATCACCCGCATTTGGAACTTCTGTTAAACCTAAAATCTCAACCGGAGTAGACGGTTCAGCTTTTTGAATTCTTTCACCGGAGTCAGAAAGCAACGCTCTAACTCTACCACAAGCTGTTCCTACAACAATACAGTTACCCGTTCTCAATGTACCATTTTGAACAAGAAGTGTTGCTACAGGACCTTTACCTTTATCTAAGTTAGCTTCAATAACCACACCTGAAGCCTCTGCTTTTGGGTTCGCTTTCAAATCTTGAACTTCTGCAACTAACAAAATGTATTCAAGTAATTCATCAATACCATCACCCATCAATGCTGAAACTTTTACTGTAATTGTATCGCCACCCCAAGCTTCCGGAACTAAACCGTGTTCTGTTAGTTGTTGCAAAATTCTGTCAGGATCAGCTGCAGGTTTATCACATTTGTTAACCGCAACAATAATTGGAACTTCTGCAGCTTTTGCGTGGTTAATTGCTTCAATTGTTTGAGGCATAATACCGTCATCAGCAGCAACTACAAGAATTGCGATATCAGTAGCTTTTGCACCACGAGCACGCATTTCTGTAAACGCTTCGTGACCGGGAGTATCTACGAAAACAATTTTCTTTTCGTTTTTGTTATCAAGATAAACTGTGTATGCACCGATAGATTGTGTAATACCACCAACTTCGGTTGCAACAATTTTGTGCTTAGAAGCACGAATACTGTCTAACAAAGTTGTTTTACCGTGGTCAACGTGACCCATAATTGATACAACCGGAGCACGTTTTTTAAGTAATTTTTTATCAACATCGGTTAGAGCTTTTTTCTTTTCTTCTTTTTCAAGCTCTTCTTCCATAAATGCTTCAATATCTTCTTCTAAAACTTCAAGTTCATATTCAGCACAAACTTTTTTGATTGTTTCTACATCAATAAGTTGGTTTACTGTTGCCATAACACCTTGGAACATAAGAAATCTAACGATTTCTGCAGGTGTTTTTTGAATTTTGTCAGCCAATTCTTGGATAGTCATTGGTTGATTTACTACAATTGAAGTTATTGCTTCTTTTGCTTCTTCTTTATGAGAACGTTTTTTGTGTTTTTGTGCAGCAGCTTTTTCCAAAGAAATCATTTCTTGGTCTTCTTTTTTAGAATTGAAATCTTTTTCTTTCTTTTTATTATCAGATTTCTTTTTAGAAAGTCCTTTTCCTTCATAAATTTCTTGAGGAATAATTCTGCGTTCTACAAGTTTTTTTTCTCCGCCCTGATGTTTATTAAAAGGTTTTCTTTCACCTTTTTCTCCGCCTTGAGCATTTTTATTACGTTCTTTGTTTTCATCATTAACACGAGGAGCTTTTCTTACAATCTCAATTCTTGATTGATTTTTTGGATATTCTATTTTAGTTCTTTCAATGCGAACAGCCGGTTTTTCAGCTTTTTTAATTTCAGGAGCTTCAACTTTTTTTTCTTCATTTTTTACCGACTCCGGCTTAGATACCACTTCGATTTTAGGCGCTTTTTCTACTCGTTTTACTCTTTCAATTCTTTCAACTTTTGGAGCTTCTTTTTTGGGCTCTTGTTTTACAACTTCTGCTTCGTCATTTGTTTTAGATTTTTTTACAATAAACGCTTTTTTAGCAGAAGATTTTTTTGGCGATAACCCCAAATGTTCTTTTAATTTACGTATTTGATCAGGCATAACAGTATTTGAGTGCGATTTTACCGCAATCGATATTTCCGCAAACTTTTCTATAACTTCTTTGCTTGTCATATTAAGTTCTTTTGCTAATTCACTAACTCTTAAACTGTCCATTAATTAATAATCCTTTCATTTTTAACCGATTTTGTATACATCGGTTTGCCACCTCATTTTGTGTTTCTACCTACCGGTACAAAGGTTCTTTAACTTTTCACAAAATGCTATCTGGTCTGTGGTGACAGGTGATTTTAGCACCCTGTTTAATTTATTTTTCTTTAATGCCTTTTCTATACAACTTTGATTATAACAAAGATATGCCGATCTGCCAAATGTTTTGGAATTCGGATTTACATAAAGCTTACCCGTTTGAAATTCTTTGGTAATTTTAATCATATTTTCACGAGGTTTTAATTCCCCGCATCCGACACATTTTCTATCCAATTCATATCCTTTTCAAAGTTATTCTACAATGATTATAGCCTAAACATAGAATTTTTACGAAAAATATAACTTTGATTGATAAAAAATTTTTTTTTATTTATAATGTAGTTCCTTATGAGAGTATCGTCAATAAATAGTTATAATAATCCTAGTTTTGATGGGTATAAATTTAAGGCGAACCGCAGTTCGATTTATTTAAACCCTATCAAATACCAAGTTGATAAGGTTTTTGAACGTTCATTAAAAATGGCTAGAAACCGCATTTGCAATGTTACACCCGAATTAAACAAGGTTTTAAAAGAAGTTGCAATAAAATCAAAAGAGGTAGATACTTACGCATATGATATTCAAAATCCGAAAAATTCAAACAAATATGTTTTATTTTTGCACGGTTTAGGTCAAAACATTTCTGCAAACCAACCTCTTTACAAAGAAATCCTCAATGACACCGATTATTCTATTTTAGCACCAGAATATAGAGGATTTGGAAAAAATAAACCTGCAACAATGAGCAATGAAACATTTTTAAAAGATTCTCAAGCGGCATTAGATTATTTAGTTAATGATAAAGGAGTTGACCCCAAAAAAATATGTGTTGTAGGACACAGCTTCGGTGGCTACATAGCTTCCGCTTTGGCTAAAGAAAATAACAATCTAGGAAAACTTATTTTGGTTTCACCAATAGATAATTTGGGGAATGAAGTCGAACGCTCTTCTGCGGTTAAACATATTAAACCTATTTATTTAACGATACTTAAACATATAAAATTATTCAGATTGTATTTAAAAAATCTTTTTAATACAAAATCCGAACTTGAAAAAACAACTGTTCCTACTGAAATTATTCATTGTAAAAATGATAAAGTTGTAAACATTAAATCAGCACAATTTTTGGCCATGAATACAACCAATTTGTGCGGAATACATATTTTAGACAAAGGTGGACACGCAATGGAAAATAACAAGATTACTGCAATCCTTAATTTGCTTAAAATAAATTAATTTTTTATTTTTAATTAAAGGTTTCTTTTTCTTTATTTGCGAGGCAAAGAAAAAGAAACCTTAACAAAGAAAAAGAAAACACGCATTATTTCTACGTCTTCACTGCGTTCAGCCGTTTTTTGTATTTGGCTGTGTAAAATCTTTTTTACAAAAACTCTGTAAACACTCAGTCACCTAGTCACTTAATCACTTTTCAAGAGTCCACTCACCCTAACCCTCTCCCATAGGTAGAAAGAACAATGTGCGTAAATCACTCAGTAAATAGCTCGGGTTTCAACCCGACATTTTCATTTTTAACAGACTTATTTAAAAGATACACAAAAAAAAGAGGACTTACTATCCATAAGTCCTCTTCTATAGCTCGGGTTTTAACCCGACTTTTTCATTTTTTACTTAGCAACCGCAAGCACAACAGCCGTTTTCGCAAGAACAACCTAGAGCTTCTTTAGCTTCAGACATTCTAACTTTGATACGTCCGTCAACTGCGATACCT
>CAZPBG010000035.1:0-12329 GCA_964584885.1 uncultured Vampirovibrio sp.
TATTGCTCACTATGCTCTTTTTTTACGAAAATTATCTCGGACAGTAGTGCCAAAGTGCGTAGGGTGCAATTTTTTGCACCGAAATCATGTTAATATACAATGATTGCAACATTTCTTAGCCTAACGTTATTTTTATATGTTGTTTTAATTTTTCAATCTACCGGTTTTGACCATTAAAAGTCCGATTTCGTCCAGTTTGGATTGGCAAAGTTCCAACCTTATTGTCACCCTGAATTTATTTCAGGGTCTTCCTAGAATGTAATAGTTATGCCTATGTAATATGACAGTCCATTTGATTATTTAGAACAGAAAGTTTGAATATTTTAAATTCGGTGCAAAAAATTGCACCCTACTCCTTGGAAAAAGAGATTAAGTGACTGAGTGACTGTGTGTTTACAGATGTTCCTCCCCAAAGGGGGAGGCTAGGTGGGGTACAAACTACACCAAATATTTAAGTATTTCATTCAATACAGATTCAATCTTGGTGTCAATATCATTATTCCAAAATCTTAAAACTTTAAAGCCTTTTGATTCCAAGTATATTGTTCAGTCTTTATCATAAAGAGTTATTTGGTTATCATTATGTTGTCCACCATCAACTTCTATTATTAAATTTTGCTCTCTACATACAAAATCAACTATATAAGGTCCTATTGGATATTGACGTCTAAAACGACAATTATTGATAAATCTTTTTCTTAAATAATACCAAAACTTTTTTTTTGCTTTGTCATATTATTTCTTAACTCTCTAGCTTTTATATATTTTTCATCCATAAAAAGATTTTAACATGATAAATATGTTTGTTAAAAGACTGAATAATTGTACCCCACCTAACCTCCCCCTTTGGGGAGGAAAGTTTGTAAGAATATAATATTGACATACTCTGAAAAATGATTTATAATCTTTCATGTTGTGATGATTTTATTTAAATAAGATGAGGTGTTTATGAAAAAATTTAAATCCGGCTTTACGCTTGCAGAAGTGTTGATTACCTTAGCTATTATCGGTATTATATCTGCAATTATACTACCTTCTGTAATGTCAAATTATCAGTACAAATCAGTTGGGGTTAAGTTAGGTAAGTTTATTTCAACTGTTGAAGGTTCAGCTCGTGCATTTGTTGTAAACGAAGGTTCCTTCAGTGCTGAAGGAGAAATGATTGCTAACTTTGCAAACGATACTTTTATATATAAACAATTTGAAAATTTAAGTGATGTAACAGAATATCCGGAAGTTCCTGCACGTGCTCGTGCAGTCGCCGATAGAACAGGCATGACATCTGATCAAACGTACCCTGTTGCTATTTTAAAAGATGGAACAGGTGTTAGATTAGCATTAGATGATACTCCTTATAGCGGTGAAGGGACTGAGAATCGTTTAGATATAGTTCCTCCTGAAAAATATGGTGTACCTGTGTTTAGAATGGACTTTAATCCAAATGTGCAAGGTTTGCCTAGTACCGCTCAGAAAGTTTATAGTTTGACAGTTACTGAGTTAGGTTATATATTCCCTCATCAAGATGATGATTGTGCATGGGAATTATATAACAATGATTTCAACACAACTGCTAGATCATATGCAGATGGAACAGCTTGTCACGTAGATCAGCAGAACCCATAAATAAATTAAATTTAAAAAAGAACCTCTTCTCTTCGAGAAGGGGTTCTTTTTAATGTTGAATAATAAATACCAAAAAATAATAAAACCTCTTGCAGAAAATTTATACTTGTAATACTATATAATATGTAGAGTGCTTACGCCAATAATCACTCAACAGGAGTAAGGAAAAGGTTGATTGTCGAAACTTCCTTTGAACTATTCCACAAACAAAAAGGAAAAAACTATGTCTATCAATTTGAAAAACAAACAAGAAATCGTAGAAAAATTTGGATCTAATGCAAAAGACACTGGTTCTGCAGAAGTTCAAATCGCTATGTTAACTAAGAAAATTTCTGAACTAACTGAACACATGAAGGCTAACAAAAAAGACTTCGCTACAAAACGTGGTCTTTTGATGATGGTTGGTAAAAGAAAAAGACTTCTTTCTTACTTGAAAGATAAAAATCTTGAAGGTTACAGAAGCTTAATCAAGGAATTAGGTATCAGAGGTTAATTCCAAAAGATGTAGTATAAAAAGACCGATTGAAAAATCGGTCTTTTTTCATGTTCTTAGTTTTAAAATCTGCAATTACCATACTCACAGGTTTCAATTTCATCAATTGTTTTACATTCGTGGAAAGTTAATGCTGTTACAACCGCACTAATCCCAACTAAAGAATAAACAATTCTCGCAAGCACTGTCATATCTCCAAAAATTGCAGCTACAAGATTAAAACCAAATATACCAATTAGTCCCCAATTTAGTGCACCAATCAGAGTTAATATGTAAGCTGTGTATTTAAGTACATTCATTGCAAACCTCCTTTCATATTTTATTATTACCCACATTTCTATTAATAAATTAACTATTAGACCTAATATGTTTTAACTATTTTTCTAATCGCAACATTAAGATTTGTAAAATTTTGTAACGATTTGTTAATTTGGAAAATACATTAATAGGTTATTTAAGCTTTGTTGTATGATTAAGATATAGCTGATAGGAGATGTTTATGGATACTAATTTCACACCAAGAGAGATTGAAATCATTAAGTTGGTTGCTAAAGGTTACAAAAATAAAGATATTGCAGAAGCTTTATATATATCAATTTCTACGGTAAAAACTCATTTAGAAACAATATCCCTGAAATTAGGAGTATCAGGTCGTTTATTGATTGCCATAACTGCCGTAAAATCAGGGATTATTGATTAGTTATTTAATTATTTAATTATTTTATTTTAAACGAAATATTAGCTACTGCCGTAACTTTTTTGTCAATAGAAGTAGCGTCATTAATTCCCATATCTGAAACATCCGTTGAGTCTACAGGTGTTATTTGATAAACTCCCATTTTTACTGATTGAATTTTCCCAACGCTATTATGAGTAGCTTTTAACATTGACGCAGCTCTATTTCTTGCATCAGTAGAAGCTTTTTCCAAAAGTGAAACTTTTAGTTCAGGTAGTTTTGAGTATGAATATGACGGAGAGTAAACATTTATATCAACTCCTTGGTTAATCAAGCTTGAAATATCTGTCGAAATATCTTTTATTAATTCAACATTATCAGAACTTATTGTTATTGGTTGAGATAGATTATAGCTTTCCGGAATGTTTGTATAATTTCCGTTATTATCTCTTTTGTAATTATAGTAACCGTTAACAGTTTTCTTTTCTATTTTTGTAATCTTTTTATCTTGTAAATATTTTTCTACAATTTTATATTGTTGTTGACTTGCAGAGTAGGCTTCTTGTTTTGTCGTTCTTTTAGCAACTATTTCAAAGTTTAATGAACCTGAATCTGATTTAACAATTTCATACGCAGAACCGGTTACGGAAATAACGTTGCTTGACAATGATGTCGAAATAATTTTTGTACACACTAATATAGTAAGTACAACTAGTATGCCAACAGTTAAGGCTTGCAATTTTTCAATTCTTTCTAACATATAAATTTCTCCTATTTACAGTTAAAATTATACGATATTGTATTTTTTAGAGCAATAGTTTTAATTTTATAATAAAATATCTATATGAAAGATTTTTCAACTCAACAAAAACAAGTAGCAATAATTGGAGCAGGAGCTTCCGGCTGTGTGTGCGCTTATTTTTTATCACAAAAAGGAGTAAAAGTAACTCTATTTGATAAAGGTTCACCTCTAAGAACCTTATTGCCAACAGGTGGCGGACGTTGTAATTTAGCGCACGCTGAATATGATTTTAGAGAACTTGCTAAAAACTATCCTCGTGGAGAAAAATTCTTGTTATCAGCATTTTCGAGATTTTCAACTTGGGACACTTTAGCTCTCTTTGAAGAGTTGGGAATAAAAACTTATTCACAAGAAAACGGAAGAATTTTTCCGACCAGCAATAGTGCAAAAGACGTACGTGAAACTATTTTAGGAAAATTAAGACAAAATGGTGTGCAAATAATCAAAAAAGAAATTTTATCAATGAAAGATTTAGATGACTCGTATTCTGATATAATAATTGCAGTCGGAGGGCACGCAGGGTATTCTTTATTAGAAGAATTTGACGTAAATATAACTAACCCAAAACCGGCGCTTGTTGGGTTAAACACAAAAGAAAACTTCAAAGATATTAGCGGAACTGTTATAAAAAACGTAGTTTCTAACAATATAAATGATGATTTATTATTTACTCATTTTGGTGTTTCCGGACCAATTGTATACAAGATTTCATCAATCAAAGCGTTTGATAAAATTCCATATGAAATAAGTTTTGATTTAGCACCTGATTTAATTGATTTACAATATGTTCTGAATACGTATCCGCACAAAGATATTAAAAATATTCTTAAAGATTATTTGCCACAAAAAATTGTAAATAAAATTCTTTGTTCTGTATTAAAAGATGAATTGGGAAATATTGAAGAAATTCCTTTAAAAGCTCATATGGTTAATGGTAAAATGAGAGATTTAATATTGGACAAAATCCATAATTTTAAAATCACAATAACAGGAACTAATCGAGGCGAAGAAACTGTTACGGCAGGTGGAATTGATTTGAATGAAATCAATCCAAAAACAATGGAATTAAAAAAAGTTCCTCATTTATATTGCATAGGAGAAGTTCTTAATATTGACGGTTTTTGTGGTGGGTTTAATTTGCAAAATGCGTGGACTACTGCTTTTATAGCTTCAGAAGCGATTTTGGAAAGTGTTTAATAAACCGAGGGGCGGCTCAAAGAGCCGCCCCTCGGTTATGAGGGTCTATTTCCCTCGTAGGTTGATATTTATGTTACATTATAAACTACATTTGTAAAACTATCTTTGTTTTTCAATATATTTTCGAATGCTTCTTTGTTGTCATAATATAATGCATCAAAGTCTGTAGAACCTGCTTTGTGGTATTTACCACCAATTGTTACACCAACAACCTTATCATTTTCGATTTTGAATCTTCCAAGACCCGGTATTTCATATTGAGCCTCTACTGCTTTTAATTTGTCAAATTTACCTTCTCCAAATTCTTTGAAAGCATCATCAACATTTTTATTGTTTGCTAAATATTGTTTTACTACTTTTGAATCAGAGGTGAATTTATTGGTTTCGATACCTCTTAAACCGTCCTTAGAAGCATCCGTTGCATTTGCTACAAATTTTCTGGTTGCACCATTTGATGTTTGAGTAAAGAATACGTCTTCAATTTGACTTAGTGCAGTTGCATCTTTCTTGCCAACTTTTGACATTATCTCTTTGATTGTTTTACTGTATGCAATATCACCGGCTTCTGTAGGAGCTGTCAATTTTTTGATATTTAAACTTTCTCCAAGAGCGTTTTTGTAACCAACAATGCGACCGCCTCTTACAAAAATTTCATTTCCATTATCTCTAATTACGTACGAAATAATTTTGGATTCCTTGTCGGTTAATTGAGCAGCTTCTGTTGAAATACCTAATTTCTGAGCTTGAGTTGCTATATCACCAGTCTTAATTCGATTTGTTTTGCCTGGAATTGTGCAAACTGTTTCTCCGTTAACTTTTGTAATGCTGAATTTTTCAGCTTTGCCGGCTAATTTTGAGCCAACTTCATCTATTGCACTATTAAACCAAGATTTAAAGCCATTCAAGATTTTTTCTGTTGTCTTAGTGCCGGTTCCGGCTTTGTATGCTTTTCTACATAAGCATGCTGCACCAATTGTGGCAACGGTTCCAATTACTGCTAAAGCAGCACCTGAATTACTTTCTTCTTTTTTAGCATCATCCTTCGCAGCCATTGTTGTAGTTGTTGCATCTGTCGTATTAGATTGTACTTCAGAATTTTGTTGCGTACCTTGAGCCTGCCCCGCATTATTATAGCCATAAAAAGATAGCATATTTGCATTTGGAGAGTTAAATGCATTCATAAAATAAGGATTATACCCCATTGAATTATACAATGATAAATCCGTTAAACCATATGCATTGCCCATAACGACCTGCCTTTCTAATTAACCTAAAAAATGTAACCTTTATTAACCTTACATTTATAAAGTATTTTTCTTGGCAAAAATTGACTTTTATGTTACATAAAGTAATAACAAAATGCGCTAGAATTCAATATTTATCACAAAAACTCGACTTAATAAAATTTAACATTTTAACAATTTTGGTAAAGTATATTAACTTTTGTAAAAATTTATTTTAGGCATGCTCCATGATTTTTAAATTTATAGTAACATGCTCTGTATCAACTATCCCCAAAAATCTCCTCCCAAAATAATAGAGATAAATAGTTAACCGGCAGCCCCCAAGCAGTCGGTTTTTTTTATTAATTAAACAAAAGATTTGAGCTCAAATGTTTAATTTGACGTTTCATTTCTTCTACTTTTTCCTGTTGATTTTCTTTGGAATAGATTTCCATTGCAATTCTATAATTTGATTCAGCATCCATTTTGTATTCAGGATTGTCATACCCTGACATCAATTGCAATGTTTGAGCCAACAAAACATATGCCTCAGGTTTATTCGGATTGATAATAATTGCTTTTTCAAAACACTCTTTTGTATCAATAATATGACCTTCCAAGTAGTTTTTATACCCTTCCAAAATTTTCATCGGATACAAAAAAATTCCCTGTGTGTCAAAAATATTTAGTTCTAACAAAAAGCAAATTTCTAACAAATCCTTATCAGTGTACATATCACTAAATCTGAAATGAGAAACAAAATATTTTGGGAAAATAGACTCAATTCTTTTCATTAGTTCTTCTTGTTTATTTTTATCACCGACCAAACCGTAAATATTAGCTTCTTTCAAAAGTTTTATCGGATTATCTTTGTCAATATAATCAATGATTTCAAGAATTCTCAACCCTTTTGAATACTCATCACTTGCTAACAAAAGCGCAACTTCTTTAAATAAAAACTGAATTGTTTTATATTTATTGCACTCAAACAAGTCTAGAATATAATCTACGGCAATTCCGTCTTGTTTTGAGTAGACTAAAGAAAGAAATTTAATTCTCTTGATTTCAAAATTATCGTTATCCCAAGTCAAAATCATATTGGCATCTAAGATAGCTTCATAATAATTTGAGATTTCAAAGTTCAAAAATAATCTCTCAAAATAAGCTTCTTTTTTCTGTGCGCAATGAGTTATTATGTACGTAAAATCAGAATATGCATCTTCTAACATTAATAATTTTTTGCACAATTTCCCTCGTTTCAAATATGTTTGAGCCGGTTTAAAATCGACACTTATTAAATAATTAAGTTTATCTAATGCAATATCAAAATTATTTTCTGAGATATTTTTATCAACAGATTTTAAACACATAAAATACTTAATATTATCGAGCATAACATCCCTTATTTCGCCATATCCAATCATTACAATAACAAATTATCACAAAGTTTTTTTACTGACGATTACTCTGATAGGCTATATAAACTTCAATCCTTGTTTAATTTCTCTTATTGCTTCTGCCAAATCATTTTTAAGCGGAAGCTCTTTTTTTATTTTTTCGTGAGCAAACATAATTGTCGTATGTTTTTTGCCGTAAAATTCTGCAATTGCGGCAAAGCTCATATTTGTAATTTCTCTTGATAAATAAATTGACAAATGTCTTGCTGCAGAAACCTTTGCTCCTCTTGCAGTTCCCATAATATCACTAATTTCCACACCATAATATTTTGCAGTTACTTCTACAATTTTATCTAACGAAATATCTTCTTCAATTTCGTTACATTTCAAAACTGATTTAGCCAGGCTCAAATCCAATTCTTTTTCTGAAATCTCAGCATAAGCACAAACCTTATTAAATGCACCCTCTAACTCTCGAACGTTTTTAGAAAAATGTTTTGCAATATATTTCAAAGCATCATCAGAATACTTCAAATCGTTATTTTGCGCTAACTTTTTGATAATTTCATACCTAATTTGAAAATCAGGTGGTGTCAGTTCAACCATTAACCCCATTTCAAAACGAGTGCTTAATGCTGCCGTCAGGTCAGGCATATCTTTCGGCATTCTGTCAGAAGTTATTACAATTTGCTTCCCTTTGTTATAAAGGGTGTCAAACGTGTGTTGCATTTGATCCATTGTTTTCTTTTTGCCTTCAATAAACTGAATATCGTCAATCAAAATAATATCAATATTTGTATATTTTTTATTAAATTTAGACATGTTTTCTACAGCATTACCACTTCTGTTTATTGAAATAAAATCATTCAAATAATCTTCAAGCTTTGTATACTTAACTTTTAATTTTGAATTATTAAAAATAGTATAGTGCCCAACTGCCTGCATTAAATGGGTTTTGCCTAATCCTGAATTTCCGTAGATAAAGAGTGGATTGAATTTTTTTGCAGGTGCTTCCGCTACAGCTTTAGTAACTTTATATGCAAATTCATTACTTTCACCTACTACAAAATTCTCAAACTTGTATTTTAGGTTAAGGTTTGATGCTGATTGCATGTAAGCCAAATTTTCCATTGCTTGTTCTTTTTGAACAGCAGCAGAAACTTTTTTTTGTATTTTTTCACTCTCTTTTTTTAGAGTTTTTGCAGCATTTTCATCATAAATAATATTAATGTCGGAATTTTCGTTACCGGAAACCCTTTTTAAGACTTCAACAATTTGTCGATAGTGATTTTTTCTCAATAAATCACGACCCATTGACAAGCCGGTAACAACAGTTAAAACACCTTTGTCATAACCGGAAAACTCAAGAGGATAAATCCACGGATGAGCATTAGCCGGTAATTCATTTATTAACTCTGCTTTTACTTGCTCCCAGAATTGATTTAATTCCATTTATTCCCCTTGTTTGGGATAAACCCAACATCAAACTTGAACCGAAAAACTCCGAAAGTTTTAAAATAAAAAAGGCGACACCCAGATTCGAACTGGGGGATAAAAGCTTTGCAGGCTTCTGCCTTACCACTTGGCCATGTCGCCGTACAACCAATATTATAATAAACAAAGATTTATTGCAAGAGTAATTGTACATCCATATGGATTATTTCTTACAAATCTTCTTCTTCATCCTCTGCATCTTCATCTTTTTTTATAATCTCAATAACATTTTTTGCCATTTGTTTAGCAATTTCATGTCTTGTAGCTTCAGGACAATTTTGAAGAAGACTTATTGCAGTTCTCAAAGTGCCGTCAATATCGTACCAACGCCCCTTTTTGGTGTTTTCAAGAATGTCTTCTGTTGCTGAAACAATATCTTCAACAGATTCGTATTCTGAATTTGAAATATTGTGTTCAGTAATAATTTTAATAAGATTTAGAGCTATTTTAATTTGAGATTCGTCATCGGACTCTTCTAATGTTTTCATAGCAGAAGACAAAACAGGATCTTTGTCATACCATCTTCTTGCATTAGTTGTAAATTCTTCTTTCATAGCCCCTCCTAGAAACACTACTTATTTTTATAAGACGATTATACAATATTATAATAAAATTGTCCAATTATCTTTACGAAATAACCAAATAATGCTAGTATAGAGCTATGTTAAATTTGTATGTTACATCAGCTAAACAAGGTGACGGAAAAACTTTTATAAGTGCAGGTATTGCTGCAACTATGCAAAGTTTAGGATATTCAACATCGGTTTATAAACCAATACAAACAGGATGTATTGAACTTAATGGCTTTATGCAATCTCCTGATATTGCTTTTGTAAAAGAGGTTGACCCATATATAAATACATCTTATTCATATTTGTTTAAGACAAAGGAAGAACCTCTAATAGCAGCTGAACAAGAAAACGAATTTATAGACATAGATTTGATAAATAGCGAGTATTCAAAACTTATTTATAATTTTGATTGTACAATTGTTGACGGAAATAACGGACTTTTAAGTCCACTTGCAACGTCAGTGCAAAACATTGATTTAATAAAGAGAATGCAAAGCCCATGTTTATACGTGGTAACTCCTGATGAAAACGCAATCAATGATACTTTGCAATCAATTTATATTGCACAAGAAAAAGGGATTGAAATTCGTGGTGTAATTATAAATAATATTAAAAACGATTGTCCCAAAAAGCATTTAACTTCAATTACTCGAATAATCGAAGAGTATTCAAATGTTAATATTTTAGGTTTAATTCCGCACCTCGGAGAAAAGATTATTCCGGAAGAGCTAATAACAGGAATTCTTAATGGAATTGATATTGAAAGTGTTTTTAAAGTTAAAATAGAAAAGTTGGAATTTAGTCAATGATAATAACAGGCGGAATTTACAAAGGAAGAAAAATATTAGCTCCTGATGAAAAAATCACACGTCCAACGCTTTCTAAAGTCAGAATGGGAGTTTTTAATACTTTATATTCGATTATGGGTGAATTTGAAAACAAAACATTTCTTGATGCGTTTGGTGGCTCAGGTGTAATGGGATTAGAAGCTTTATCAAGAGGGTTTAAAGATGTTCTTGTCTTTGAAAAAAATCCAAAAGCAGCACAAATTATCAAAAAAAACTATTCGACTTTGAACTTAACTCCGAATTTGAAAGTTGGAGATAGTTTGAAATTAATAAATAAAACTGATGAGCATTTTGATGTAATTTATATAGACCCACCATATTTGAGCGGAATTTATGAGGATTTGTTCAAAATATTATCAAATAAAATCGATAATTCTTCTATAATTATTGCAGAACACTCTGAAAATATTGATTATTTGGATTTGACTCTTATAAAAGAAAAAAATTACGGCGGTAAACGAGTTTCGTTTTTGAAAAAAGATTAGTGAGTGCAGGTTCTTATTATGAGAGTGAGCTAAGAAACTTTACGGCTTACTATTCACGACTTACGAAACTAACCTAGTCGCTTTTTTTGTGTTACAATTTCATTATCAAGACAAATGAGAGGTAATTTATGGAAACAAAGATTAAAATTGAAGATTTGCCAACGGTTTATGACCCGAAAGCAACCGAAGATAAAATTTACAAATTTTGGGAAGACGGAAATTATTTTAGAGCAGATGCTAAATCAAATAAACCTCCGCATACTATCGTAATTCCGCCACCAAACGTAACTGGTGTTTTGCACATGGGACACGCTCTAGATGAAACTTTGCAAGATATATTAACTCGTTACTATAGAATGAGTGGTTACGAAGCTCTTTGGATTCCTGGAACAGACCATGCCGGTTTGGCTACACAGAATGTTGTTGAAAAACAACTTGCTAAACAAGGTTTGACTCGTCACGATTTAGGCAGAGAAAAATTTGTTGAAAAAACTTGGGAATGGACAAACGAACACAAAAGTCATATTTTAGACCAATGTAAACGTTTAGGCGCATCTTTTGACCGTTCAAGAGAAAGATTTACTTTTGATAAAGGTTGTTCTGATGCGGTTAAAGAAGTTTTTGTAAAACTTTATGAAAAAGGCTTAATTTATAAAGGCGCATATATTGTAAACTGGTGTCCTCGCTGTCAATCAGCTATTTCTGATGTGGAAACAGAATACGAAACAGAACAAGGACATTTGTGGGAAATTTCTTATCCGCTTGTTGGTGAAGCAGGTGCAATAATTGTTGCAACAACAAGACCTGAAACTATTTTTGGTGATGTTGCGATTGCAGTTCACCCGTCTGATAAAAAGTATTCAGAATTAATCGGCAAAACTGTTATGATTCCGCTTAGTGGACGTCAAATCCCGATTATTGCGGATGAATATGTTGACAAGTCTTTTGGTACAGGTGCTGTAAAAATTACTCCGGCTCACGACCCTAACGACTTTGAAGTAGGTAAACGTCACAATCTATCTCCAATTTGGGTTATTGACGGAGAAGGCAAGATGAAATCTTGTGCAGAAGTTCCGCCTGAATACCAAGGACTTGATAGATATGAAGCTCGTAAGAAAATTGTTGACATGCTTAGTTATAACAATTTCTTGTTACGAGTAAAAGACCACGAACACAATGTAGGTAAATGTCAAAGATGTAATACTACTATTGAACCGCTTCTTTCTGAACAATGGTTCGTTAAAATGGAACCTTTGGCAAAAGAAGCTATTGCAGCCGTAAAAGACGGCAGAATAAAATTCATCCCTGAACGTTGGGAAAAGAACTATTTAGGCTGGATGGAAAATATTCGTGATTGGTGTATTTCTCGTCAAATTTGGTGGGGACATCAAATCCCTGCATATTACCACAAGGTAACAGGTGAAATGGTTGTTGCGAAAGAAAATCCGGATCCTGAAAATTACATACAAGATAGTGATTGTCTTGATACTTGGTTCTCATCAGGTTTATGGCCGTTCTC
>CAZPBG010000036.1:0-11843 GCA_964584885.1 uncultured Vampirovibrio sp.
CATATTTGTAGACATTGCACAAATAAACCGTCATTAGCCGTAAAAAGTTTGTAGCTAATGACGGTAAGTTGTGCAAATGTTAGAATTTTTGGCTATCTAACAAACCCATTTTGTAAAACCTGTACAATCATATCTAATTCATCATTTGGTATTGATTGCGGTAGTTTTGTAGTGTCTGATAGTAGCGTAATATCATCTACTCTATAGTATTTATTAGATTGTAAATCACTGATTCTGTTTGTATATTTTTGGAATGGTATAACCAACGTTGCGTTAGGGCTAATATTTTGATGATATATAACTAGGATAACAGGAGTAAAATCATATAGGGTGTTAGCCTGTACATCAAAATAACTGTTTAACATTGTAGCTTCATTGTAGTTCATTATATAGGGTATACGTTCTGACACGTTTCCTGTATATTCAAATAATGGTATGGTATTAGCATATATAGTAGCAATGCAAGCCCCGCTAATTGTAGATACTTTATATTTAATATTGACATCTTTATTCATAATTAAATCAGCGTCTAAAGTCATCATGCCAATAAAAGGTAAAAACAATCTAACGGTAGTGTTATTATAATCGTTCACATTTCTGTTATTTTCATCAATATGTACAGTCCCGCAATCAATTTCTACAGTATCAGCCGCCAATAGTTTAGCTTTAACTTTTGTATCCATTGTTCCTAAAACTATAGTTGCATCAATAGATGTAGGCATATCAACATAGAATCTTCTTAAAGATGTAACATATTGTCCCAAATCAATTAGTTCATTAGATACCGTTGTTTGTAATTGGGAAGATTTAGAAGCATCAACTAATGTAGTTGTAGAAGTTTGTTCTACAAATCTAATTTTGGCTAATTCTTTCAAATTTTCATTTGATACAACATAACCATTTAAGAAACTATAACTAATTTGTGGTACATTAGGGTTTATTTGCGCTATAGCATAGTATTCTATAGTTTGTGTTGTTTGTTTGGTTACAACGCTAATGGCGCATTGTGTGTTATCATTAGTTAATTCGCCTGTAAAAGTTTCAGTAGTCGTATTTACATCTGTTACGGTTACTGTAGGCGTTTCAACAAAATAATAACCATCATTAGCCACAAACAGAAATGTTGTTGTATCACCTTGTAAAATGATATTAGGAAATGTAACATTACAACTGCTAGTTTCGCCTGTAGGTTTAATTTGTATAGGTTGTTTAACTGCTATTGCTTCTATTTCAATTTTTGATAAATTCCAACTTTCATTAGCAGTATAATTTACTGTAGCAGATAAGAAATCATCTGATATAGTCATTGGTTCCCCGTTTGCTGTGGGGTTTTGTTTTCTAAACCAATAACTATCTAATGCAGTTACAACAACTGTAATGTTATCACCTTTTTTTGGGGTTTTTGGTGTCACTTCATATGTAGCAGAATCTAAATGTCCGTCCCATGAATTTACATCAACTGTTATAGTTGGTATTGTAGTTGATACAGCATAATAATCTAGCGTACTAGCACTAGCGGTATCAGTAGTTGATAATGTTAAAGTAGCAAATAAACCATGATTTTGTAATGTAGAAGTGCGTGTTGTAATATTACCATTAATTGTTACAATATTTACAGTTGGCGCACTTGTAAAATAGTATCCGCTATTTGCTGTAAATGTAAATGCAATAGATTCTTTTCTATCTATTGTTTCCGGTTCCCATGTGACAGTACAATCTTGTTTAGTTCCGCTGATACTAACTTTTCTATTTGAAGATGCGGCTACACAATACAGTGCAATAGCATCTGTATTAGTAGCAGTTGTAAATGTCGCTACTTCGGCTTTTGTCCACCTAAAGGTAGCAGTTGTTTTAGCATCATTTAATACGGGGTAATAGTCAATATATCCACCCCCTGCCAAAACAGCTCTAGCGTATAAATTGTTATTATTAGCGTCTTTAAAATCATAGCCAGAATTAGCAGAAACAGTAATAGTTAATGCTTCGTCTAATGTGGCGTTTGTTGGCGTTGTTTTATAACTGCAATTTGTTAGTGTGCTGTATTTTGAAACAATAACACGTTGTGTGGGTATTCCCGCAACTGTTACAGTAGTAATATTTGCAGTATCAGTAGCAGACAAAACTTTTCTATACCGTCTGTTTGGATTGCTACCCGCACTTTGTGTTTCTGTAAATGTAACGCCGTTCAATGTTGGCGGGGTTTTATAATAATATTTTTCGTTTGCAAGAACAGTAACAGTAATTTGGTCACCCTGTTTAGCATTTGTGGGCAACATTACAACTGTAGTGTGCTGTGTGTTATTTACAAGTGTAATATCAATAGCGGCATTTTCAAATTCAGCCGTTAGTGTATATGATTCAAATTCACGTTGCGTACCCCAATTTAGAATTGATTCATATGTTGTTTCTGTTGTATCGTTGGTAATAGTATTACTAAAATTTCTACCACCTGCAAAATACCCAAACGATATATCACTTGTAAGCTGTTTCCCGCTTACAACATGGAATTTAATATGATTAGCAACGGTATCTGTTTCAGTAGTTCCGTATCTACCGCTAATATATTGTTTTGTATTTAATACACCAATAGCAAGTTCATCTATTGAAAAACATTCAGAAAAATCTAATGATATTGTGTTTGCAGATGGTGGGGTTATTTCTGCAAACGTTACAATATTATTGCTATCTGTAGTATCTATAACGCCATTTAAGCAATAGTAGTCTTTTACTTCATTTCCGTCTGTATCTGAATATTGACTTAAATAATAAACGTGTAATGAAGCGGGGCGGGTGTTACGTTCTGCATTTGCCTGTATTGCGGAGGCTGTAGATTCAGATTGTGATTGATTAGAAGCTAACTGTTTTCCAATAAGTTTAGCACTATCAGAACGTTTTACACCAATGTAAAATTCGCCTGTTTGTGATACTGTCACACTACCATTAACGCTAATAGTTTGGGCGGCTGTACCTGTAGGAAGTCCGTAACTATCAGACTGCATAACATATAACGGTATAGAAGTTAAATTATAAATTACCATTGTTTACCCCCTTATGATAAATAGCCTGTAGCCAATAGAACGTTTACACCATCTTTATTAAATTTATTTTCAAATTCGTATCTAACAATAGTTGGAATTACTGTAACAGGAATATTAGTGTCTGCATAATATGAAGCACTACTATCATTAGTGTAAGTAACTTTACCTGTCATTTGTAAGATAGATTGCTGATATGTTTGCAATACATCCAATGTTAGATATAATTCATAAAAAGCATTGCGGCGTAAAATCTTTCTATCTATAAAATAATATCTTCTTAATTCGGGAATATAGCAATAATTATAATCAAAATTTTCTGTAGTTGCAATTTTTAATGTCGGGTTAATTAGATTATATTCCAAATTAAAAGTACAATGTAATACATGGGATTGCCCGAAATCTTTTCGTAATTGGTTACGCCTACCATTAAAATTATAAAACAAAATATCTGTCATTGTTACCCCCTTAATTTTTGGTTTACAATGTCTTGTACAATTTTATAATTAACTCCCAATGCTTCTATTCGGCGTTTTCTTACTTCACCATTACCAAATTCGCCATTGATAATCCTAATTGCTAAATCTTCATAATAATTTGTAGCATTATTGTTATCATTCGGGACACGAATAAAACACGCTATACATTTATTTTTTATGCCAATTTTTCTAGTGCCTACAGCATGATTTTTATTCCCTTCTATAGTGTATATATAGTTATTTTCGATATGTGTAATAAAACCAACATGATCTTTTGTTCCGTCTAAATCCCAATCAAAAATAATTAAGTCATTTGGCTGTGGATTGTTGTATACAATCTGTTTGTTTTTTTCTGCATTTTTGAACATATAAAACACAGAACATTCATATGGTGCATTGATTGCTTTACAGTTGTGCATAACAAATGAAGCAAAAATAGCACACCAACTATCTTTAGTTGTAGCCGCATATCCACGGGGTAAAGGTCTAATGTGCTGATTGTAATAATCTATAATTTGTTTGTGGCGTTTGCTACCCTGTTTAACGCCATTAAAAGACATTGCAAAACTTGAATAATCCATATAATAAAAATGCGGGGTTTTACGATACCCCGCTAAACGCCATAGGAAGAAAATTATGCAATGAAGAATACTACGAAATTTTCATCACTGTCATTGAAATAACCTGCATCCATCTTGTACCAATTATTGTAAAATTCTGCCTTGCCGTTGTAGTTAGAAGTAACACGTCTATTCATATTTGTTACTCCCAGTGCATCCCTATCAAACATGATACCAATAATGCCGCTTGCTTTAACTGCATTATTAGAAGCCGTCTTAATATCAATAGATGATACACTTGCAAAATCATAACCTGTACCGCTACCCTGCCAATAAGGTACAACATCCGCTCTAGGAAGTGCGGTAAATTCATTATGGAATGTATCAGACTGCAAATAGACATTACTTGCACTTGCAAAATCTGACAGTAGCACAAAATGAAGCATATCAGACGGGGTAAAACGTGCCGCCCCACCAATGTTAAACAGTTTTGAAATCTTACCAATACGCTGTTCATACAGCCCCATTGTAAATACTGCAAATCTGATAAATTCGGGTGTGAAAAGTGCTTTATCAACGGTAAGCGGGGTATCACCACCAAATCTATCATTGTAAAGTTTGAGCAGATTTACAGCCCGGACCCCGCTAGTTGCTGTGTAATTAGCATCGGGATATTCAGCATGAAGTGTTTCCCCAATCATGTTATTGATTGTGCGCCCAATCAGCCCATCAATTTTAATGGTCATTGTCTTTTCAATTTCATTGTAAATCATAGACATAAAACCATTAAGCTGTGCGGCATTGGAAAAACTTTCCTTTACCTGCATTTCAGTAAATGACATAGGAACTTCAAATGTCACTTTCTGATTATAGAATTTAGCGGACACATTCGGTTTTGTGAATACATTTACATCATATGATGTGCCGTTTTCAAGTGCCCATGATTCATTTTCTGTAGCATCGGGAAGTTCGGCACGAATTTTTTCAAGTACGCTACCATATTCCCATCCATCCATAAGTACAGACGGCGCACCACCCGCATAAGGTCTATCAACAAAAACAACCCTACCAATGTGATCTACCAACTTTTTTACATAATTGTCTACCGCTTCTGCATCTGCTACCGCTGTACCAACATCTACAATGTTAGACAAATCTTCATTAACTACAGCGGATTCACCAATAGTTTCTTTTGTAACATCATTAACAATACTGTAAATCTGTGATACCTTCATTTTTTACCCCTTTCTTATGCAAGTTTAATAGTATCATCATTTGCTATAGTAAACGTTTTCCCATATGCAGAAAACGAATAACTACCATCTGTTATAGTGCAATCAATGAAGCAATCATTTTTTTCTACCCCATCAATTACAATCCCACTAATTAACAGTGCTTTTCTATGGGATGATTCAATACTTTCATATATCCCAATTACTGTAGCACCATTTTCAGTAGTAATGTTTACATCCTTAAAGTCGATAATTTTGTAGCCACCTTTTACCATGTTGTTGTGTCCTCTTCTTCATACACGTTAGCAGTAACAACATATGCTATATCATATGCCATAACTCTATAATACGCCAAATCATTCCGCATTGCAACATTATTTCTAATCATTTGAAAAACATCTGTAAAGGATTTTACACCCGTTTTTGTTTTTTCTGTCTTATAGTCTTTAGCACCATTTTCACCATCATTATACCCATAGATGGTATTTAGTGTTGTTTCAGTACTATCTATATTAGTACCTGTTACGGGTATATCTTCCTGTAATGATTTTTTGACTGTCCCCCATTTATCAGAATATAAAAGATTAACTAATTTTGCTACTGTTTCGGGATGGTCTTTACAAGAATCTACAATGGATGATGTGGGTTTGTTTCCAAATAGCCCCCGTACATAAGCATAAATGAAATCAATGTTATCAGCTTCATTGTTCTGTATATAATCAATACTTTTGAAAAAATCAGCGTTTAACCAATCATTTAGTTTCATTTTCTATTCCCCCGTCATTATCCAAATTATCACCATTATTATCAATATTACCGTTGTTAGAAATAGTATCACTCCCAACGTTATCATTTTGTTCACCATCAATAGCTTTTTTATTGTCGGCAATTTCTTTTTCGTTCTGTGAATTATTTGCCGCCCAACTGCTATTAAATTCAACTGTAATGTTAGTACCAAACATAGAATTGATTTTATCAATTCCTTCTTTTCGTTCTGCTAACATATCATCACAAAACGGTAATAAAATATCATCTGCTAATGTGTTTTCAGATGTAGAAATATATTCACGCTTTAGATTGTAATTAGCGTTTAATCCCAATTCATTAAAAAATGATGCTTTAATATACTGTGTAATTTCAATAAGCTGTGATAAATACCCCGTACTATTGGCGTTATTATGAATCTGCACACCATCAAAAAACGGATTGCCACCAATAACGCCAATTTTACCATTTTCAATTTGAGTTAAATATTCATCTGCTGATTTTTTAGTGTTATCATCTGTAGCAGAAATAGTGTTAAAAATACGCAAATTGATTAAAGCGCAACGAATAGTTAAATCAGCTTCTACTAACAGTGAACCATACTTTTTAAGTAAGGGTAACATTCCTGTCATTAAAGTATCATTTCTAACTAATACACCATCTGTATCTATTTTGTATTCTTTAGATAACTTTAATGCGGGGTTTGCTACCGTATAAATAGTAGGCTGATAATATTCATTCGGTTCACCGCCAACGCCACCCGTAAATGCGTATAATTTATCATTTACTTTTGTTACAAATGCGTTTCCATTGCACATTAAATAATATTCAAGCCACTTTTGCGGCATTGTGTCCGGTAAACCTTCATAAGTAAACATTGATTGTAATTTGTTCAATGCGTTTTCAATAAAATTGTTTATAGCAGTATCTTTATTTGTAACGGTATCTGCTATCTTTATAAATTCCTTATATGATTTAGCCATTTGAATCATTACCCCCGTTTACATCATGGTGCTTAAATTCGGCTGTTAAAAGTGCGATAGCATCCCGCAATTCGTTAATACTATCTTTCATAGCTTCAGAATCTTTAGATGTTTTATACAGCATCCACACAGCGACAAAAATTGGAAAACCTACATTTGTAATAAATTGTGCTACATCATTCATATGGTAGTACCCCCTGTTTGTCTTATGAAGTTCCAAACAATTTCACCAACATCATTAGATTGGTAAAAAACCTTTTGTGCCTTAAATAATTTTAGTATCTTTACATCTATGTTGTCAATGGGTTTAACAAAACTGTACCGAACATTTGGGCGGGTATCACTATCCATATTATAAATCATATCAGTATTTTTGTATTTCAATTCAGTTGTTTTCATATGACAATAGATAAATATATCACTGTCTTTTGTAATAACTTCACATTGTACAACTGCATCATTAAAAACAATGAAAAATGTGAATACAATATCTGTAGATTTATATTTATATGGTAGATGTGGGCGGGTGGGTATTTCCCAACTACCTGTTTTTATCATTGACAGCCTAGGATTATCAAATCCAAAATATACATCACTATCTTTGCTTTTCTTATTTAATGAACTGCAATATTCTACAGCTACTTTTAATTTACTATCACCATATGTATAAACATCAATGGTACCTTGCACCATCTGTTTAATATGAGATAGCCCCATTTCATTAAAGTATGGACAATATTTATTTACTGTATTTCCTAACATGAATATCTTTACATCATCACGTTGCCTAATGATAGTAGAAAGTGTATTCATAAACAAAATAAATTCATCTTGTAAATAATACCCACGGGTTAAAAATTCATCAAATACAATAGTTGTAACAGTTGGATATGAAATAGATTTATCATGTTCTACATCCGATAATGAAAACCCATAACAAAACGGTTGTGAATCTTTTATATATGTTTGTGTTTTTTCATCAAAATTAGCAAGCCACCATTGACCATTATAATACACCACTGTTTTATATTGGTCTTTAGTAAGTTTAGAAACAACATTATTAGACACAAGTGCGTCAAACATATGTTGTCCACGTTTACCTCTAAAATCTTCTTTCCAACGTCTAATTAACGCCATTGTTTTACCTGTGTTTACATATTCTTTCAAGCCATAATATAAGCAAGCGTATGTTTTACCATTAGAACGTTCACCAATAATCATATTATATTGTGCGTTTTTTGATAAAATATTTTTCAAACTATAATACTTATAACCTATATTCATATTTAATACCCCTTAAAAAGTTCAAAAACATTGTTGTTATTGACATTTCAAATGTTGTTTCTGATAAGTGAATACCGCTTAATTCGTGATAATGGTATTCGTTTCCATCTATATCAATTATATCACCTTCCATTTCTTCATCAATATAAGTATGTGTTAGTTTCCCTGTGTATTGTTCCGGTATAGTTAAACCATTTTGAAAATGTTGAAAAATATTTTCAAATGTCTTAAATTTGGTTAGTAAATATTCTTTTGTTTTTTGTTTTCCTACACCTGCTATAGTAACGTGCAAATCATCATTCTGTACATAAATGTAACGTTTTGCACCTAGTGTCTTAAACCAACTATAATCCCCTTCATAATCCCAAACGCCTATAGTTTTAATTTTACCATTTATTGTTTTTGGTGAAAATAAATTTACATCAATATCATTAACAGTACAGCATTTTTGTATCTTTAATTTTACCATTTCATTATAAGTATTAAAATACTGCATATGCCTATCTTTATTTAATATTTTTACACTATCTGTATCACTATAGCAATAATCATTTTTACATTCCATAATAGCAGAAAACAGATTTCTTCTAGCATACGCCGTAACAAATATACCCCACGGATAAAACAAAAATCTATTTTTACTTTTATTGTAATTATCTATTGCAGTTTCCAAATCTACAGGCGTTTTATCCCATTGTTCTACATATTCATTTTCATCTTTTGCAATATCTGTTACTGTCATACCATAGCAACTATTTAACATTCCCTTGCTATGTAAATATTCTACTTCCTTACCTTGCACCCCCTTTAATTGTGTTTTATCGTTGTATAGCTGTAATATTGATAATAAAAAATTTTTTGGTAAATATCCTTTTACATACGCATAAACATTATAAATTGAAACATGTTCAATATTATAAAATTTCATGTATATATCTAAATCTATATTTGTTCCCGTTGTCCATAATTCATTTGCATAAACAACCCGCCCATTATTTATAGTTGGATTATCTAACTTAAAGCATTTACTACTTGAAATAGGATTATCCGCAAATAATTTAGGCTTCACCCCTACTAATTTCATATCAAAAACTAAACAATACTTTTCACATAATCTTTTATATTCATCTATACCGTTTATTGTTATTTGAAAACCCTTACCCATTGGATATTGTTCCGACAACATTACCCATGGGTAAGATGATGTAAAATCAAATGAAGAAACATTATGTAAAGTTTCCCCAACATGATAAGCGTTTGCGTGAGTAAATCCACCCATAAAAGCACGTTTTAATAGTTTATATTCATCAACTGTTAATGTTAAACACGACATTAAACGCTTATACTCTAATTGGGTTTTCTTTCTTTCATCTTTATCTTTTGAAAATCCATTAAAACAATTTTGTCTACAATAGTTTCTGACCCTTCCTGTATTAGTTAATGGTATTTTAGTAATACCGTTATACATTTCAATTTGTTCTTGTATGTATGCAGAAACTACTAAAACATCATTTATACAATATTTAATTTCATCATCTGTCAATTTTGTTAATGGTGTACGAATTTGTTTATAATCCAAAAATCCAACTAACTTTTTTACTTTATATTTTTGTAATTGTTCACCTGTTTTTTCAAGTGAATAACCACTTAATATATAACTATCCCGAAATTCATACCCATCAACTGTTAATGCTTTTATTGGTTTTCTTTCATCTACTGCAAAAACACTATCCCATTTTAGCCATTTGCGTATAAACTGAAATTCATATGACAAATTATGAACATAGATATATAACCTATTATCCATATCTATATTAAGTTCAATAGCAAGTCTATCTAACAGTTTTATAAAATCATCCCATGTTCTACCAACTATTACATAGCCATTAAACGCAAATTGCCATATGTACATGATAACCTGTTTAGTTTCTGCAATATAGAAAGATGATGTTTCAATATCAAATGCTACGGGTACATCTATAACATGGTACCCACCATTTTTGCGCCATTGATAACATCTATGCAACTTTTCAGTTGTTATTACAGAAATAAATTTATCTAAATCTGTAAAATAGTTATCATGTAAAGTAAACATTAGAACAATCTACTTTCTATGCTTGCTAAAGCATTATCCAATATATCAACATCATTATTTATTACATTTACAATGTTGTCTGTGACTTCATCTATCAACTGTGAAATTTGCAAATCCCTATCAGCACTATCTAACACGTTTAATGTACCATTTACATCATCTTCTATAATCTGATTCAAAATAGTATCAGTGCCAATAGTATTTTTTGCTATCTGCATTGGCAATCGTTCGGTTGCCCCATGTAACAAATCAAATAATTTATTGATATATTCTTTATCTTCTATTCGTTCCCCAATTAAATTTTTTAACTTATTAGTATATGATTTAGCCCCTGTTACTGTTCCTGTTTCCAAATTGTAAAATGCGATTGCTTCACTATATTCTTTTTGTAATTGCTCTAAATCTTTACCACCTGTAGTAAAGCGGGGATTATTTCCCCTTTTACGCTTTAATGCTTCTAATGCGGGTGATATTGTATCAGAATCTATTAGCCTTCTAATACGCTTATTAACAGTTGAAAATATCTGTTTTGCGTGTTTAGAAAGTTGTTGCCGTGTCATTTCAGAAACATCTTGTGCTATTTGTTCTCTAGTGCCGTAAACTTTAACGTGCCTACCCTGTTTAATTTCAGCCATTTTAGCCCCCTTAATAATTAAAAAAGACGGGGCTTTTACACCCCGCCCCGCCTGTTAGTGCAATGCTTTAATAATTTCAACAATGCCCCAACATATAGCGAAAATGCACGCAACCACTAACCATGAATCTATTGTATTCATTCTACATCCACCCAATCAATAGAAAAACAATCCTTGCCACTTTTCGCCTTATATGCCCGTTTCTTTACAGCAACTTTACCATTGCGAATATCGTTATCATCTTCCGTAGTAAGGGCATCCATTGTATCAGTCATATATTTAGGAAGATTCAAATAGCAATCCCCCAAAATCAACGAATACTGTTTGCCATACATCCCGGTAGAAGAAAAATAACCATATACTCTATACTGTTTACCATCCTCTAATTCTCTGCACTTCTTAAAATCAAAATCTTTTGTATCAAACGGAACATCAAAATTCTTCTTATTATGTCTTTCTGCAAAACTCATTTTATACCTTCTTTCTTATATGTGTTATCTACGATTTAAGAAATATACACGCTTATTTATTACTGTTCCTTATCAATCACGGGTGTTTCATCATCCCCATATACTGTATATGCCACCTTAATATTTTCATCTTCATCAAGTTTTTCAGAAATGGCGGCAATCAAATCTAACGTACCATCCACAGGAAAATCAATAACATAATTGTGGTATTTCTTTACAGCCACAAACTTATAATTAGTATCACCTGTAGAATATTCATTCGCTACAGCCTGTTTAGCCGCTTTAACACTATCAGCAATAGCAAT
>CAZPBG010000037.1:0-4704 GCA_964584885.1 uncultured Vampirovibrio sp.
TTTGTTTGATGTTGTTATTGGTCGAGAATCTTCTTCTGAAACTAAAGAAAGCGGAATTCCAACTCTGATTGCACTAAAACAATTGAATGCAAATTCTGATACAACAGTTATGATTGGAGATGCACCAATGGATTATATTTCAGCAAAAAATGCAGGAATTAGTCGAACAATATTAGTAGCAACCGGTCAAATTAATCAGCAAGAATTAGAAAAAACTTCAAAATATGTTCTAAAATCACTAAAAGATTTAGAAATTGGCTAAATATTTTTATTATTTGGCTTCACTGAATTTTCAAAAATTATTTTCCGAAAACAGGAGGTGGTTGAATATAAAGCGGTTTAAGATTTCTCCAATCTGTATTTTCACCTTTTTCAATTTTTTCCAATGCTAATTTTGCTAAGATTTCACCAAGTTGATATTCATTTTGTTGATAAGAAACAATATCATTTGTAAATTCGCTAAAACGAGCATATAGACTGTTATCCGTAATCAGACGACGTCCTTTAACAATTTTATCAACTTCTTCTAATTCAACAGCACCTAGAATTTTTCCGTCATAAAGATAAGCTTTGTTTTTTCTTGCATCAAGTGCAACTATATCATTTCCGCCCAAAATCTTTGAAAGGATTTCTAATGATGAAACACCAACAGCCTTAATATCAAGTTGTTGAGCAAGCATTCTGGCAACAGTTGTACAAGCTCTAATACCGGTAAAACTTCCGGGTCCAATATCTATTGTAATGCAATCCATATCAGACGGAGTCAAATTTTCAGCTTTCAACATCTCAACAATAGTCGAAATCAAATATGCAGAATGATAGTTATTTCCTGTTGATAAAATTATTTTGTTTCTAAATTCGTTCCCGTCGTATAAAGTTACGTAAGTTTTATCAAGACAGGTGTCAAAAGCAAGCATTTTCAATTCTTTAACCCTTCTATAACATAGTTATTTTTTTCTCCGATAGATTTGAACTCATAATTTCTTGAGTCATCATCGTCGTAAGTAACATTTATTTCTAATCTTTCAAACGGAAGTTCGCCCTGAGAAAATTCAGCCCATTCAACAAAAGTAATCTTTTTACCCTCTGAATATTCTCTCAATTCGTCAGTAATAGTAGAAATTCCGGCATGCTCAAGCCTATATAAATCAAAATGATAAACAGGGATTGATGCGCTGTGATATTCATTCAAAATAACAAAACTCGGACTTGTAACTTTTTCTTTTACACCGAGAGCTTCAGCCGTAAGTCTTACCAAAGCTGTTTTTCCGGCACCAATTTCTCCAAATAAATTTACAAAACATCCTTTATCTTTGACAAGATTTGCAAATTTTTCTGCTAATTTTTTTGTATCTTCCAGTGTTTTACATTTTTGTATAAAATTTGTCATCTATTAACCTCACAACAATTCTACAACAATGTTAGATAATTTTAAAGTAAATAAGTTTTTGCAATGGCTATGCAATATTATGTTCTTCAACTCTCTTTGCCAAATCAGCTTTAGAAATTTTTCCGTCACCGTCTAAATCTAATGCAGGGTTCCAACTATAAAATTCTTCACCTGAACGAGTTAAGATATCTTTGTTAGCATTTGCCGGTAAAAATACCAATGCATAAAGAGTACCCGGTCCAATTTGTCGATTACCTAATCCTGCGATTTTTTTTGCACTAATTAGGTATTTTTCTACATAAACAAGTTGTTCTTCAGGACTCATCGATTTTAATGCCGCACAACTTGTTCCAAGATTATCAGCCGTTGATGGCATAAATTGAATTAAACCAGTTGCATTTGATTTTTTATTCACAGCTGTCGAATTAAGACCACTTTCAGAATTCATTAATGCTAATAAGTCATTTGGATTACAATTAAGCTTGTTAGAGATTTCAACAACTTTATTAAAAAATTGTTGTGATAGATTAGGGTTTATTTTACTCCATTTATTTTTCAACTCTATCGCAGTTCCATTAAATTTAGTTGCATTGCTATCGGAATAATTTTGTGCAACTTTATTTTTTGAAAGAGTATTCATATTTCCGTTAGCATAATTTGTATATTGATTATTAAAACTTGTAGTATTCCAATTAATAGTATTGGAGAATGTATCCACCGAAGGTGTAGAGCTAAATCCTCCACCCCAAATAGATATGTCACAACCGCCATTCAATATAGTTGGTGTCGGCATAAAGCTAAAACAACTCCAACTATTAACTTGAGGCATGAAACCAAATCCACTCCAACTGTTATATGGTTGGAAAAAACCACAACCGCAGAACGGATTAAAGCCACCGAACATTCTGTTGAACATTCCGGTTGCAAATCCAAAATTAAAGCCATGCGAAAATGCGCTCATAGTTCTCCTGCGTTTATATACTTTATATATATAAAGGCAAACCATTCTAAAAAATTGCCTTTTTTGTTAAGAAAGGTTAAGAGGCTTAAAACTTGAATTATTATGTTATAATATTAGCAATACATTTATAAAAAGGGAGAGTTATGAATAAAAATCAATCAGTAGGCATGTATGTAATATTAGGTATTATGGTTTTGGCATTTGTTTCTATGCTTTTTGCTGGTCCAACTTCAACAACAGAAGAATTGTCATACACATCTTTTGTACAAAAAGTTGAAAACAAAGAGATAAAGAGTGTAGATATGGGACGTGACACATTGATTGCGCTACCTGTAAAACAACCGGAAGCAAAAACTGTAAATAATCCGCTTTACGGAGAGGTTCAACCGGCTAAATTGCAATACAAAGTTTCTTTTCCGTCAAGCACAGATTTGTTGCCAAAATTGGAAGAAAATAATGTAGAAATTACTGTTAGAAATACTGATTCAAATTCCATGAAAGGAATGGGCTCATCATTATTAACTCTTCTATTGGTTTTAGGTGTAATTGCACTTATTATAAAGTCTATTCAAGCAGGTGGTGCTCAAGCAATGTCTTTTGGCAAATCAAGAGCAAAAATGCTTATGGACAACAAGGTTAAAACGACTTTTGCAGATGTTGCCGGCATTGATGAAGAAAAACAAGAACTTGAAGAAATTGTTGATTTCTTAAAACACAGTGACAAGTATGTAAAACTTGGTGCAAAAATTCCTAAAGGAGTTTTGCTTGTTGGTTCTCCTGGTACTGGTAAAACATTGATGGCAAAAGCTGTTGCCGGAGAAGCTGGTGTGCCTTTCTTCTCTATCAGCGGTTCTGATTTCGTTGAAATGTTTGTTGGGGTTGGTGCATCAAGAGTTAGAGATTTGTTTGAACAAGCAAAAAAACATCAGCCTTGTATCGTTTTTATTGATGAAATTGATGCAGTTGGTCGTCAAAGAGGTGCCGGTTTAGGCGGTGGACATGATGAAAGAGAACAAACTCTTAACCAATTATTGGTTGAAATGGACGGATTTGACGAAAATACTAATATAATTATCCTTGCAGCTACAAACAGACCTGACATTTTGGATAATGCACTTTTAAGACCTGGAAGATTTGACAGACAAATTGTTATTAACAAGCCCGATGTATTGGGTAGAGAACAAATTTTGAATGTTCACGCAAAAAACAAACCGCTTTCAAGTGAAGTTGATTTAAAAACATTGGCAAAACGTACACCGGGATTTACGGGTGCTGATTTGCAAAACTTATTAAACGAAGCAGCATTGTTGGCAGCTCGTCATAATAAAGCTGAAATTGATATGATTGATTTGGAAGAAGCTATTGATAAAGTAATGGCAGGACCTGAAAAGAAAAGCAGAATTATTTCTGACGAAGAAAAAGAAAATACTGCATATCATGAAGTTGGGCATGCACTTTTGGCAAAACTTCTTAAGGACTGTGATCCATTGCATAAGGTTTCTATTATTCCAAGAGGAATGGCATTAGGTATTACACTTACTTTGCCTGAAAAAGACCATTTAACAATGAGAAAGAGTCAGTTGTTGGATAGAATAAAAATGATTCTTGGCGGAAGAATTGCAGAAGAGTTGATGTATGGTAAAGACAACGTAACAACAGGTGCATCAAACGATTTAGAAAAAGTATCAGCTCTTGCAAGAAGCATGGTTACAACTTACGGTATGTCTGATAAAATGGGCAATTTAGCATACGGTAAAAACCAAGAACACGTGTTTATGGGTAGAAATTTTGGTAACACAAGAGATTTTTCGGAAGAAATTGCTGCTGATATTGACAAAGAAGTTAAACATATTGTTGATGAACAGTATGAAGAAGCAAAAAAACTTTTGAGTGATAACCGTGATATGCTTGAATTTATTGCAAAACAACTTCTTGAAAAAGAAACATTGGATGAAAAAGAGTTTGAAGACTTGATGAATGATGTTCGTTCAAAGAGAAGTTTTGATAATTGGGAGTAAGGATTAACCCTCACCCCAGCCCTCTCCCCCGGAGAGGGTGCAACTCTTCATATAGAGCCTGTTCCAAAGGGACACTTGGAGCAAAGACTAAAAACCAGTAGTAGAAACGAAATGTGTCCCGTCCAAAGGGTGAAACCGCATAATGCGAATAAATCGGTAGTCCGTTCCAAAGGGACACTTGGAACTAAGACCAAGAACCAGTAGTAGAAACGAAATGTGTCCCGTCCAAAGGGTGAAACCGCATAATGCGAATAAATCGGTAGTCCGTTCCAAAGGGACACTTGGAACTAAGACCAAGAACCAGTAATAGAAACGAAATGTGTCCCGTCCAAAGG
>CAZPBG010000037.1:4804-11225 GCA_964584885.1 uncultured Vampirovibrio sp.
CTTGGAACTAAGACCAAGAACCAGTAATAGAAACGAAATGTGTCCCGTCCAAAGGGTGAAACCGCATAATGCGAATAAATCGGTAGTCCGTTCCAAAGGGACACTTGGAACTAAGACCAAGAACCAGTAATAGAAACGAAATGTGTCCCGTCCAAAGGATGAAAAACATGGATAGAGATGAGCTAATTTTTAGAGAATACAAATTATACACAGAACAAAAAGAAAACTTTATTGACAGAAACTTTAGAACCAATAGGTTTTATATGGTGTCATTTGTTGCAATAATTTTTGCGATGATTTACACAGGTAATATTGTGTTTATGGATAGATTGTCTGCGACGTTGGTATTTTCACTTATTGGTGTAGCGGTTTGTGCGTTATGGTGGATGAATGTAGATTCATATAATACTTTGATTAAGATAAAATTTTCAAATGTTATAGAAACTATTGAAGAAAAATTACCTGTAAAACCGTTTACGGAAGAGTCTAAAGGCATTCAAGAGTTTAGAGAAAACAAAGTATTTATGTTTTCTGATATCCAAAAATTTATTGCGGTAGTTGGAGCATTATTTTTCTTTGCGGTATTTGTGAGCGAAGTTTCACCACTTGTTATTGCAGTTGTGAACAAATGTATTGACTTGTTGGGAGCAGTAAAAGGCGGAATATAATTTTATTTGCGCTTATCAACAGTGGTTTCAAAATCTCTAAAAACTTCGTTTCCTACGAGTTGTTCAAGCCTTGAACGTGTTTCAAAAAATCTTCCACGAGCTTTTTGTTGTTCGTCTAAGGCTTCACGGTAGAATGTGTCGGTTATAAGTATAATCTCTTTTGATAGATTTTGAGCAGCTTTGTAATTCTTGTAGTATTTATTTACTGTTTCTGTTGTCATATCGTACATTTGCCTAGCGGTCATGTAATCATAGTATAGGTCAACGACTTTTTGTTGCAAATCTTCGACTTTTCGAACGAGAATAATCATATCTGCATCTGTTACTTGCGAATACTTGTAATTCAGAGCTTTTGTATCAGTTGACATAATACCTAACGTATTTCCACCGATGAGCGCAGCACTTGCAAGAACAGGATTACCCATGCCTGCACCTACAAAAGTTGACATGCCGGCAATTGTTGTTAGGACTTTTTTTACGGCATTGTTGTCAGGTTTGTCTTTGTCAGGATTTGAAAGCTTGTAGATAGCAAACTTTATTGTATCACTGCGTGTTGCAGCACCTTGCCACAACAAAGATAAATCTGCTTGCATGTCGTTGTATTCAATCTCGAGAGTTTGAGATATTTCTAATGCCATTTTTTTAATACTTAAATCTGCGTAGGTAAGATTAGGATTATCTTTGATTGTAACTTCTTTTTGCACAATTGGTTTTACGGTAGGGTGAACATCAAAATCCGCTTTTATTTCAGGCTGGTCAGTTGTACCTAACCTATAGAATGCATCTTGAGGTGTATTCAAATCTTCTAAACGCAAATCGGCATATACGGTTGATTGCATTAACAAGGTAATTAATAAGGCGGAGAGAATTCTTTTCATTATTTTTCACCTCCGTATAAAATACTATCAAAATCATATTGATACATATCTAATGAGTCAACAGCTTTCTTACCTGCTAAACGTTGTAGCTGAATATGATATTTTTTTGCAGACTGTTCTAGATTATATTCTTGCAACCGCATTGAATCATACAAAGAAGAAGAAATTGCAAGCTCTAAAACATCTGAACTATTCAAGGCTTTAGAATAATTTCTACTGTATAAAAGCATTTTTGAACGAGTTGCTTTAAGCTGTGAAAGCGTATTTTTGTAGTTGTAATATGAGCTAATTAAGGAGTCTTGAAGCTCTTCAACCATACTTGCCAATTCAATCAACTCAGTATCTGTAAGCGGAGTTTCTTGAGGCACATTTTTTTTGTTAATAAGACCTTGAGCGACTCTACCAACTGAAAATGCAGATGTTTGGATTGCGGGATTTGCACCCATTAAACTTGGCACAAAAGAGGCACCTGATACGACTGCTGAAAGAGTTTTTGCCATTAATGAGGAATGAATTCTACGTTGAGATTCGGGTGTTGAAAGCTTTTTTAGAGCGAATTCTATTACCTGATTATTTTCAACCGTACCTTGCCAAAGCTTTTCTAAATCTTTGATATCATGGTCTTTTTGTTCATCAATAATACTGGATAGAGTTTCTGAGTCGTTCACGAGTAAAGAACCTTTGATGTTTTTATTTATGTCACCGGTTGCGTAAGTTGGTTTTTCGACATCTTTACCAAGCGTAACAACTTCTGTTGAAGCACATTGTGCAGACAACATTGTGAACAACGATACTAAAACTATACTCCCCAAAAATCTCTTCATAACATATTTATAACTCAAATTTACAAAAAAAACAATTTGTGGAGTTATTCTTTAATAGCGCCGTCTTGTGGGTTATTGAGCAAATATTTTTTCCCGATTAAAAATATAAGAATAACCGGAATTGAACAAATACAAGCACAAGCCATTAATTCGCCCCACATAGTTATTTCTCTAAACGAACCTTTGAATATTGTTAATCCGACTGCAAGAGTCCGCATATTATCTGTGTTTGTGACGATTAATGGCCACATAAAACTATTCCATGTTGTTACAAAGGTAAAAATAGATAATGTCGCAATAGCAGGTGTCGCACAAGGTAAAGCAATTTTGAAAAAAGTTGAAAATGTACTGCAACCGTCGAGCTTTGAAGCATCTTCCAATTCAGAAGAAAAATTCATAAAATATTGGCGCATCATAAAAACCCCAAACCCGCCAAAAATTCCGGGGATGATAAGCGCTTGATAAGTATTTATCCAACCAAGCTTACTCATTAAATAAAACAGAGGTACAATATTAACCTGTGGAGGAATCATCATTGTCAAAAGAATTATAAAAAATAGTGTGTTTGCGCCTTTAAACTTTAGCCTTGCAAAAGCGTATCCGGCAAGTGCAGAAATCAATACTTGTCCGAGAGTTGTAGCTGATGCGACAATTAAGCTGTTTAAAAAATATTTTATTACAGGGATTGAATTAAATACATTTTTGTAAGCACAAAAAGATAGATTAATATTTTTGTAATCTGCAAAAATATTTTCATTTCCGCTTAGTGAGATTAAAAACATTACAAAAAAAGGTAAAATCATTGATAATGCAGTTAGTACTAAAATTGAATATAATAAAGCCTTTTTCATAGAATTATTATATCAGAGAAATTTAAGCTTGCGAAAATTTAAAAAAAAAGTTATATTGTAAGAATGAAAAAGTTATTTTTATTATTGATTATGCTTATTTTTTCAACTTCTGTTTATGCAAAAAACGTGAAAGTTGAAGCAATGTCAGATTTTTCTACCGTCAATCCTCCTGAATACTGGAGCATAAAAATAGTTGAAGGTTTTGTGACTGACAACTATCCGGTTTATGCAGGTTCGATTGTTAAAGGTAAAATAGAGAGTATTGCTAACCCTAAAAGGCTAAAACGTAATGCAAATTTTACATTTGTTCCGACGGATTATTATGATTATAAAACTCAACAATGGTATGAGATTAAACGTGATTTTTCCGGCAAATACAGTTCACTAACAGATGTTTCAGCAAAAAGCGTAGCCAAAACAGGAGCGGTTTTTGTAGGAAACAAACTTGTTGACGGATTTTTCGGCCCCGGGGTTGCACTTGTTGAGGGTGCTGTAAAAAACGAACAAGGCAATCGTGCTAAATCAGCAGCCGTATCTGTATATGAAAGTACTCCAATTTCGTATATCAATAAGGGCAAAGACCTTGAAATCAAACAAGGACAGATTTTTGTCATGAATTTCAAAATGCCGGAAGATTAAGAACAACCATCCAAGATAATTAAAAAAAGTGGATTGCTTCGCATCCGCTCGCAATGACAGAGTGTGAAACTACCAGTTTTGTGTTATTGCAAGAGTAAATGTTTTTGACTGGATTTGCTAATTACTGATTTCAAGTCATTGCGAGGCGCATAGCGCCGTGGCAATCCAGACCTTTTTATTTTAACAAACCCCATTAATAACTAGCTATTGGATGTCCCCATACATCATAAGGTGTAATATAAGGATTGCCAATTGGTTGTGATGTATTTGCAATCTTGAATATCTCAATTAATCTTTGAACTTTTTTACCGAGCATTTCGCCATTGTTTTTATAATCACCATATGATTTTGAATAATCATAATCTTTAAAATCTTTAAGAATTTCTTTTACTTCTTCTTTATCTTTTTCGTCAAGTTCTGACATATTGTCTTCAATATATTCTACAATTGCATCACCTATTTGTTTAGATATTGTTTCTCTTCTACCTCTACCTGTTGCTTCTGTAAATAATTGAGAGAAGAAACCGCTTGCGTGGTTTGTACCTGCCAACATATAAAGGACGTTTGTTGCATTGATAGATTCTAATTCTTTATCGATTGTTTTCCAATCGTCATTAGTTGTGTAGCCTGATAATTTATCCCATATCTTAGCACCACTATCTTTTGCACTAGCTATATTAGTATCTGATAAGTTATAGTTATCTGAAATATCTTTAGCCGTATTATACGCTGCTTCAATACCACTGGCATTTACTTTGTCGCCTTTTTTACCGTTATTGTATTCATAAAGTTGACCATCTACCAAAACAAAAGATCTTTTTTCTCCGGTAGTTTCTTTATAAACATCGCATTTTTTACCATCTATGGTTACTTGTTGAGATTCTTTTTTCAAAATATCTTCGTTGGCAATCAAATCTTTTACAGCATTCAACTCAGCTTGAGGATCGTTTACATCGGACTCATCGTTATTTAAATGTCCTACTTTGACTTTATCAACACGAGTGCTATCAAATCCTTCTGAAACTAAATCTTCTGTTGTATCATCTTCAAACAAGTCATCATTAAACAAGTCTGAATCAATGTCACTATAAGTATTATTGATATCACTTCTTAATTGAGCAATTGCTGCTTTTCTACATAAAATGTACAAGGTATCAAATTTATCTGATAATGAATTTGACAATCCTGCTTTAGAAAATTCTGTTTGTAGTGCAGATATAGCATCTTCCATTCCAACTTTTGATGCAGCATCTAATTCGTCTTTTAAACCATTTGCTTTATTTATAAGTTCATTTACAAATGGTGCTAAAACTTGTGTCTTTACAACATTCTTAGTAGAATCATTAGTTAAACTATCATATTTTTTTGCAATCAATTTAATTACGCGTTCATTACCGTTAGAACCTTTCATTTGAGTGTTCCAACTACTAATTACATCAAGAATGTCGTATCCACTGCCTGCATTCAAATTAGCTAAAATGTCATCAGACATGTAATTTTCTTGGTTATCTTCAATGCTTGAAAGTGTAGTTAATAAATTATTGATTTTGCTATCAACTGCTGAATTAGCAAATTCATATCCGACAGAAGCAAGTTCGTTATAGAATGATTCACTGGTTGATTCTTTTCCTTTAATACTTAAACCAATAGAATTATTTGATGCTAAGAATTTCTTAACAACGCTCTTGCCAACTTTTTTGTATTCAGCATATAAATTATCAAATTTTTCTTGATAAGTTTTTCCGTTAGGATGAGTTGCAGCATCATAAAGAGCTTCTTTATTTGCAAATTTCATTTTATTGTTTGGATTAGAAAGTTGTTTTGTTAATGCAACTAATTTGTTATATTTCGCCATCATAGTTCTTTCTTCCGGAGTTTTAGCCGGTGTGCTTGGAGTTGATGGTGTATTACCAAGATTTAATCCCCACGGATTATTCCAATTCATACCACCACAGTTACCCCAATTCATGCCACCAAAGTTGTTCCAACCCATACAGTTGTTATTTTGCTGCCATTGCCATTGATTTATTGTGTATTGCATAATTGAAGAAAAATCTGAATTGTTTGACAAATTTCCATAATTACAAAATGAACCCCAATTCATAGTTGGCATTGTATATAGTGATGATCTTGCCATTGAATCTGCAAAACATTGATTCATACCTAAATTCATTGCATCCATTTGTAAACCGCTTGTAAGTTGTCTATTTAATAATGAAAATGTCCATGGGTTGCACATATACTTGTCCTCATAATTACTCGTGTTATATATATAAAGTATGTAAACTCTGTAAAATTGCCTTTTTTGCATGTTTTTCTTAATAAAACTTAATATATTAAAAATAAAAATGAAATTCAGTTAACTTCAATAAAGCAGAACTCTTTACATTTACCCCTGTTTTTGTTACGATTTTAGGGCAATATAGTTTTTTATAGGGAGATTGAAAATTGAAAACTCGTATTAAAACACACAATTGTGGTGAACTAAATTTAAACAATATTAATGAAGAAGTAACTCTATCCGGCTGGGTATCAACTGTTCGTGACCTTGGCGGAATTTT
>CAZPBG010000038.1:0-10895 GCA_964584885.1 uncultured Vampirovibrio sp.
CTATGCTCTTTTTTTACGAAAATTATCTCGGACAGTAGTGCCAAAGGGGGAGGAAAACCCGTAAACACATAGTCACTCAGTCACTTAGTCACTTCAAACGACCATACCCCACCTAGCCTGTCTTGGATTATTCGGGGTGTCGACGGAGTAACGTCCGATCGACACCTTACGGGCTAGACCTTCGGTCGTCGCCCTACCGAAAATCCGCTCCCCCTTTGGGGAGGAATCTCCTGTAAAAACTCAGTCACTTAAAAAAGTAACCCTCGACTCACGACTCACAAAACGACTGTTAAATCGTTACAAAATTTTACAGCACCAAAGATTTTAAAGTGTATAATTAAATTTATGGGGAGAATTATACAGCTATCAAAACATGTTATAAACCAAATTGCAGCCGGAGAAGTTATTGAAAGACCTTTTTCTGTTGTAAAAGAATTGGTTGAAAACTCTGTAGATGCAGGTGCTACTAAAATTAGTATTGAAGTATCAAATGAATGCAGAGATTTAAGAATTGCTGATAACGGTTCGGGAATTCATCCTGATGATATTTTGCTTGCGTTTTCAAAGCATGCTACAAGTAAAATTCAAACCGGAGAAGATTTATTTAATATTCAAACAATGGGATTTAGGGGTGAAGCTTTAGCCAGTATTATATCTATTTCTCGATTAACTTGTATCACAAGAACCGCTGATTTCGATAACGGTACAAAAGTTGAATGCCAAAATTCTGAGGTAAAACAAACTCCAACCGGCTGTGCAATAGGTACAATTATGGAAATTCGAGATTTGTTTTACAATCTTCCTGCTAGATTAAAATTTTTAAAAAGTGCAAAAACTGAATTCGCTTATATTAATGAATATGTGCAAACCATAGCGTTAGTACACCCTAATGTGGCATTTGAATTGAAATTCAACGGGAAAACAGTGTTAAAAACAACTGCTCAAAATGAACAAATGCAAACAATAAAAGAGCTTTTTTCAAATGACGTAGTTGCAAATCTTAAACCGGTTCTTAAAACTGATAGAATTTCAGGGCTGAAAATTTCAGGTTTCGTAAGCACTCCTGATTATACAAGAGCCAGCAAAAAAGATTATTATATGTTTGTGAACTCTCGTGCAGTAAAATGCCCTATATTCCAAAAATCAATTGATATGGTTTACAGAAATCTTACCGGAAATTCAAGATATCCGTTTATTGTCTTAAACCTTGAATTGCCACCGTCTGATGTGGATGTGAATGTTCATCCGACAAAAAAAGAAGTTCGATACAAAAATCCTAATCAGATTTTTAACTTTATTCAATCTGCGGTCGGTGATGCATTGAGAGCAACAATTGAGCAACCTCAGACAATTGAAACAGAGCCAATGTTTAATCAAGAAGTCTTGGTGGAATTCAAACCAACAGAAGATAAATCTCAGATAAAAGAGGTTAAAGAAGAAGTGACTTATGTTTCAGAAGACTCTTCTATTTCAGATATTTTTTCAAAAAAGATTTCAGAGGATATTCGTCCAATAAAGAATGAAAAACCGAATTTTCAAGTAGTAAAACAACCTTGTGAAACAATTCAGACAAAAGTTGTGTCAGAACCTGTTTTTAAGCAAGAAGATGTTATAATCGGGCAATACAAAAAAACTTACATTTTAATTGAAAAAGAAAACGGGTTAGAAATTGTAGACCAACACATTGCAGATGAGAGATTTATTTACGAAAAACTAAAAAAATCAAAAAATATTGATTGTCAGTTGTTGTTTATTTCTGATGTTTTAGAGGTTTCTCCGTCAGACAAAGATTTGTTAGAAAAGAATAAAGATAAATTATTGCATTTTGGTTATGAAATAGACTTTCTATCTGAACACGAAATTATTTTCAGAAAAGTTCCTCAAATGATTTCAAAAGTTTCACCAAAAGAGATTTTGGCTGATATTTTAGAAAATATTTCAGGTGACATAAATAATATCGAAGAACAAATATTAATTACAACATCTTGCAAGGCTGCAGTTAAGGCAAATACTTATCTAAATCAGTATCAAATGGAAGAAATTATACGAAATTGGCGCACATGCGAGAACCCTGAAACATGTCCTCATGGTCGACCAGTATCAAAGTTTTTTGAACATAAAGACCTCGCAAAATGGTTTCAAAGAAATAAGTAAAAATTTTGTGAACAAATTCGGTTTGCGTATCGTTGTAAATTTGTAGATATTTAGGTGAAAGAAGAATTTGTGATGAAAAGATTTGTTATAATTTTATTTTTAATATTATTTCTCAGCGGAAATTCTGCATACGCAAGACCGCATCACCATCATTGTGGACATTATTATCACTCATCATGTTCATACTGTTACAATCGTCCTATTTATCCTATTTGGAAATCTGTTTCAACTTCCGAAATTCCTATAAAAAATTGTAAAAAACACTCTTTAGAATGTGAAACAACAATAATTGATTATAGTGACAATACAAGAAGAACTTTGAAAAATTACACTCTTTTTGATGAAAACGACAATATAATTATTGATAATTGTTCATATATAGAACATATTGTTTACAAAAACAAATGTTATTTCATAGTGCGTTATTATGACGGAAAAGTAAAATACAGAATTATGCAAGGAAATAACCCATCAGAAGATTTGACAACATATTCAAAATTAACATATTTAAAAGAAAATCGCCTTTTAGCAACAAAAAACAACTATAGCGGAATTATTGACTTAAATCATAATGAAATAGTTCCAATTCAATACTCATCATTGCAAGAGTTAGGCAAAGGAATTTATAAAGCAAAAATCAATGGCGCATATGGGGTTTTAACTGTTGACGGGAATGTTTTAGTTCCTTGTAAATGTGATAAAATCAAAAAACTCGGTACATATTTCCAAATTAAAATGAATAACAAATGGGGAATTATGGATTTAAATGGAAATATTTTAGCTCCTATTATATATAAAGATGTCAAATTAAATAAAAATAAACTGTATGTTAAAGAATTTGGTGGCAAATGGTGTGAATTAAACTAAAATATAATTTCTACATTCAACAACTTTTGTGTTAATATAATCTCTGAAAGGTACGTTATGAATTATATAGAAGAAATAAAGAGATTAAAAAAAGAAAAGAATGCAATTATTTTAACACATTGCTACCAACCTGTTGAAATTGATGAAGTTTCAGATTTTGTTGGTGATTCTTTTTATTTAAGCAAAAAAGCAAAAGAAACGAATGCTGATATTATAGTATTTGCAGGGGTTCATTTTATGGCTCAATCTGCAAAGCTTTTAAACCCTGAAAAGAAAGTTTTGCTTCCAAATACTAATTCCGGTTGTTTTATGGCTGATATGGTGAATGTAGAACAACTTAGAGAATTTAGAGCGAAGTATCCGGGAATTCCGGCTGTATGTTATATAAATTCTACTGCAGAGATTAAAGCAGAATGTGATATTTGCTGTACAAGTTCAAATGCCGTAAATGTGGTTAAAAGTCTTGGTGTAAAAGAAGTTTTATTCTTGCCTGACACATATTTAGGCAAGTGGGTTGAAAAGAAATTGGGTAATGTCAAAGTTATTACATACAACGGTTTCTGCCCAACTCATTTAAGAATAAGAACAGAAGATGTGGAAAAAGCAAGAATTGATTATCCGGATGCAAAAATATTAACTCATCCTGAATGCCATACCTCTGTATCCGAAATCTCGGATTTTGTCGGTTCAACCAAAGAAATTATGGACTACGTAGCAAATTCTACTGAAAATAAATTTGTTATAGCGACAGAAAAAGGTGTCTTAGATAGGCTTAAACGTGATTATCCTGAGAAAGAATTCTATCTAATCAGAGAAGATATTATTTGTAAAAATATGAAATGGAATTCTTTAGAAGATATTTATTATGCTTTAAAAAATGAACAACACGAAATTACGGTTAATCCGGATATTGAAAAGAAGGCATATGAATGTATCGATAAAATGCTGATTGGTGCAAAAGTTTAAAATATTAAAAAAAGACTTCTCTAATTGAGAAGTCTTTTTTCTCATACTCTAACCAATTACCGGTTGAACAAAAGTTCTTGCTGCTAAATCTTTGTCTAACATTAACAAAGCCTTTTTGTCATCACCTATTAATCTTAATGTTGCAAGAACTCCGCCAACATTAGCTTCCTCTTCAACTTGTTCTTTTAAATACCAATCCAAGAAAGAAAGCGCCGCTCTGTCACGAACTTCTTCTGCAACATCCATTAAAGCATTTATTCTTGATGTAACAAATTCTTCATGTCTTAAAACATGTTCAAAAATTGTAAGAGGAGAATTTCCTTCAACAACAGGTTTATCAATAGCTTCTAACTTAATAGCTCCGCCTCTTTCATTCAAATAATTAAACATGCCCATTGCATGAGCGTGTTCTTCTTGAACTTGAACATCAAACCAATTTACAAATCCTTGAAGATTTTGTTCTTGAAAGTAAACTTTCATCGCCAAATACAAATACTCTGAGTACAATTCCTTATTAATTTGATCATTAAATGCATCTTGTAGTTTTTCGTTTATCATATATTCCCTCCATTCCTACTAAGTTTAATGAATAAGTTTTAAACACAAATCGTCAAAAATATTAACAGGTTTAATCCCTAATTTTGCTTGTTTTTTACATTCTTCCAATAGTTCAATATCTTTTATAAATCTTTGTTCATGTGGATTAGATTTAAGAATGTTTAAGCAATAATTTTGAATACTTTCCAAAATTTTGATAACAGATATTTCTTTTGATAAATCTTGTAATTTTTGAGAAACATCAAAGACATCTTTTCTATCAAATTCCCAATAATTATCAAAAACACCGGAGATTACTGAATAATCATAATCAACTTTTATACAAGACGGAACAAAAAAGCATTGTGAGCGAGATATAATCGTTGACAATAAATCATCAATATATCTGCATAAGAATATAAAAGTTACCCCCGGTTGCGGTTCTTCAATAATTTTCAAAAGAGAATTTGCTGTTTCTGCTTGAAAATTAGTTTGATTTAGCCCTGCAATATTTCCGTCATCATCTCTGTCACAGAAAATAAACACTCTGTGAAATTCCGATGCATTAACTAATGTTTCTTTTATAAAAGCTGATTGTTTTATTGAAATAACCGTTTTTGAATCATCATCTTCAGGTTTGTTATCAACTCTGGAAATTGTCATCACAGCCGGATGAGAATTCTCTCTAATCCATTTACAATTAAGACAATCACAATCATCAGTTTTATCTTTTTGGCAGTTTAAAAGTCTAGCAATTTCCTTTGATAAAGTATATTGTGCATCCAAATCGTTACCATAAAAAAGGATACTCTGCGGAAGCGGACGATTACTATCGTTTAAAGCTTGCGTGAAATAGTTTGTTAAAAACGGATATTTATCTGATAAGAGCAATTTCAACCTCCGAAATTATATCAAGAGCCTCAGCTGATTTGATTTTACACTCAACTTCATATAAATTTTGTTTTAACTCAACCAAATCTGATGCTTTTGTATTTTTTAATTTAGCTAAAGACTGTTTTACAACAAACTCATGTTGTCCTGTTAGCTTAGAAAGCTCTAATGGAGAACAAGTTGATGATTTTGTCTTCAAAATAATCCATTTTCTTAACATAGTCTGAATTGCAGCCAATATTTCAAGCGGATGTTTTTTATCCGTAAGTTTTTTGAATTCCAGTAAAGCTTTGTCTTTATGATTAGTCATTAACATTTCTGTTATATTAAACAAATCTTGATTGGATATTGAAATATCTTCAACCATTTTTTTTGTAACTATTTTTTCTGGATATGCAATAAGTTTTAGTTTATCTAATTCTCCGTCAAACTGCCTTAAATTATTGCCAAGCTGCTCAATTAAAAGTTCAACGGCATCATCTTTGAGTGACAAATCTTTTGTCTTTGCTCTTTGTTTAATCCAAGATGAAATTTCTGCAGTTTTGTATGTCTTAAATGCAGGAAATTCCTTAGAATTATGCTTTGACAAAATTTTATAAAGTTTTCTTCTTGAATCAAGTTTTTTGTTTTCATCTCTTGGAAGCTTAACAACAAAAACAACATTTAATGCTTCAGGATTGTTGTTCAAAGCGTCTTCTATATCAGCGAGTTCTGAGTCTTCAAAATAATTCTTGTTAGATGAAAAATATTTTTCTGAATTAACAACGACTAACATATCTCCAAACATCATTGGAGGAGTTCTAAGAGCAGTAATAAGTTCTTGATATTCAGGATTGTCAAGCGTTTGATAGCTCATACTCAAAAAATCGGGATTGAGTTTTGAACGCATAGCCTCAAGTTCTAAATCAATATTAAAATCTTCTTCCCCGTAGAAAAAATATACTGCCATAACTAGATTATAGCATGAAAAACTCTATTGAATAATTTATGGAATAAGGTTGAAAGGAATTTATGGAGTTTTCTCCCCTAATGAGGAGGAAACCCTGTAAACACTTAATCACTCAGTCACTTAATCACTTTAAAAAAGTAACCCTCAATTCACGACTCACGTTTCATGCTCTCCCTTCAATAATTATCAATTTGCCAGAAGATATTTTTTTGCGCAGCCTAACATTGAATTAAGTAATTCAGAGTTTGCATAAATATTCATGCCGGCAGAGTCAAGAATTTGTTTAATTCTATCTTCCCATAATGAGTAGATTTCTTCGTTGGGCATATTGAGAGTTTTACCGATTAGAGTTAATTCTTTATAATCAATAGGCAATGGCATCGCTCCTCGTAGTATATCTACAATGTACAGTCTTTTTTTGCGTGGAAATGATTTTAAAAAGGTAACCACAGACATATTATTTTCTTTTATATAATCTTTTAAGGTTTCTACTGACTCGTCTATTAAAATAGGTTCTTGCGGAATTCTATATTCCCCAAATTCTTCCGGTGAAATATCCATGACTGTAGCAATTCGCTCGATTGTTGTTCCTCTTGTAGAAAAAGGTACTGTTTCATCAATTAGGTTATATACATAAGAAAGGGTGACTCCAATCATTTCTGCAAAATCACGCTTATGCAACGAATTCTTTTTTAAAAATTTTGCAACTTTTTCAGAACTTTTTTCAGGTACTATTTGTTTCATAATTATTTACCTCTTATCCTTGTTTACCTTTTAATATTTACCCTAAGATAAATCATTGCAAAGATTTTTATAACCCTAACTAAGCTAGACAACAAGTTAGTTTATATAACAAGCAAAATATTAAAACACCATTTGTGACTTTGTGTAAACCGCTTAACCAAAAGTCAATTGTAAACATTGTAAATATTTTATTAAGTTTTGTTACAATATTTTTTAATTATTAAAGTTTTTCAAAAATATGCCGTTATATATATCATACAAGGGAAAAAGGAGTTTATATTATGACAAATAATATTTCAGCAAGACACATTTTCTTATTTTTGTCGGATCAAACACGTTGGCAAAATGAAGCGGATTTGAATGGTAACGGAGAAATTACCAAAGGTGAAATGCGAGAATATTTAAGTAGCTCTGATTTTGAAGATTTTTGTGGAGTGAAGATTAACGACGTGTCAGCTAAAGTTTTCAACGAATTTTGGTCTGCAGTTGATGCAAATGTCGGTAATGAAAAGTTAGACGAAAAAGAACTTGGTAGAATTATGCTTCAAATGGAAGCTATAAAAGAAGTTAATAATTTTATTGATAAAAAAAATTCAGATATTCCGACTGAATTAAAAGGATATTCAGAGTTGTGGAATGACGAGTTGGCAAATGTTTTTAATACTAAAATAATGGAATATGTAAAAAGCATTGGCTTTGACAAAACAACTCTTGATGATGCAATGAAAGCTGAAATCCACTCTTTCCTTGAGGAAGCATATCCTGAAGCAAAAAAACAAGCTGCAGTTCAATGCTATATCCAAAAATACACGGATGACAATGCAAATAATGCTGAAATTAAAGCATTAAAAGAATATGGTTATTTAATTACAGATGATGATGATTTAAAACGTATTATTCAACAATGGATAAACAAAAATCAAGATATCGACTTTAATAATATTAGCGAAGCTATTAAACAACTAATCGAAGGTTATTTAAAAACAGCTAATATTGGTAATGGAAGTGTCGATGTTTTAGAGGGCAATTCTGCATACAAACCTTCTAGACTTAATGAATTGCAAACTGCTAAATTAAAATTGGACGCTAAAAATGCATTTGGAGCTTCGCTTAAAAATGTTGCATCAAGTTTTTCTTTTAAAGGTGCAAACGGTAATATTAATTTAACTGACGGCAAATATGAAGATATTTATAAAAAATATATTGATAAATTCTTAGATGATTTCTGTACTAGTGGTTATAAAAAAGTATCTACTACCAATTTCTCATCTCTTTTTGATGCCGCTGTTAATGAAATCAAAAAGAATGGAATGAATTTGTTTAAAACTTCTCAATTTGCAAAAGATTTTGAAACAGAAGTTGTTTTTGCCGACAATTACAGATATATGGGTAAAGACTTTAGTGATAAAGTAATTGCTGCCGGAATTAGCGGCGATGCAACTACTGCCGGCTCAGATTTTGCAAATCTACAAGATTGGTTAAGTGATGACTGCGGTAAAGTAGACTTCCCAGAATACTACAATGCATACAATAAAATTTTAAATGCACTTCTTGACTCGTATAACACTGATTATAGAAACTCAGATGGTTCTATTAATTATGGTAAAATTTCAAATGAATTGTTAAATATTATTAAAACTAAGTTTGGAATTAAGACTGCTGATAGTAGTAACAGTTCTGAATCAAGTATAGCTACAACTATTGAATGGAGTACTTTCCCTAAAAATAATGATACTATGCATGAGAACCAATATGTAAACGGTTCAAAATCTGTATCTTATTTTAGCGATATTTATAATGGTCCTGAACTTGATTTAATTACAGGTGGAAATAAATATGACAATGGGGGATGGCACAAAGATATTGGTTATAAAGATGCAGTTAATAATGCTAAAACTAATTTAGCGAATTTTGTTACATCCTTAGCAACTGCTTGTGCATCTACTGGTCAGTATGATAAAGAAGCTCTAGAATATGCAAAAAATGCAGTTATTACAATATATAACATGGCTTTTGATCAATCAATTGACGGTACACACTGGCCGGATAAAAAAGATGTAAAATCTTGGGAATTTAGCTATTTAGGTGAGTCATATAGCTATGCAGTTTCCAAATATCATTATCAAAGCTCTGCAGCCGATGCGGTTTATAAACAGTCATCAAACTTGAGCTTGAGAATTTCGGAATCAACCAATGGGGATACAACATTTAGAATAGCTGTTTCACCTAAAACTGTTATGGATTTATTTGCAAAATTCTATCAACAAGCTTTAGGAGCTTAGGTTAAAAAAGATATCAAGGTATAAATCTTGATATCTTTTTTTATGAAATCCACTAAAAGATTGATGAAAAAAAATGAAAATAAAGCTATTCTTATCATGTGAATATGAAGACTCAATTAAAAAAACGCATCTCGCAAATCGAACTACAGATAAAAAGATTAAATACACATACATCTACCTCTGAGGTTTGTGAAGATTTATATAATTCTCTAATTTTACAAAAAGCTGTATTAAAAAAAGAGCTTGAAAATTTAGAGAAAAATCCCCTTTTGGAAAAAGTAAAAAAGCTAATTCCTCGCAAAGAAAAATTAATTTGTGATTATTTTTCGTAATTTAAAAAGTGTGTAAATAAGGATTGAACGGCTGTTGCACTGTTTCCCCCTCGGAAAATCACTTCACTATCCGGTATATAGACTTCAGTAAACACTTAATCACTCAATCACTCAATCACTCAATCACTCAATCACTCAATCACTCAATCACTCAGTCACTCAATCACTTCAAATACTGTACCCCTCCTAGCTACCATCTTTGGGGAGGAAAGTCTGTAAATACCTTTCAACATTTCCTACAATTCCAACTATTTTAGATTTTGCTGTTTTCTTAATGCATTAAGTCTATCAGTTTCCTTTTTGACAAAATTTGTATAAGTTATATCCACTATTTTTTTTTCTTCATCATTGTTACATTTTTCTATTGCTTTTTTATAATATTTAAAAGATTCAGTTGGACAGCCTGTTATTTTCAAGATATATGCCTTTAAAGCAAGATTTGAATATATTTCTTTTTGTTGTATAGCCTTATTAATATATAATTCGGCATTTTCTATATCTCCTTTCATAAGAAAACATTTAGATATAAAATAATATGGTATTTTCCCTGCTTCCCAATTCTTTGCAACTTCTATTGCTATGTCATATTCCCCTTTTGTGTAAAAAGCCAAACAGCTCGTTCTCCAACAAGGATTGTCATAACTTTTTAAATATTTATATGCAGAATCATAAGCTTCATACATTTTATTAAAATTTTCATCAATAAGGTATAGAGTTGCTAACTTACAATAATATCCACCTTTTTGCCAAGGAATTATAGATGTTTTTATAGCAACTTGTTCTAATTGAATAGCTCTTTTAATATTTAATGAACGATATGAACATGCAATAAAATCCATTGAAACAGGTAAAATTTGATACATAAACAGTACAATGAAACCTAAACCTATTAGATGTTTTTTTGAAAATTTTGCATTTTTTGATTCAATAAGTGTTATATTATGCACTAAAAAAGCCAGTGAGAGTAAAAATAACACAATAGTAAATAATACCCAGCCACTACCTAATTCATCAAACCAAATATTGAAAAATAGTTCTTTTAGCATATAAAACCCTCCTATTCAATTTTGTTAATTAAATTTTACCATTAGTATGTCGAGTTAAAACCCAACCTTATCGTCACCCTGAATTTATTTCAGGGTCTTACTAGAATGTAGTAGTTACGCCTAATTG
>CAZPBG010000039.1:0-10691 GCA_964584885.1 uncultured Vampirovibrio sp.
TACCATTTTTCCTTCTTTCTTCCGGCTACTCGAAAGCCGGACGCTTCCATTAAATTGTTATATTATTTCATGCTAAGATTATAACTAAAAAAAAACTTCCGGTAAAGGAAGTTTTTTTTATCTCATTTTATACATTACTTTCATATTATTTTCGAAAATTGAGGCTGTACAAGTGTAATAGCGTCCTACGTGTGGTGTTGCATCATTGGGACAATCTGTTTGCCAAGTGCCAGCATAATCGGCGTCGGGAGTATCACTTCCTTCCGCATCGTCTAATTGTGTAGTACCCACAGGAGTCAAAGATCCATCATTTTGGAAAAGGAATGCAAAGACATCTGTACCAGGAAGATTCGGACCTGAAATACCATTGACATCTACTAAAACAGTTCCAAGTCGAACTCTATGAGGAGCTCCTGCTAAATTTTGGTTATTTAGGTATAAAACTAGATACAGAGTACCATCTTTAGATAACCAAGTATTATTATTATTATCAAAATTCACCGGACCAATTGTTGAGTCTCTCTCAACCGTATACGTACTATTGATTGATGATATTTTTAAATAGTTGGCAATTGCATTACGATAACTTTCAATATTATTATTAAAACCAAGTTCTGATAACGAATCAACACCATTTTCACTCAACAATGCCTGATTAGCCTGTTCAAACATAGCAACAGCTTTTCCTAATTTTGGTCCAACTTGTGCACCCTGAGTGTCTGTATATAAAGAAGGTAGTGTTAATGCTGCTACAACACCAATTATACCCAATGTAATCAATACTTCCGCTAAAGTAAATCCAAATTTTTTCATATAAATCCTCTCTTATTATAAGAGTATTATAGCATAAAAAAGGTCGGCTATCAACCGACCTTTTTCTATTATTACTTATGATTATTCTTTTAGGAATGATTCATAGTTCCTTGCCAATAAATGAGTTTTTACCTGATTTATTAAATCAAGAGCAACACCAACCATGATTATCAAGGAAGTTGCTCCAATACCTTGAAGAGTTGTAATTCCTGTAATATAACTTGCAAATGCCGGAACCAAAGCTATAACACCTAAACCTAAAGCACCTATAAAAGTTGTTTTAGTCAAGATTTTATCCAAAGCTTCGGCAGTAGGTCTACCCGGTTTAATACCAGGAATAGACGAACCATATTTTTTTAGATTGTCTGCAATTTCTTTTGGTTGCATATTTGGCATAATAGATGCATAGAAGAAAGTTAGCGCAACAATCATAATAAAGTAGATTGCATAGTAAGTTATACCGCTCGGATTAAATACGTGGTTAAGAGTAACTATCATATTTTGAATCCAACCCTCAGGTAATTTTGCTTGCCCAATTATACTCAAAACAGTAGATGGGAATAGCAAAATTGCAACAGCAAAGATTATTGGCATTACACCACCCGGATTAAGTTTAAACGGAATAAATGTATTTACACCGCCATAAACCTTATTACCAACTTGTCTTTTTGGATTTACAATAATAACTTTTCTAATCGCTTCTTGCATTATTACAATGAAAATCATTGTAACAAAGAATATAGCAAGTAAAAACATCAAGTTCCAACCCAAAGACGGTTGTCCGGCAATCATTTGTGCAGTTCTTGATGAATAAAGCGGAATACCTGACAAAATACCAACAAAGATTATCAAAGAACCACCATTCCCGATACCTTTCTCTGTAATAAGTTCAGATAACCACATTACCAAAACCGAACCGGCTGTCAAAGTTAACACAGAAGAAATGTAAAACATTGTGTGGTTTACACCGGCAGTTATTGCATTTGTATGAGCCATAAATCCCATAAAAATCATAGCTTGGAAAGCTGCCAATATAACCGTAAAAATACGGGTGTATTGAGATAACTTTCTTCTACCGGCTTCGCCGTCTTCTTTTTGTAATTTTTCTAATGCCGGAATAATTACCGCCATCAACTGCATAATAATTGATGATGTAATATAAGGACCAATTCCTAAAGCAAATATTGAAACTTTACCTAATGCACCGCCTGAAAACAAATCTAAAAATCCTAGAATATTGTTTTGGCTTGCTAAGTTAGAAAAGAATTCGTTATTTACTCCAAACAAAGGTAGATGAATACCAAAACGAAACAATACAAGCATTAAGAAAGTAAAAATTAATTTTTCTTTCAAGCCTGATGCATTCCACATTGACATTAAGTCTGCCGTTGTAGGAATTCTCATTCCTCTGTTCATGCTTTGTGTCATTATACTAATTCAACCTTTCCGCCTGCTGCTTCAATTTTAGCTTTTGCTGATGGAGAAACATAATCAGCTTTTACAGTGATAGCTTTTTTGATTTCGCCATTACCCAAAATTCTCAAACCATCACAAGAAGGATGAGCTTTTCTGATTTCTTTTAATGAAGCTAAAGAAATTTCAGTAATTGATAAAGCTTCAAGTCTGCCAACATTGATTTCAGCATAATTTCTAGGATTGATTTGTTCAAAACCTTTCAATTTAGGCAATCTTCTGTAAGCTGGCATTTGACCACCTTCAAAACCTCTTTTAGCAGTTCTGCCTGAACGTTGTCCTTCACCATTGTGACCACGGCAAGATGTTTTACCATGTCCAGATGAACGTCCACGTCCTACTCTTTTTGATTTTCCTGTTGAACCTTCTGCAGGTCTTAAATCTTCTAATGTTATTGTCATTTTTGTTTTTCCTCTTTTGTTGTATTTATTCACGAATGGGACTCAGTATCGTGATTCGTGAGTCGTAAACCGTGAATCGTATTTAACGTTTATATCTATAGATTCTTTTGTTTAATAAATGAATCTTTTTTGAATTTTTATCTCGCAATTCACGAATCACGATTCACGAATCACGAAAATTCACTTTTATTCACAAATCTCAACTAAATGAGAAATTTTGTTTGCCATCCCCAAAATTGTTGCGCTATCGTAATGTTCAACAACTTGGTTAAGTTTTTTTAAGCCTAAAGATTGTGCAACTTTTCTTTGTGATTCAGAAGCACCAATTAAGCTTTTTACCAATTTTATTTTAATTTGCTTTGCCATGATTTATTTTCCTTATTTATAATTTACTATTTAAAATTTTTAACTGAAATAGCCTACTAGTTTAGTAATTCAGCGAAGTAAGAAATCTTACCTTCCTCATTTACTACTAGTTTAATAATTCAGCCATTGTTAAGCCACGTTTTTTAGCAACTTCATTGAATGGTCTTAAAGATTTAAGAGCTTCTAAAGTAGCGTTAGCAGCGTTAAGTGGAGATTTTGAACCTAAAGATTTTGAAAGAATGTTTTCAATACCTGCAAGTTCAAGAACTGAACGAACTGCACCACCTGCAATAATACCTGTACCTTGAGAAGCAGGTCTTAACATAACTGCTCCAGCACCTGAACGTCCTGTGATAGGGTGTGGGATAGTTGTTTTGAAAATAGGTACTGTGATTAAGTTTTTTCTACCATCAGCAATTGCTTTTTGAATAGCAATGATAACTTCTGAAGCTTTAGCACAGCCAACACCAACTTGACCTTTTTTGTTACCAACGATAACGATAGCTCTGAAGCTTAATTTTTTACCACCCTTAACAACCTTTGTTACACGACGGATTTGAACAACTTGTTCTTTCCATTCTGATTCAGGTTTTTCTTCACGAGTTTCTACTTTTTTCTTTCTGCCACGTTGCTTGCGAGCAGGAGCTTCTTCTGTTGTTTCAACAACTTCTACAACTTCTTCAGTTGCTTCAACAGTTTCTTCTACTTGTGTTTCTAATTTTTCTTCTGACATGAAATTTGCCTTTCCTTTTTTTATTGTTCTACTTTTTTCTCTTATATTTAACAATTAAATAATCAATGCTAAAAACACCCATATCACAGGCATTAACGATATATTTAATTGTGGGTTTTTTCTGACAAGATTAATATTATCTCAAACATAATTATAATGCAAGTAGTAGAGATTTATAAATACAATAATATTAACTTTTTGTAATAAAAGGCATGGGGAAATGTTTAATTCTAAAAATTAAACCTTTTAGATGATTTACATCAAAAGTGATTAAAGAAAAAAAATAGAGCGTCGACAATGTAAAAGTAAGTTTAAAAATACATAATCACATTCGGAGAATATATGACAGAACAGACTCTTACTCCAATAATATCCCCTAAATTATCTAATTCTGATAATAAAGCTCTAAGTCGAGCAAGAGAAGCTCATGAAAAATATCTTATTAAACAGCAAGATGTTGATTTAGAACATGCAATAGAATGTTATATTGATGTTATAAAGAATAATCCTGCAATATCTGAAGCATATTACAGATTGGCGAGTTTATTGTTAATCAAAGGTCAAATTTCTGTCGAAGGAGCTTTAGAACAGTGCAAAACTGCACTTTCTTTAGAACCTAATAATCCGAATGCGCATATTTATACAGGGTATTTCCAATGTCTTAATGGAAATATGGAAGAGGCTGAAAGAGAATTTTCGATAGCAATAACAAATTCCGGAGCGAACTCGGCTCGTCCTCGTTTGTTTTTGTCAAAAGTTTTGTTAAATAAAATAAAATCCGACGGTAATCATGTAAAAGACATGGTTAAATTCCTTTATTACTTCTTATCCGGAAGCATGATGATTATGTGGGATTGTCCGTCCATAAAAATGTTTTGTAAATTTTTAGCAAATGATTTTTCAATCATGTCGTACAAGACTCTTGGCGAAACTTTCGAAAAAATGAAATTATTTCCATCCGCTTTGGAAGCTTATTCAAAAGGGTTGGAAAAAACTTCTCAAAGCAATCTTTTCTACCAAAAAATGGGTGATTTGTCTTTAGAATGTAATAATATCGAAGCTTCAAGAGATTGTTACAAAAGAGCTTATGAATTAAATCCACTTAATAGAGAAGTTTTAATAAAACTTGCAACTATTAATCAAACATATTTTACAGATGATGTTGATACAACAATAGACTATTACAATTCATTATTAGAATTCGGAATTGATTTAGACAAAATTTATTACGAATTAGGACATTTGTACTTGCAAAAGTCGGATAAAATCCATGCCGTATCAGCATTCAAATTGGCAACAGAATCAAATCCTGAAAATCCATACTATAACAATTCATTAGCCTATGCATATGTTAAAGCAGAACTTTATGATGATGCAATTGAATACTATCAACAAGCTATCAAATTAAACCCTGATTCTGAATGGACATCAATTGTATGTCATGCTCTTGGCGCAATTTATGCTGAAATCAAAGAAAATTTTGAAGCTGCAGAAGCTACATTCAATGCCGGTATAGTTCTAGATCCAAATAATATTGATATTCAATTATCATTAGGTGATTTATTTATGGCACAAAACGATTTGGATAAAGCTATCAAGGTTTATTGTGATGCGATTACAACAGATCCGCTAAACTTTTTAGCATACGCAAAAGCAGGACTTGCTTTATGGGAAAAAGATTATTTGGAAGAAGCAATTGTGGCATTTCACAAATCGATTGAATTAAATGCGGACTTTGAAATTTCACAAAACAACTTGGGTGTAGTTTATTTGGACGGCATGGGTGATCCAAAAGAATCGATTGATTATTTTAAAGCTGCAATAAATATTAATCCAAATTATACTTTGGCATATTTCAACTTAGGACGAGCTTACCAAGCAATTGGTGATAAAGCTTTGGCAGCTGAGTATTATCAAATGACAATGGATTTAAACAAAATTACAGATGAATTGTCGGAAAAAGAAATCCGTCAAAGATTGTACGAGTTGTTTGAATAATATTTGCGCCTTGTCATTGCTGTTATCGTGACTCGTGATTCGTGAGTCGGGAATTATTGTTTTTTAAGTGACAAAGTGATTGGGTGGTAACCGCAGTTGTCGCTTCGCCCTTTGCTGGAGAAGCCGAGCGTAGCTCTGATGAGGGGGGCTCTTGAAAAGTGATTAAGTGACTGGGTGACTGAGTGACTGAGTGTTTACAGAGTTTTTGTAAAAAAAGATTTGGCACAGCCAAACACCAAAACGGCTGAACGCAGTGAAGACGTAGAAACAATGCGTGTTTTCTTTTTCTTTGTTAAGGTTTCTTTTTCTTTGCCTTGCAAATAAAGAAAAAGAAACCTTTGATTAATCTGGATTGCCACGAAAATCTGTTGATTTATAAAAGCCCGTGATTATTAATCACGGGCTTTTGAAGATTTAATATAACTAAATTCTTATAAGCATTTTTGCTTGCTTCATATCACTTTCGATTTGTTCCAAATATTTAATTTTCTCAAGAGGAACTTTTTCTGCCTTAGGGAACGCATTTTTTATCTTAACAGCTTCGTCTTGTAACTCTTTAATCGATTTTGTTAACTCATCTTTGCTAAGAAATCTTTCAAAATCTTTTCTTCCATTATACTTGAACAAGTCAATTGCAGTATTGAATCGGTCTCTCAATGGTCTTAAAAGTGCTATCGTCAATGGTTCAAGTTTCTTCTTTTCTTCTGCATATTCTGCCTTAATACTTTTGCCAAATTGTCGAAGCCCCTTGGTATCTCCTAAGAAAGATACTTCATGTCCATTGTGATATATTTGTCCGGAAACGAGTCCGTCTGCAGCTTCATATGTTGCGCCGCCTCTAGTTACGTTGCCACCTTTGTTAACATAATTTGCAACTGCAACATCTTCGCCTGCATGTTTTAATTCTAATCGCCCTGTTTTTTCTGGAATGTTATATGAAGTACGCATTGTACCGGCTTTGGATGAAACTGTGGCACGAATTTCTTGCGCTGTAACTGATTCGGATAATTCGCTTCCCATATGTTTAGCTTTTACTTTAAAAGTTCCATCATTAGTAATAGACATTGCATATTTACCAATTGTTTCATCACCATTTTTAATATTTACTGTGGCAATTTTATAACCACCTTTTTTAGCATTCTTAGCTGCAATCTGCACTGTAGCATCAGGATATTGTTTTGCAACATCATCTAAATGTGCAAATAATTTGTCGTACATATCCCTTTTCAATAAAGTATCATTAACAGTTTTTGCTTTGCCGCTTAATGCGTTACCAATTTGCTCCCCAACTCCCTTTGAATGATTTTTTAGCCAGCCGGTCGCATCAGTAATGTTTGCTTTAAATCCAAGAGCTTTACCACTATCAAAAGCCTCTTTAGCTAATTTTGCAATAATTTTCATAATAATCTCCTTTTCCTTTGTGTTGTATAATACTAGAATTTCCCTTGTGTGTTTTTTTCAGATTGATACTTTCTCAAATATCCTCGTTAAAGTTTTGTGTTTTCCTCGTGTAAATCTAGATTTCCCTTTTTTGCTAGAAGTTATTTTATTAATATCCCCTATTTTGTAGCTTAGTTTAAATTTGGCTACATATTATTAAAGTTTTTCAGAGATGAAAAATTGCTTGTTTTATCCATATAAAACATAGAAAAAGTTTAAAATATAAGTATGATGTGTAGTTTAACCCTTTACAAAACTTAATATAATATTAATATAAGGTAATTCTTTATATAGAAAAGTTGTTAAAAATCTATATTATAAAACTATTGTTGAGATTTATGGATATAAAAAAAATATTTGGTGAAAAAATTAAAAGATTGAGAAAATCAAAAAATCTTACGCAAGAGCAACTTGCTGAGATGATAAATATTGCTCCTAAGAATTTGAGTAAGATTGAAGTTGGAGCGTGTTTTGTTTCCGCAGAAACTCTCGAAAATCTTGTTGTTGCATTAGATACAACGACTGAAGAATTGTTTGCTAATAATCATATTAAATTACAAGATGAATTATTAGCCGGGATTTATGAAAATTTAAATAAAGTTAATTGTAATCAAAAAAAGTTGGAATTAATATATAAAATAATTGATTTTATTGTGAAAAACTAGATTTTTTAGAATTTTGTCCACCAACAAAATAAGCTTTGGTAGCATTACTCTCTGCTCGGCGAGAGTTTTCAATGGAATCTCTGAGCTCTGCTTCCGCTTTTTCCCAAACTTCTAAATCGTAAAAATTAGTGTTTATTAATTCTTCATATTTTTGTGGGTTTTGACGTCTGACTAAATCTTGGGTGGAAAATAATCGCTCTTCTTTTTCCCATCTAGCACAATTGTAAAAATAAGTGCCTAAACAAGCCATGCCCGATACTAATGTTGTTGCTCCTAATACTTTCAATAACTTCATATAATCACCCCATTGATATATTTTACTTATTTTTACTAATAATATCAAGACGTTTTTTTAGAATTTGTAACATTTCACTTAGTCCGGAATTATTAATTTCTTCTTGAGAAAAATAATTGTCAACTGAACTTGCACTCTTTGTGCGTCCAAAATTCTTAGCATTAAATTTTACAAGTTTATCTTCTTTTATAAACCAAGTTTTTCCGACATTACCGTTTTGTTTTTCAATAATCATTTTCATGCAACGAATACCGCCAATTGTAGGAAAACTTAAATGCAAGGATTGACCTTTATCATCAATCTTTTTGAATATTAAAGATGGACTACTTACAATTGTTTCAATTCCATATCTATCTTTGTATGCTCTTTTTTTAGAAGCATTTTTTAATGTAAGCATTTTTGCTTTGCAATCATCAAATTGTTGCATTAGTTTTTTTACTAATTTAAGCGTTTGTTTATCGAGTAAACCTATTTCTCCGGTAGATAAATATGCTTTTTTTGAATTCAAATTTGCAATTTTTTCTTTTAAATATTCATTATACTTTTCTAATTCATTTTTTAATGTTTGAAATTTCGCTGCAAACAAAGGAGAATCAATTTCTTGTTGTGTGTAATATATAGCATTACTTCCTAAATGATAAACCTTTCCAAGATGTTTTTCTTTTAAAACTCGATGTTTAGGATCGACTATTATTACCTGAGGTTTTTCCTCTGGATTTTTAGAGGTCTTAATAACTAAGTGTCTTTGTTTTGCTGCTATTGATATCGTATTTACTGAATAATGAGTTTTATCAATTCCCAAATCTGCGAATTCAAGCTGATTAGAGCCGTGAATACTTGGTCTTGCGTTTGGGTAAGCATTTTTTATTTTTGATTTTGTAACTCCGTTTGATATTGATGATATACGTTCTTGTACTTCATCAAACAATCTAATAATATCATCTGAAGTCTTAGCTAAATCGTCTTTAAGCACGGCTTTTGGAGATATTTTTATAATAACTTTGTTAACATCTGCTCTATTAAACAATCTTCTTAATTGCAAAATGGGGAAATCTAATTTTTCAAATATTGAAGTTAAAAAATCTTCCACAGTCCCATCTTTTGCTGTAAAACCTGCAGTATGTTGAATATCATTATCTTCAATCTCTACCAGTTTAAAATGATTTATGTTCTTAGGATCAACTTCTCGAATTTTTAACTCTCTTGAATTTGGCACAAAAACTTTAACAAGTTTATCCGCTATATTCAAGCTAAAACCGCCATCATTAAAAATTTGTTCAATTCCAATCTTTTCTTTAATATCCTCAAGAACTGTTTTTGCATCTTTGCAATGGACAGATTTTTTTAACTTTTGCATGTTAGGGTTTACGTCTTGCACAGCGTTAATAATTACTCTTGATTGATTTGCAAGAGCGTATGGAATTTTGTTTCCGCTTTTAAAATTAGGATAAAAATTTTGATTAATACTTAACATATTCATCTAAAAACAGCTAAAAATATTTTTTGCTACAAAGTTTAACTTTATGCTGATATATTTTTAATTAAAGGTTTATTTTCCTTTATTTGCTGGGGTAAGAAAAAGAAAACTTAACAAAGAAAAAGAAAACACGCAGATTTTCTACGTCTTCACTTCGTTCAGCTGTTTTGGTTGTTTGGCTGCACCAAATCTTTTTTACAAAAACTCCGTAAATACCATTCAACTATTCAACCCTTCAACCTTGCTCCCGAGTCACGATTTACGAAAAATGCCTAAAACTCGCATTAATATAAAAACAATCTTGCAAATTTTGTTAATTTTCGGTTGACATGCTTTTAAATTCGGAGTAACTTACAAGCCGTAGGGTGCAATTTTTTGCACCGAATTTAAAATATTCATAAATAATCAAATTGACTGCCATATTACATAGGCGTAGCTACTACATTCTAGTAAGACCCTGAAATAAATTCAGGGTGACAATAAGGTTGGAACTTTGTCAATCCAAACTGGACGAAAACAATCTTTTAATGGTCGAAACAGGTAGAATGGAAAATTGGGGTAATATATATAAACAACGGTAGACAGGGAAATGTTGCAAGCATTATATATTAACACAATTTCGGTGCAAAAATTTGCACCCTACTCACTGCGTTAACCACATGGTCACTTTAAAATGGATTGCTTCACTTCGTTCGCAATGACAGGGCGTGAAACTACTAGTAGTACGTCATTGCGAGAAAATCGTCAGATTTTCGTGGCAATCCAGTATATAAAAACTTCGTAAACCCCGATTCACGATTCACGACTCACGAATCACGAAAACTACCTTTCTACTCTTCAACCATTCAACCTCAAGAATCCCCCTCATCAGAGCTCCGCTCGGCTTCTCCCGCAAGGGGCGAAGCAACAACTGCGTTTACCACTTAGTCACTTAGTCACTTAGAACTTTAAAACTTCGTAATCCTCGAGTCACGACTCACGGCTCACGATTCACGAAAAAATGAATTGCTTCTTGAATTCACCCATCTAG
>CAZPBG010000040.1:0-10626 GCA_964584885.1 uncultured Vampirovibrio sp.
ATAGACGTGAAGCTACTCTTAGCAAAGTTTTACCTGAATATGGTTTCAAAAACTTGGAAGAAGCTCGTGATCTATGTTTATCAAAAGGCATCGATGTAGATGCTATTGTTAAAGGCATTCAGCCTATTGCTTTCGATAACGCTTCTTGGGCATACACTCTAGGTTGCGCTATCGCTATCAAAAAAGGTATTACAAACGCAGCTGATGCAGCAGAAGCTATTGGTTTAGGCTTACAAGCTTTTGCTATCCCAGGTTCAGTTGGTGACAGAAGACAAGTTGGCATCGGCCACGGTAACTTAGCAGCTATGTTACTTAGAGAAGAAACTGATTGTTTCTGCTTCTTAGCAGGTCACGAATCTTTCGCAGCTGCTGAAGGTGCTATCGGTATCGCAAGAAACGCTAACAAAGTTAGAAAAAATCCTTTGAGAGTTATCTTAAACGGTTTAGGAAAAGACGCTGCTTATGTTATCGCTAGAATTAACGGTTTTACAGCTGTTGAAACTGAATACGATTTCAAAACAGGCGAATTAAAAATCGTTAAAGAAACTCCATTCTCAGACGGCGAAAGAGCAAAAGTTCGTTGCTACGGTGCTGATGATGTTTCAGAAGGTGTTGCAATCATGATTAAAGAAGGTGTTGATGTTTCTATTACTGGTAACTCAACTAACCCTACTCGTTTCCAACACCCTGTTGCAGGTACTTACAAAAAATGGTGCTGGGAAAATGGTAGAAAATACTTCTCAGTAGCTTCAGGTGGTGGTACTGGTAGAACTCTTCACCCAGATAACGTAGCAGCTGGTCCTGCTTCTTACGGTATGACAGATACTATGGGTAGAATGCACGGTGATGCTCAATTCGCTGGTTCATCTTCAGTTCCTGCTCACGTAGAAATGATGGGTGTAATAGGTATGGGTAACAACCCTATGGTTGGTGCTACTGTAGCTGTTGCAGTTGCTGTAGAAAAAGCTATGGCATAGATTAGGGTAAATATATTTCGTTTGAAATAAAGATTACAAAATCTATGAAGCAAAAAAAAAGAGGTATCATATGATACCTCTTTTTTTTACTAAGCATTTATATGAAGATTATGAATAATTCCAGTTACTAAATCTTCTCCTTTATTCATCTCTCTCATATCAATTGCAGTAGTTTTTGCTCCTGAATTTACAAGAAGAGTTTTCCCTCTTTGTGCCAAAACAACATCTTTTCCTACAAATTCTGCAGCTTTTTCTATTTTTGCACCATGCTGTTCAAGCATTTCTTTTACATAATTATCAACAGGAAGTTCCACGTTATTAATATTACGTGCCATTTTAATTCTAGGTAATTGCATTTTTGCAGTGAATGCTGTATTGTTTACGTTCATGGTATTCATAATTAAATTCTCCTTTGCAACTTCTACACAACGCAATTAAAACAACTGAATTGTAAAAATTGCCTTTTTTCTTTACAAAACTTCATTAAACGCTAAAAATGTATTTTTTATTACTTCGTAGCCTTTCAATAAAGTTTTGTAATCAACTTTTTCTTCTGCAGAGTGCATGTTATAAACATCTGCCAAACCTAAAAGAGAAGGCATAAAAGTTTCGCCTTTAGCATTTTTGTTATGGCAGTAAATATGAGTTTCAGCACCTGCGTGGAAAGAAGAAATATCATTTTTTATACCGGCTGCTTCACAAGCCTTTGTATGAACTTTTTCAATTCTGTCATCATCTGCCTTCTCAAAAGGAAGTAAATGAACCTCAAATTCAATCTCTGCAACTGCTAAGCCTTCATATTTTTGATTGAATTTTTCCACTAAAGAGGACATTAAACTTTTTAATTCTTCTTCTTTTGCAACAGAAGCACTTCTGATTGAATAAGATGCCATGCCCAAAGTATTTATTATATTAGTAGAAGTCTTTTTGAAGATTTCTGTTATATAATCATTAGTTTTTACACCGTTTTCAACAATTGAAGCAATTGAATTTTGAACACCACCGGCAACAATTGCACCAAGGTTACAAGAAGTTATTACCCCTGTTTCATCGCTATAGTAAGCACCTTGAGGAAATTCTGCAAGCAATTCAGAAATGAGTTTTGCAGCGTTCAATCTTGTTTTATCACCAATATCAATACCTGAATGTCCGCCTTTTAAGCCTTTTACGGTTATTTTTGCATTTGTATAACTAGCGCCTGAAATTTGGAGTTGCCCAAGTTTATCAGCATCACAAACAAGAATGTATTTTGAATTAATTTTGTCATACTCTACGTGTTCAACCCCGCTCATGCCGGTTTCTTCATCACGAGTAAATGTGATTTCCAATCCACCGTGAGTGTAATGTGTCTTTGAAAGCTCTTTGGCTAAAGTTAAGGCACAAGCAACACCAACTTTATCATCAGCACCTAATGTTCTACCGTTAGCTTTAATGAATTGTCCATCAAATTGCAATTCTATTGGACTATCATCCCCAACAACATCCATGTGTGAAGACAACATTAATGGCTCTTTTGAACTATCGGTTGCAGGTACTGATATATAAACATTTCCATAATCATCTGTTCTAAAATTAATACCATATTTTTTGCAAAACTCACCAATCCACTCAATAACTTTTTCTTCTTTTAACGATGGTGACGGAATTCGCACCAAATTACAAAAAATATCTAAAACTTCATTTTCAGTTCTTAATTTTTCTAACATTTTATATTCCTCTTGTAATTATTAGTTATTATTTTGATTAAATATATTTACCCCTAACTTCCTCTAAAAAATCTTTGATTAGTTCCGCCTTCGCCAACTCTGACTCTTACTGAACGCAAACATTTTGGACATCTGCCGACATAAGCAGTTCCGTCTTTATTCTTATATATTCTGCCGTAAACTCCGCAGCAGTCAAACCAAATTCCTAAAAATTGTCTTTTTTGAGTATTATTTCCTTCTGCCACGTTTCTTTTTCACCTTTTTATCTTGAGTTACAGTATTCGTTGATAAATTACTTTGTGGAGTATTTGAATTTGTTATCACAACTTCTTTTTTTACAGGTCTAAGAATACTTTCCGTTAAAACATTCATATAATTATCATTCAAATGTGCATAATCAAACAAGATCAAACCATTTAGCGAGTAACGTCTTGAAGCGTGAATTTGTTTTATTAAATCAGAATTTGAACCGTTCATAAATGTTACAAACAATCCGGCATAAAGTTTTGTGCTTGCAGATTTGTTTCTTAAAACTTCTTCAATCAAATTGATTGCAGTTTTATCATCACAAGTTAAAAATAGTGGAGTAAATCCGTCCACAAAATTATTGATTGACCAATTTTTCCAGTCTTGTAATTTTGTTTCCAACGCTGATTTTCGATTTGGGAAAATTACCGCTGTCAATTGAATATTATTGGCTCTACAAAGCACGCTTACACGTTTTACAAAATTTGTAACTTTAGAACATCTGTAAAAACTCCAATAATTCCATAAAGCATCATTTTTATTCAGTTCTATCGGGTCAACACCGTACATTTGTTCAAATTCATTTCTTGCAAACTTTGTATAACCCCAATTTGACATATCGTAAGTACTATAATTTGCAGATAAAGATTGCGGGTAACGAATGTAGTCTAAATTTATACCATCCGGTTTATAGCGGGTAACTATTTCACAGACTAATTCATATAAAAAGTTTTGAACCTCAGGATTGGCAGGGTCAATAAAATAACCGTTATGCTCTGAAACTGAGTAAGGCAATGTTTCAGAATCAACATTTTTCTTTTGATAATTAGCCCAATCAGGACGTTTTGCTAAAATATACTCAGGATTTGTTTCCGGAGATTTATTTCCTACATAAAAAGTTTGGAACCATATATGAACTTTTATTCCTCGCTTATGAGCTTCAGCAATCCATATTTTTAGAGGATCAAATCCTACATAATCCTCATATTGTTTTATAAAACCATATTTTTCCATTGTATTTGATGGAAAAATTGTTTTGCCGTGATAATAAGTTTCAATAAATATATTATCTATACCGGAATTTGCAAGATAGCTTACAATCTCTTCAATATTTTCTTTACTAAAATAAGACGGTCTTATCCAAACTCCTTTTAACTCAGTTGGTTCGTACGGTACAACAGTAGACATCGCTAAATTAGCATAATCAATTGCTCGAGATGAAAACTTTTGAGAATCTTCACTATTGCGTTGAGCTTTTGAAACAAAATCCTTTGCCTTATTCAAGTTTTGTTCTGTGCGTCTTGAATTGTAATTTGTGCAAGTTTGATTGTAATATGCTAACATATTTTGAACTTCTTTAATTTTTTCTTTTGCTGTGAATAAAAACGTATCAGAAGTAACATAAGAAGTTATAATATTTTTGTCTAAATCAAGCGAAATTTTAGAACCAACCATTATATTTTCATTAATCCATTTTTTCGCACTACCATGACCTGATATTACAAAACCGTTTGCCGGAATAAGAGAATCTGCTCCACTTAAAGATACAACAGTATCACCCACAACAATTGCTTCTGTACCGAATTCATTGGTGTTTGTTCTAAAACCAAATGACGGAGAATATATTACAAGCTGGTTTGCTCCTCTTAGCCCAGGATAATTCAAGCCTTTCCAGTTAGTTGAAGCAACCGGATCAACGACATCAATTCTGAACATTGATTGGTTAAAAATAACTTCGTTTTGCGAAGGAACATAAGGAGAAAAGGCATCTTGTGCAAAAACCGTACCACAAATTATTAAGAAAACGACTAATACTGATAATATTTTTTTTAACATCTCTTCTGACCCAAATCTATACAAATATTATAGCTTCTGAATAATTTAATTACAAGAAATTTTTACTGTAAATTTGTCAAATTATGGAGCAAAAAAAATTTTTACATGTTTTATATAAAGTATACTTAATATTTTTTAAAAAACTCTGTTAGAAAATCCAAAATTGTAGTAAAATAGTTCTGTCACCAAAAATATATGAAAGGATTTTTTCATGGTACTTGAAATGACTTATCCACAGCTTGAAAGAGCTGTTAATCCAACTCACGACATCAGACTTTTTGCAGGTCGTTCGAACCCTGCTTTAGCACAAGAGATTGCGGATTACTTAGGTACGACGGTTGGTCCTATGGTAATAAAGAATTTTGCAGATGGCGAAATTTATGTTCAAGTGAAAGAAAGTATTCGTGGTGATGATGTATTTATAGTTCAACCACTTTGCAATCCGGTTAATGAAAACTTAATGGAATTGCTAATTATGATAGATGCGTTTAAACGTGCCAGTGCAAAAACTATTACTGCGGTTATTCCATACTATGGATACGCAAGACAAGACAGAAAAACATCCGGTCGTGAAGCTATTACAGCAAAATTAGTAGCTGATTTGTTAACAACGGCAGGCGCTACAAGAGTTTTAGCAATGGATTTGCACACAGGTCAAATACAAGGATTTTTCAATATTCTAGTAGATCATATTTTTGCAACTCCTATTATTGTTGATTATGTAAAAAGTCTTAATATCGACCCTGATGAAATGGTTTGTGTTTCTCCTGACATGGGTGGGGCAAACAGAACAAGACATTTTGCTAAAAAACTGGATTGCCCAATTGCGATTATTGACAAGCGTCGTGATAAACATAATGAAGCAATTGCTGCACATATTATTGGTGACGTTGAAGGCAAAATCTGTTTAATGTTTGATGATATGATTGATACAGCAGGTACAATATGCGAAGCTTCTAAACTTCTTAAAAAGAAAGGTGCAAAAGCTGTTTATGTGGGAGCTACTCACGCAGTGTTCTCCGGTCCTGCAATTGAAAGACTTAAATCTGCTCCAATTGAAGAATGTATTGTTACAAATACAATTCCTTGGAAAAAAGAAGATTTGCCTGATAATGTAAAACAATTATCAATCGCACCATTATTAGGTCAAGCAATTTCTAGAATTCATGATGATGAATCTGTAAGTTCATTGTTTGGCTTTGAAAAAGAAATGAAAGTGTAATTGACTTTTATATATCTTGTTTGCAAAACAATTCTTATTCAAAAATTCACAATAAAAAAGAGGTATTCAAACAAATTGAATACCTCTTTTTATATCTTTTATAATCTACTAAGATTGTTGCAAACCACGTTTCAATTCTTCAGGACGGCTTGAGCGAGAAAGTGCATCTTCAAATGTAATTTTCTTTTTCAAGTACAAATCTCTCAAAGACATTTCTAATGTTTGCATACCAAAACCGGAGTTTGTTTGCATTGTAGAATAAATTTGAGCAGCTTTTGCTTCTCTAATTAAGTTTGCAATTGCAGGAATTACTAACATAACTTCTTGAGCCATTACACGACCTTGTTTTGTACCATCTGCTTGAAGTAATGGAATAAGAGTTTGTGAGAATACTGCAACTAAAGAGTTTGACAACTGTACACGTACTTGTTGTTGTTGACCTTCAGGGAAAACGTCAATAATACGGTCAATTGTTTGAGAAGCTGAAGATGTGTGTAAAGTCCCAAATACTAAGTGACCTGTTTCAGCGGCAGTTAATGCTAATCTAATAGTATCTAAGTCACGCATCTCACCAACAAGAATGATATCTGGGTCTTCACGAAGTGCTGATTTAAGAGCGTTTGCGAAGCTTCTTGTATCTTGACCCAATTCTCTTTGGTGAATAATTGAACGTTTTGACGGATGAATAAATTCGATAGGGTCTTCAATCGTCAAAATATGTTCAGAACGAGTTTCGTTGATATAGTTAATCATTGCTGCCAAAGTAGTTGATTTACCTGAACCGGTAGGACCTGTTACAAGAATCAATCCTCTTGGTTTTTCTGCCATTTTTCTAACTGTATCAGACAAACCTAATTCTTTAAAAGAAGGTATAGTTGAAGTAATTACACGGAATGCTGCAGCATAATTTCCTCTATCTTTGTAAATATTTACCCTAAAACGGCTTAATCCTTGAATACCATATGAAAAATCCAATTCCCAGTCTTGTTCAAGTTTACGTCGTTGTTCTTTGTTCAGCATAGGGAAAAGCAGTAATTCTACTTCTTCCGGTTTAAGAGCCGGTACATCCATTCTCTGTAGATTTCCATCGATACGGACAACAGGTGGCAAACCCGCAGAGATATGTAAGTCGGAACCTCTTTGTTTTACAACAACTTCCAAATATTTCTCAATTAACATTTATATAAGCCCTCATTCTTACACGTTCTCTTCAATTATAAATGTTACCATAAAGCAAAAAGTTTGTAAAGATTTGTAATATTTTTTATTATTATGTTAAAATCAATTTATGGATGGTGTTAATCAAGATTATTTAAATAACCTTAAAAATGGTGTAAATAAAAAACTAGAGAGCGTTGATTTGTATCAATTCAAGGGTAGTGTTTCAAAGCTTTTGGGTTTAACCGTGGAAGTAAAACTTCCTGGGTTAAAAATCGGTGACTTGTGTTATATAGAAGCAGCAACCGGTGAAAAAAAGCCTGCTGAAGTAGTTGCTTTTAAAGGGGATGTTGCTCAATTGCTTTTGCTTTATGACGGAGCCGGAATTGGACAAGGTAGTCTTGTGACGACAACCGGAAAGCCGATTATTATTCCTGTTGGAGATTTTTTATTGGGAAGATTGATAAGTCCAATGGGTGACCCTATTGACGGGAAACCTCTTAATATCGAAGGCGCTGAATGGAGAAATGTTGATGGACCACCACCAGGGCCTTTTGAAAGACCAATTATTACAGAAATGTTTTCAACAGGTGTTCGTGCAATTGATTCTTGTTTGACATTTGGTTGTGGTCAGCGTATGGGGTTGTTTGCCGGTTCTGGTGTAGGTAAAAGTACTCTACTAGGCATGATTGCGAGAAACTCTGATGCAGACGTAAACGTTGTTGCGCTTATTGGAGAACGTGGCAGAGAAGTTAAAGAGTTTGTTGAAGATGCGCTTGGCCCTGAGGGCATGAAAAAATCTGTGCTTGTATGCTCTACAGGCGACCAACCTCCATTAATCAGACAAAAGTGTCTGCTTACAGCGACTGCGGTTTGTGAATATTTTAGAGATCAAGGAAAAAAAGTTTTCTTAATGACTGATACAGTTACACGTTGTGCAATGGCTGGACGTGAAGTTGGCTTATCAATTGGCGAACCTCCGACAATGAAAGGTTATCCGCCATCAATATTTTCTTGGTTACAAAAAGTTCTTGAACGTGCCGGAAATAGTCCGAAAGGCTCTATTACTGCTTTCTATACAGTACTTATGGAAGGTGATGATATTAACGACCCAATTGTAGATACAGTTCGTGGTATTACTGACGGTCACATTTTCTTGTCAAGAAAGGTTGCTGAATCAAATCATTATCCGGCAATTGATGTTCTTGGCAGTATTTCTCGTCTTATGTCAGCAATTGCGACTCCTGAACACAAAGAAGCAGCTGCAAAAATGCGAAAAATTCTTGCAATGTATCGTGAAAATAAAGATTTGATTGATGTTGGCATGTACCAACCCGGAACAAATCCAAAACTGGATATTGCAATTAATATGATGCCACAGATAAATGCGTTTTTACAACAAAGAACTTCTGACAGTGTAAATATGCAAAATACGATTGATACGCTGATTGATATGATGGCAAATGTGGAAGTCTAAATTTAAAAAATTAAAAATTGCGTTATAATATGTATATGGATAAGAATGCGGAAGATACAAATCTTAAAATGGTCGGCTTAGAACTTATGTTCCTTACACCCGACAAATACAGTAATACAGAGGGTATTACCGCTGTTGAATTGGCAAAGTTGGTTAATCTTCCTGTCGATGAAGTAAAGAAGAAGTTGCAAATTTTAAAAGATAAAAATATTGTCCGAGTAAAAGGTAATAATCCAAAATACTGGTTATTTGATGAGTATAATTTTCAACGTCTTGATGACGATGATGACATTTTTCACCTACTTTGCAATTTTGAAGACGTAGATTTTGATAAATATTTCACTTGGAATAAATGATAAAAGATAATTAAAACCTTTACTTTAGCTTGATTTTGGTGTACTATCCCTATTAAGGGAGAATTCAAAATGAAAGCACAATTGGAAAATATTTATAACTCAGCAAAAGCAGATATTCAAAACGCTCAATCAATTAGCGATATTGATGAAATCAGACTCAAATATTTGAGCAGAAAAGGTGAGTTTAATTCTATTAAAAAAGGGTTAAAAGACTTATCTGATGAAGAAAAAAGGACTGTGGGTGCTTTTGCAAACCAAATTACTCAAGAATTAGAAAGTTTACTTAAAGAAAAATTTGATGTGTTCTATCAAAAAGAATTAAATGAAAAATTACAAAAAGATAGAATTGATATAACTTTGAGCGGGAAATACATTCCTCAAGGTAAAGTACATCCAATTACATCTACAACGGATGAAATTGTTTCAATTTTCCAAAGCTTAGGTTTCTCTGTAGTTTCACCGGAACTTTCTCCGGAAGTTGAAACAGAATACTACAATTTTGATATGTTAAATGTACCCAAAGATCACCCTGCAAGAGATGTTCAAGATACGTTCTATGTAAAAGATATTGCAGGTGCTGTTCTTAGAAGCCAAACATCAGGAGCTCAAATTCACGTAATGGAAAATCAAAAACCTCCAATCAAAGTTATTGCTCCCGGAAGAGTTTATAGAAATGAAAACGTAAACGCTCGTAAAAACAATTTCTTCCACCAAATTGAAGGTTTATATGTTGACAAAAACATTACATTTGGCGATTTGAAAGGTATATTGAACGAGTTTATTAGAATTTATTTCGGTTCAACTCGTCCAACAAGATTTAGAAGTAGCTTTTTCCCATTCACAGAACCGTCTGCAGAAGTAGATGTTCAATGTATAATGTGCCAAGGCAAAGGTTGTCGCACTTGTAGTGGAACGGGTTGGTTAGAAGTCCTTGGCTGCGGCATGGTTGACCCTAACGTTTTAAAAGGTGTAGGTATTGACCCTGAAGTATATTCAGGTTTTGCATTCGGCATGGGAATAGAAAGACTTTCAATGCTAAAATATGCAATTGATGATATCAGATTATATTTTAACAATGATAAGAGATTTTTAGAACAGTTTAAAGGATAAGATAGAATTAAATAACGATTCTATTTATCTTATAGACATAAAAAGGGGGTCGGAATTGCGAAGCAATTCCGACCCCCTTTAATTATTCTCTAAAACTAAACTAATTTAGCTTTATCTTCTTCTGTAACACCTTTGATTGTTAGGTTTACTCTGCCTTTGTCATCAATTTTGATAACTTTAACGATAACTTCGTCACCTACATTAACGTGAGGTTCGATAGTTTCAATTCTTTCTTGGCAGATTTGAGAAATGTGAACCATACCATCTTTGCCACCGCCTAATTCAACGAAAGCTCCGATAGGGATAATTCTTACAACTTTTCCCTTGATTACCATACCAACTTCAGGTTTGAAAGTTAAATCATTAATCATTTTCTTAGCAATTTTAGCACCTTCTTGATCGTTAGAAGTGATTGTTACAACACCACTGTCTTGAATATCAATTTCAGCACCTGAAGCTTCAATGATAGCTCTGATTTGTTTTCCACCAGGTCCGATAACTGTTCCGATGTCTTCTGTCGGAATTGTCATTGTTGTAA
>CAZPBG010000041.1:0-10588 GCA_964584885.1 uncultured Vampirovibrio sp.
TGAATACATGGGACCTGGTAGAACTGCTGTTAAAGAAATGGTTATGCACAAAATGCGTGACGTTCTTGGCACAGCTGGTCACGCTGACGACTAGTTTATATAAAACATTAGGTTTTATTTATAAAATACCGTTCCATTCGGGGCGGTATTTTATTTGTTTAAATAATAACTACAGGGATTACATTAAGTCGAGTTTTATGTCATAATAAAGACAGAATAGTTGAACGAGGTTATTATGTACGAATTTCCCTTTGAATTGGATGATTTTCAAAAACAAGCTTGTGAATGTATTACAAATGGTAAAAGCGTTGTAGTGTGTGCTCCAACAGGCGCTGGTAAAACTGTAATTGCACAACACGCAATCCACAGAGCATTAGAAGAAGGGAAAAAAGTTTTTTATACAACCCCTTTAAAAGCACTTTCTAACCAAAAATTTAGCGATTTTTCCGAAAAATATGGAGCTGACAAAGTAGGATTACTTACAGGTGATAGTTCTTTTAACAGAAACGCTCAAATAGTCGTTATGACAACAGAAGTTTTTAGAAATATGCTTTATGGCACAAACTTCGGTTCAGTATCTGATAATCTTAAAGATGTTCGATATGTAATTTTAGATGAAGTTCACTATATGAACGATGAACAACGTGGTACGGTTTGGGAAGAAAGCATTATCTATTGCCCAACAAATGTTCAAATTGTTGCCCTTTCAGCAACCGTTGCAAATGCGGATAAATTAACAGATTGGATTAATACTGTTCATTCCAAAACTGAGCTCATAAATACAGATTTTCGTCCTGTACCTTTAAGATTTTATTATTTTGACTCATCTCAACCAAATACGATATTACCATTATTAACACCAAGCGGAGCATTAAACAAAAAAATCAAACCTGAAAAGAAGCAGTTTAGACGAGGAAAACCTGTTCAAAAACGCAATATTGTTAAAGATGTTGTTAGAAATTTACACGAAAAAGACATGCTTCCGGCCATATATTTCACTTTTTCTCGAAAAAAATGTGATGAGCAAATGGAAAAATGCGCAGAGTTATGTCTTGTAACTCCAAAAGAACAAAAAGAAATTCAGCAAATTATTGATGATTATATAGCTGAAAACCCATATTTATACAAAAATAAGCATATTGAATATTTACTACAAGGAGTTGCATCTCACCATGCCGGTTTACTTCCTGGGTGGAAAGTACTTGTGGAAAAACTATTCCAAAAAGGTTTGATTAAAGTAGTTTTTGCGACTGAAACTCTTGCCGCAGGAATTAACATGCCGGCTCGTTCAACAGTTATAAGCTCAATAAGCAAACGTACGGATTCCGGACACCGAACTCTCACTCCAAGTGAATTCTTGCAAATGTCAGGTCGTGCCGGCAGAAGAGGTATGGATGAAATCGGTTATGTAACAATCGTAGGTACTGCTTTCCAAACTCCCGAAGAAGTAGCAGAACTGGTTTTGAGTGATGCAAATCCTCTTGAAAGCAAATTCTCACCAAGTTATTCAATGGTACTAAACCTTTTGCAAAGATTTTCGCTAGAAGAAGCAAAAGAACTTGTCCTCAAGAGTTTTGGTTATTTTTCATCTAATTCTAGACTTGAACCTCTATTAATAGTTAAAGAAAGCAATCAAGAAATGATTGACGAGTGCAAAGCTTTTGAGTGTTATTGTAAACGAACTACAGAAGATTTGCTTGAATACAACAAAATCCGTGATATGTATGTTCAAAACAGAAAAACGTTCAAAGTTATTCAAAAACAAGAAAAGAAAAAGAACAGACCTTTGAGTCCGGATGTTATTGAATTTGGAAATAAAACAAAAGAATTATTAAATCTAATGCATTCTTATGAATGCGATCAATGCAAGCTTTACAAAAAGCATATGAAGAGTGTTGAAATATTAAATAGATATTTAGCTAAACAAAAAGCTCTAGATAAAGAAATTGAGAAGCAAAAAGATATATTTTGGAATAAATTTTTGGCTCACAGAGCAGTGTTAGCCGATTATGGATATTTGAATAATGATTATCCTAATGAACAAGGGGTAACAATTTCTCAAATTCGTTCTGAAAATGAATTATTTTTAGCAAGAGTTATTTTTTCAGGAGTTTTAGATAATCTTACTCCGGCAGAATTAGCATCCGTAATTTGTGCTTTGACAACAGAAGATATGAGAGCTGATATAAATTCTTATCTTCCATTCACAACAACCGTTAGAAAGACTTTAAACAAGATTAAAGATATTAAACGTGATGTTGATAAAAAACAAAAATACTACGATGTTGAAGACCCAATGTATATCAACGGTTTTTATTCTCCACTGATTGAAATGTGGGTAAATGATGCTGAATGGGATACTATTATAGAACAAGTAGATATGGGCGAAGGTGACATTGTAAGATGTTTTAAACGAGTAATTGATGTATTAAGACAACTTTGTACAATATCAAACATACCTGAATCAATCGTCTTTACAGCAAGAGAAGCTATTGAAAAAATTCAGAGAAGTCCAATTGACGTAGACTAATTTATTCTACGGATAAACCAATTATAGACCTAATCTTCCGGAATAGGTTCTCTTTGGATTAACCTTAACGCATCTCTTAAATTAGTGCCCAAATCTGTATAATAATCGTCATTTGTTAACTTAGAACCAATTTCAGATATTTCTATCAATTGTTTAATTAAATCTGCAGTCATAGTAATTTCTTTAAACATTGACCCCTCATCTTTTATGGAGAACTTCAAATCACCAGAATACAAATTCTTCCAGTTAACTCTTCCACTATCGTTTTTCTCATTTGCACGAGCCCAATAATACAAATGTTGCATTGCTCTTGGACTCAAATCCATTTGTTGAGTCGGATTTAAAGCACTTATTTTTGTTTCGTATTTTTTTAATTCTTCAAGCACTTTTTGAGCCGTGCTTGTAAAAGTACCGTCACTTAAACCTTTTAATTCAAATGGTTTTTGAGGAAATTCTCCTTTTGTGCTATATTCAATGTTTGCTAAGCCCCCTATTATACCGGCTAATTGATAAGGGTTTAATCCTGCTAAAGCCTTATTTGCAACCAAATTGATAATTGGAATTTGTTCATATCCATTAATATGTTTAAGTAGAGCGCCTTTATCGGTTAGTTTGTAATCTCTATCAAGAAAGCCTTCTGACAATAAAACTTCTTTTTTTGTTTTAAATTGAGTTAACAAATCATCCTTTTTCTCCGGATGATTGAATGTATATAAAGATTTATTTATCAAAGTATAGTTTAATTCTCCTTCATCATGAAACTCCGCTAAATAATTAGCAATGAATGAATAATCAATATTCAGATTACTATCCAATCTACTAGCCGGAGTTTTTATTAATTTTTCATAAAAGGCTCTTTGAGTAGCATTACAACTAATAGGATAGCAATATCCGACAGTGTCTATCCCACGACGTCCGGCTCTACCTGCCATTTGGTGAAATTCATTAGCTGTCAATGAACGTTTTCCGTCATCGCCACCATCTGAAGTGGAAGATGGTTTTCTTGGAGATGATATTACTGTCGTTTTTGCCGGCATGTTAATTCCCGCAGACAAAGTTTCTGTTGCTAAAACAACTTTCACAAGTTTCTTTTGGAATAATTCTTCAACCAAAGTTTTTTGAGTCGGCAAAAGTCCTGCATTATGAATTGCATATCCGTTTTTCAATGCATTATAATTAAGACTTTCGCCTAAATAAATCCCCTCGGATTTATATCTATCAATAATAGCTTGAATTTCTTTTTGTTCTTCTTCCGTTGTTAAAACTTCAGCTTCTGTTGATAAATATTTTAGCAAATGTTTGCACTCTTTTTTACTAAAAATAAAATATATCGCAGGTAATTTGCCTTCCTCATTAAGCTTGCGAGTTAAAGCTTTAAATGCATCATCTCTTGGTTTAGCATAAATGCTTTGCGAAATGCGTGCACCTTCTTGTTTCGCTTTGTGTTTTTCGGCTTTTGTACCGCCTCTTGGTGTTTTTATTTCAGCGGCAGCATGTTCTATTTCAAAATTTAACGGAACATGACGGTTTTCTGATGGCACATTGATTAAAACAGTTTCCTTAGTCTTACTTCTTGGTGGTAAATAATTTTCGTTAGGAGTCTGTGAAATACCATTTCTGCCTTTAGTAGATGCTATCCAATTATTAATTTCTTCATTATTTTCGATTGTTGCAGATAATGATAATATTTGAACATTTTTAGGAGTAAAAATTATTGATTGTTCCCAAATACCGCCCCTGTCTACATCGCCTAAGTATTGCAATTCGTCAAAAATTACAGTTTTTAATCCACTTGGAATTCCCTTTTTACTATCTTTATCAAAATTAAACTGGTCTGTAGCCGCCATATTTCGATAAACTTCTGTTGTCATAATAATAATTGGCGCTTCAGGATTAATTTTTGTATCACCTGTTATCAAGCCAACATTCTCTTCTCCATAAGTTTTTGAAAAATCAAGAAACTTCTCATTACTCAAAGCTTTTAAAGGAGTTGTATAAAAAGTTCTATCACCATTTTTCAAGTTCTTTGTTATAACATATTCTGCAATAGCTGTTTTGCCTGTACCTGTTGGAGCGGTTACCAAAACATCATTACCGGCCAATAAATTCATACCTGATGCGGATTGAAACACATCCGGTTTAAATGGTTTATTTGTGTCAGGATTAATTTTTAATTGAAAATAATTATCTTCATCAACCGTTTTATTAAAGTCTTGTAAAAATGTTGAAATTGTTATTCCTGTTGCGCCCATTGCAACAGCCCCCAGTTTATATGGTGCAGATTTTATAGGATTTGTTGTTGTACTCTTCTCTAAGATTGGTTTTAAGCCATTTAATGCTATATTTTTAATCGGTTGAATTTTTGTCATTTATAAACTCCTTTTTTAGCTTAAAACCCCTAAAAAAATAATTTGCTACATTATTAAAAAAGCAATAAAAAAACCTCCACTCGGGAGGTTCTTTATTATCTTAAATTACTCTTTAATAACAATCAGGTTTTTAACAATTTTCATTTTGCAAGTTGGGAAAACGACTTCTGCTAACCCGTCTGCAATACTAATAATGCTACCTGCTCTTAATGTTACATCTTCTCCCTTGTATTGGAAAGTGTAATCGTCTTGTCTGTCAGATCTGATTGTAATTTTGTTGTCCATAATTTCTTCCTTTTTTAAACACAAAACGGCAAGGTCATTCCTCGCCGTTTTGTAAATAATAACTAATCGAATACATAGTTAATGATAGCAGCTTCTCTAGCTCTTTTAATAGCTTTTGCAATCATTCTTTGGTGTTCAGCACAGTTGCCTGTTACACGTCTAGGAATAATTTTTCCTGCTTCTGTTAAATATCTTTTTAACTTAGCTGCATCTTTATAATCGATATATTCAACGTGATCTGCACAGAATGAGCAAGTCTTACGTTTTTTTCTATCGTTCATATCTTGTTTTGCCATTTTTCTAATTTACCTTTCTAGATCTTAAGTAACTAAGTGACTAGGTGATCAAGTGACCAATAAGTCTATTTTTGCATTTTCGACCTTGCAAAAATAATTTCCCACCGGTTTGAACCAACCGGAAGTTTGTTCAAAAGGACGACTCGTAGTTTCTATTGAAGTTTGTAGTCACACATAATGTCGTCCGTCCCTTGTTTAAAAAGGAATTTCGTCTTCGCCGATTAGTTCATCAGCGAATTCATCTTGTGAAAATTTAACGATATCAGCGTTTGATGATGAAGCAGAAGCTGCAACAGGTGCACCTGCGCCCATCATTTCAATTGTGTTAGCATCAATCTCAAAAATTCTTCTTTCAGCACCATTGTCGCTTTTTACAGTTGTAATCTGTAATCTACCTTCAACAAGTACTCTGTCATCTTTTGATATAGTTGAAACAACCTCGTCAAGAGCTGTTCTGCGAACAATTACTCTTAACAACATTTCTTCTCTTTCACCAATGTTTAAAACAAATGATGATACAGGAACATTATTTTGAGTAAATCTTTTTTCAGGAGCTCTAAATACTGAGCCTGTTACAACTGCCTTTGCTAATGCCATTTTTCACTTTACTTTCTAGCTTTTATTGGAACTCCACCGTATTTTGCTTTTGTTGCTATCAGTGTATCTCTAAGCCACCTTCGCAAAATACTGCTTTGTACCAAAGCTTTTAACTTCATTTTCTGGTTACATCTTGGGTTATAAACCCAACCTACATTCTCATACCGTTTCTATACTGTTTGAGCTTTTTTAGAAACTTCCATAAACATAAATCTTAATACGTTGTCATTAAGTTTTAGGTTTTTCTTGAACTCAACAATTGATTCAGCAGGTGTAGAAAGGATAACATTTGTAAAGAATCCATCTCTGTAACCTTGTACGTCATAAGCCAATTTTTTACGTCCCATTTTATCTACAGATGAAACAGAACCTTTATATGACTTGATTTCTTCTGAAATTTTTTCAACAGCTTTGTCTAATTCTTCTGCATCAAGACTTGGCTTGAAAACTACTAATAATTCATAATTTTTCATATTTATATTTCTCCTTATGAGAACATGTTACCATGACCAGCACTAAATGCAATAGTCTTTATTTTCGTATAGTTGAGCGTTCTAATGCTCTGACGAATTTTGTTGGCAAATTCTCAGTCGGATTAATTGAACCAACCAAAATAGTTTTACATCTCAATAATTTACCAGCAAGAATATCTGTAAGCGGTCTATCTCCAATCATAACTGCATTTTGTGGTTCGATATCGACAGATTTTAAATATTCTCTCATTATTTTAGGATTAGGTTTGTCGGCTTTCCCGATTACTTTGCAAGGGGCTAATTTTGAAGCATTTTCAATGTATAATTCGTTTTTGTTGTTGGAAATAATTGCAACTTCAAAATCGTTTAAAAATGTGTTAAACCATTCAAGCGTTTCAGGTAAAAAATTAGCAGATTTTGAAACCATAATTGTAGAGTCCAAATCAAACATTAAACATTTTATTCCTTGTCGTTTGAGTTCTTCAAAATTTATTTCGTAGACGTTTTTTAAGTTGTAATCCGGTTTTAGAAACATGTTTTTCCTTTCCTAGGAGTCTAACCCTCACCCCATCCCTCGCCCCTGGAGAGGGAGTTAGCAGAATATGCTAACTTTACGAGCACGCACATTTTTGTGATTCATTAACTCCGCCTTTAATCCCGATTGTACGAGCCATTGCATATTCGTATTCAACAGGAGCTTTAGCGAATTTAACCCACAAATCATCATTTGTATTAGCAAGCTCTAATTCTTCACCTTTTAGAGTTTTTATTTCCGTAACTTGTGTAATAAATTTTTCGGATGGTGAAATTATTTCAATATCTTCGTTTTTATAGAATTTGTTTTTAATTTTTATTCTATACCAGTCTTCATCCTTTTCGCACAACTCACAAAGGAAATCAGCACCGGCTAGACCTTTAGAAATATCGTAGCTGTAACCGTCTTTCGGATATCCTTCACCTAAATAAAATCCGGTTGTGTAACCTCTGTTTCCAACTTTCAAAAGCTCTTCAAAATAAGGTTGCATATCAGCGTTTGGATTTTTAAGAACCGTATCAATAGCTTCTCTATAAGCTTTTGCAACTGCTGAAACGTAATACAAACTCTTCGTTCTACCCTCAACCTTAAATGAGTCAATTCCGGCTTCAATCATATCTTTCAAATGTTTAACAAGGCATAAGTCTTTTGTTGAAAGGATATGAGTTCCTTTGTCATCCTGAACGATTTCTTGATACTGCCCTGGTCTTGTTTCTTCAAGAAGTTTATAGCTCCAACGACAAGGCTGTGAACAATTTCCGGAATTAGCCTTTCTTTCTCCGTTTGTCATATAATCACTCAACAGACATCTACCTGAAAATGAAACGCATTGAGCTCCATGGATAAAGCATTCCAATTCCATATCAGGAACTTTTTGTTTAATTTCTGCAACATCTCTTATTGGAAGTTCTCTAGCTAAAATTGCACGAGTTGCGCCCATGTCTTGCCAAAAACGAACTGCCTCATAATTAAGAATATTGGCTTGTGTTGAAACATGGATTTCTGTATTTGGCATATATTTTTTAGCCAATCTCATAATTCCAACATCACTAATGATAAGTGCGTCAGGATTAGAATCAACTATTCTATCCATTGCAGATTCCAAATTTTTAATATCATTGTTAAAACCAAAGATATTAAGTGTCAAATAAGCTTTTGCAGCCATTTGATGAGCAGTTTCGATTGCTTCCTTTAAATTTTCGAGGGTAATTAATTCCCCTTTTCTCATTGCTCTTAGACTAAAGTCTACAACCCCAAGATATACGGCATCTGCACCGTATTTAATTGCATATTTAAGTTTTTCCACATTGCCTGCCGGCATTAATAATTCAGGTTTAATCATAGACAAATTGTAGCACAAAATATGTTAAGAAATGTAACTATTATTAAAGATTAAAAAATTTTTGCCGTTATACATAGCATATAAAAATATTAGGAAAATTATGGAAATTAACTACTTAAAAAACGGTACCTGGGTACAACATAAAGTTAACATAGGAGAAAAGTGGTCAAGCGATGACCAGACTCTGAATAGTCTTTTTGCCCTCATTGATAACGGAGATGGGATTATTTCTGCCGATGAAATTCAAGAATTGCAAAACAAGCTTGATGAAACAAATATAAGTAATGATAAAAACATAAATAAGAACGATATTAGCGAATTAAACAAAATGGCTGCAGATTTAGCTGCAAAACAAAGTATTTTACCAACTAACCAAGTTGCTAACGATATTTATGATGAATTACATAGCGAGATTGGTTTTTTATTGTTAAATCAAAAATTCAATCAACTTAATGAAAAGAATATTCTGTCGTTTTTTTCTGCATATAATCGCATTGCAGGAAGCGATTGTGCAATAATTTCTGATATTATAAACTGTCGGGCAGATAAAGCTACAAAAAAAGAATTGATAGAAAAAATTTGGAATTTAGCAATTGCAAATGCGAAAAGCATGAATATTGAAACAAGTGATTTAGAAAGAGATTTCAATTTAACCATAGAAAGTCAATTCAATAAAGGCGGATTACCCGTTCGACAAGCATTCGAAGGGTTGTTTATACAATTAAACAAGAGATTAAAAGCAGAAGCTGGAGAAAATATTATGGCAAACGGAAAAATCGATGAAGATTTTTGTCAAGGTAAGATTGGTGATTGTTGGCTTCTTGCTGCAATAAAAGCGATTTCCTTAAATCCGAGCGGACTTCAAATTCTCAATGATTCAATAAAAATTGAACCAAATGGAGATGTAACAGTAACCCTTAAGGGGGTAAATAAAACGTACAGAATATCGCAAAAAGAATTAAATGGCAGTACAGAACTTAGTACAGGAGATTTAGACATAAGAGCACTAGAGATTGCATTTAACAGATATTTTAGAGAATTTGGTGGATTAATCAGTTTTCCAAAAGGTTCTGGTAGTGAAGCTATGAACTCAAAAATGATTCCACGCATCTCATTAGGTTATGATATTGACAGAGATCAAATGTCTACTGCATATAAGATTTTATTAGGAGATTCGGGCAATAATTATACAGGAACAATTTCAAAGGAACAAATTGATAACTTTAATGACCCTAATACTATCACAACAGTTTCAAGTAATGGTGACCTGAAATCATTGAAAATCCCTAATTCAGATATAAGGTTACTATCGTCACACGCATATACAGTTACTCATTCCGACGAAGACTACGTTTATTTAATAAATCCACATGACAGCTCAACGGAAATAAAGGTTCCAAGGGCAACATTTGTTGAATTTTTTAACAATATGGATACAATTAAATTAAACTAACCTCTATCTCAAAACTTCTATTCCAAGGATAAGAGTAAATTATTGAATTTGTTGGTTTATAATCCAAATATTTAGTCAATTTTTCTTCAAACGGTTGCATCAAATCTTTAATATTAGGGGTTTGTCCATTAATTCTAACATTTGCTTGATAAGCCCAGTCATCAAGAAATCTAATCATTTGCAATTTTTTAAACGCATCATCATTATATTTTGTTGCACGGAATTTTACTTTTACGGTAGCAAGAATTGTTCCTAACGTGTTTGCAGAAGTGTTCCAGCCTGAATAACCATAAAAATTGTTATCAAGTTTTGGCAGAATATCATCTACAAAATCATTGTCAGCACCGTTGGCATAACGAACATCTGCAAAAGCATAAGGTTTTGACGGAAGAACAAAATCTCCTTTATATTTTTCTCCGGTTACCCAACCCATAACAAGTTCCCCTTGTTTTTCAACAAAGTTGTTTACAACTAAAATTAAGTCAGCATCTTCTTTACCAAATACTCGTTTAAATCCGCCTAATTCTATTTGCCCATCAACTGATTTTTCAATTGAAACATCTTCATAATTCGAAATTTTATTTTTGTAATCAGGCTCAGTAAACTCAACAAAAATCTTTATATCTTTTTCTATTGCTCGAGATAACAGAGTCAAAGGTATTTCATCAGCTCCTGTTTTTGTTTTTCCGCCCAATCGTTCAAGCTCAT
>CAZPBG010000042.1:0-10205 GCA_964584885.1 uncultured Vampirovibrio sp.
GAATCGTGATTCGTGAGTCGTATTTACTATTATTTATTAATAGAGAATGCGTTTTGATATGTATATTATTTCGCAATTCACGGTTCACGACTCACGAATCACGAACCTCATTATCATTAAACCACTTTTTTCAACAAAACCTTAAAAAATAAACAATTTCTTAATTATTTAAACATTTTATTATTATCTCTTGATTTTAGTCACAAGCAATGAGATAATTTAACTATGAATTATTACAAAAAATACTCGCCATATTTGTTTTTATTACCTGCTGCGGCGGTATTGATTGTATTCTTTTTTATCCCATTTTTTCAGACGATAGGATTAAGTTTTTTTGATTATTCAAACAGTATTTATAATCCAACTTTTAATGGAATAGATAATTATATAAAACTTTTTAAAGAACCTGTTTTTTATAAGGTTATGTTTAACACGTTTATGTATCTTGTAATAGCAGTTCCGTTTTTGGTGATTTTCCCGCTATTTTTGGCAATTCTTATAAACCAAAAAATTCGTGGAGTTACTTTGTATAAAATCTTAATTTATCTTCCGGTAATTGTTTCAATAGTTGTTGCAGCAATTGCGTTTAAGTGGTTATATTCAACCCAAGGAATTTTGAATTATCTTTTGTCACTTCTTCATATCGCACCGATAGGTTGGCTAACAGATACGAAATGGGCGCTTTTTTCAGTCGCAGTTGTAACAGTTTGGAAAGGTGTCGGCTACTATATGATGATTTATTTGTCATCCTTAATGAGTGTTCCTCAAGATTTGTATGAAGCTTGTGATATTGACGGAGCAGGATTTTTACAAAAACATTTGACCGTGACAATTCCTCATATTATGCCTACAATTGCATTGGTTTCAACCATAAGCACAATTTCTGCAATGAAAGTTTTTGCAGAAATTTATGTAATGACAAAGGGCGGACCTTTAAACTCTTCAAAAACAATTGTTTATTATATTTATGAACGAGCATTTGAAAACCTTGATTTGGGCTACGCTTCCGCTCTTTCCGTTGTTTTGCTTGTTATTGTAATGCTATTTTCTTTGATAAATATTTTTTGTTTTGAAAAAAATAAATATAGCGATATTTAAAATTATTTATTAAAAATCTCCGCATCTTTATTAAGCAATATTATCAATAAGAACTAGACAAAATGGTGATTTATGTCTGCATAGAAACCCTTACAATTTTTGTAGGGGCAAGTTGGAACACCTTTAGCCAATACTAGTTTTATCCCCAATGGAGATATTATTATGGAAAATTTTCAAAACAAATACCTTGAAATAAAAAATATTAATAAAGACCTCGTAAATTGGGTTGAAAATATTGCTGAAGAAAATAATTGCAGAATTGAACGCAAAGAATGGAAAAGCAAATACAACAGCTACGTTGTTTATGACTACGAACCTTTTTGTTCAGAAGGGTTTGAGATTAATATTCTATTGAGTTCTTTTGATATTTCGTATCTTAATTTTATAAAATATCTTTACAACGAAAAATTATCAACCATTGATTACTTGAATAATTGTATCAAAATTCCTGTAATAAAGTTTTGATATATATTGAACTAGAACAAACACTTGAAATCTATTGAAAAGGAGTTATAATAATAAAGTAGGGGGAGGTCATAAGACCTCTTGTACAGTCCCTATAATAAGTTAGAAATAACTAACAAAAGCTGTCCAAGGATGCAAAGGACAGCTTTTATTATTTCTACTTGCTGTTTTGTCATGGTTTCCTCCTTTCTCTACACCTTTGTACAGCAGAAGTTTGTCGTGTAAGAATAAAGGATTAACCATTAAAGGAACTGCCCTACAGCATTCATTGTATCACAAGATATATTTCATATGTTTTAACACTTTATCAATTTCTTGTATATTGTAATTAACAGTAGCTAAACTTGTAAGTTTGTATTAAAATGTGGAAAACACAAATCAAAGAGGTTAATTATAATATGCAAAAATTTTTGGATTTTATATCATCAAAATGGTTTAGAAATATTGTATGTTTTTTAGTATTTACATCACTTATGACGATTGCCATTTCTTCACAAAACTATTTTTTCCAAAGAGTTGTTGAAAACGGTATTAGCAAACGTGATATTGAAGCTCAAAAAGATATTAAAGTGATTGATACTAAAAAAACAGAACTTCACAAAAAAGAAGTGGCTCAAGCAGTTGAACCTATTCTTACTCAAGCAGAAGACGATTTTATTATGTCAAGCTTGGTAACTTTGCAAAAATCTGTTATTAAAATTAGAGAAAAAGATGTAAGTGATGATGTCAAAATAGATGAATTAAGCATTCTTTTTGATGAAAATCAACGCAGAGGTGTCATTGAATATTTGTTAAAAACAAGTGATGGTGATTTGAATACTATTTTTGACAAATCAAAAATCACGCTTTCTGCAGTTTTGAATACAGGCATTTCAACTCGAGATTTTGAAAATAATAATGTTTCGGCGGTTATTCGCAAAAACATTCCACAAACGACTTCAAGAGCACAAGCAAATATGGTTACTGCGATTTTAAATCAAGTAATTGTACCAAATCTTGTAGTTGATGAGTTTGCAACAGAAATTGCCCGAAAAAATGCTCAAAATGCTGTAAAACCTTATGAAGTTGTATTTAAGAAAGGTCAAAAAATTGTATTCGAGGGTGAACCGGTTACAAAATTAAAAAGTGATGCATTGCGTGCTGCCGGTTACAATGTCTTAGAAGTTAATTTTGGTGGTATTTGCGGAATATTTTTATTAATCTCATTTTTTACATTTATATTTTTACAATACGAAAAGAATTTTGAGAAAAAATATTACAATGCAAAATATATGGTGATAATGTCATCATTCACTTTGTTTACCGCTTTCATCGCAGCGGTATTACCTACGGGATTTTCACCTTATATTGTGCCAATTCCGGCTTATACAATTTTATTATCAATATTTACAACTCCAAGAAATGCGTTTTTTGCTTCAACAATTTTGTTAGCGTTGTTATCAATCGGAATGCATTATAATATCGAAGTTGTTGTTGCATTTATGTTATTGAATACGGTTGTTATGACAGCGGTTTCACATCTTAGATTTTCAAAACGTTCAGACTTGCTTATTATAAGTTTGAAAATTTCATTAGCAGGTATTTTAATTGTTGGTGCAATTTATTTCTTAGAAAAATACATGATGGATATTGATAATCTTTTAATCTTAAAAGATTTAGGATATATTCTTCTCAATTGTTTTGGTATAAGCGGAATTATCCTATTGGGCGTCTTACCAATTATTGAAACCATTTTTGGTGTAATGACACCATACGGCTTGGCAGAACTGGCTGATAGTAAACTTCTTAAACGTTTGTTGCAAGAAGCCCCGGGAACATATAACCACAGTTTAATTGTATCTCAACTTGTAGAAGCTGCTGCTGAAGCAATCGGAGCTGATCCTGTTCTTGCAAGAGTTGGTACAATGTATCACGATATAGGAAAACTTTCTCGTCCGATGTTCTTTGTGGAAAACCAATCTTTTTATGGAATTGATAATCCACACAAAACTTGCACACCAAGATTTAGTAAAATGCTTATTACTGCTCACCCTAAAGACGGTTTAGAACTTGCAAAAGACGAAAAAGTTCCACAAATTATTCATAATTTTATTATGCAACACCATGGAACAAGTCTTGTAAGTTATTTCTATAATGAAGCTCTAAAAGAAGAAGGAGAAGACAAGGTTAAAGAAGAACAATTCCGTTACCCTGGTCCAAAACCTAATATGAAAGAAACTGCCATTTTGATGATTGCAGATGCAGTAGAATCTGCTGTAAGAGCGGCAAAAAATCCTTCTAATGAAGAAATTGATGCAATAATTAATAAAATTATTAAGGAACGACTTAATGACGGTCAATTAGACGACTCTCCACTAACGCTCAAAGATTTAAAAATTATTGCTGAAACTCTTTCAAGAATGCTTAGAGGAATGCATCATAAGAGAATTAAGTATCACAATGATTTGGTTCAAGAATTTGATAAAAATAAACTTGAACACGAACATGAACTTGTTGCTCCACCAGCTCTTGATGCAGATTTGGAATCTAAAATTAAGGAATTAGAAAACAAAAAAAATGACAATTTATAATATTTTTACAGAGAATATTTTCCCTGACTGGAATGTAGATGAAAAAGATGTTATAGAAAAAACTCGCAGAATGTTACAACACTACGTTGCAACACTCGGTGAGCAGAGTTGTTTGGCTGATAAAGAATATGAGTCAATAACTCTTGATATCGTTTTTTGTAATTCAACAAAAACACACGAGTTAAACCGAGATTACAGAGATAAAGATAAACCTGCTGACATTATTACATTTGCTATTTTTGCTGATGACGAAAACAGCTTTATTTTTGACGGAGATATTAATCTTGGTGAAATAGTTATCGCACTGGATAAAGTTATTGAGGGTGTTAATCGTGATATAAGTCATTCTGAAAACAAAGAACAAGAATTGTTTTTCTTAATCAGTCATGGATTAATGCATTTGTTGGGATTTGACCACCAAAGCGAGGAAGAGTACAATTTTGTTATAGAGGAGCAAAGAAAAGCTTTGGGGAGTATAGAATATGACAAAATTTAAGGCTCAAGGATTTGGAAATACTTTCAGAAATGCGAGAAAAGGATTTAGACTCGTTCTCAAAAGTGAAATGAACATAAGAATTCACGTTGTAATAGCATTTTTTGTATTACTTTTTGCATATATTTTAAAATTTTCTGCTATGGAATATTGCGCATTATTGTTTGCAATTGCGATTGTCATTGTTTCAGAAATGTTAAATACGGCTATAGAATTTGCACTTGATTCAATCTATCACAACCGTTATTCAAGAATGGTCGGTATGGCAAAAGATATTTCAGCAGGTGCAGTTATGTTCGCATCTTTCATAAGCATTTTTGTCGGATTAATTCTTTTTGGCAAACATTTGTTATAATCAGAATTTGCGATTTATCATTTATCGACTTTTTTCGAATTCTTATCAAAAGATTTGAGAGTTTTTTTGTTGTAAAATGGTAATTATTAGACTAAAGGAATGTGATAATGAAAAAAGTTTATATAGAAACTCTCGGTTGCCAAATGAATAAATCTGATGCAGAACGAATGTTTGGGATGTTAGAACATCTTGGATATACAGAAACAACAGAGCCAAAAGAAGCCGATATGTTGATAATTAACACTTGTTCAATTCGACAATTATCAGAAGATAAAGCTTATAGCGCAATTGGAGTTTGGGGTAAATGGAAAAAATCTAACCCTGATTTAAAAATAGTTTTTGCAGGTTGTGTTGCTCAACAAGCTGGAAAAGATTTATTTAGAAGAGCGCCTTACGTTGATTTAGTTTTGGGCACTCAAAGATTGTATGAACTTCCAAATCTTGTAAAAAGAATTGAAGCCGGAGAAAGAGTTGTTTCTGTTGAAGAAACCCCTTTTGAAGAAAGCGATATTCAAATAAATCGTGTGAAAAGTATTAACGCTTGGGTTCCTATTATGGAAGGTTGTAATAATTTCTGTACATATTGTATTGTTCCATATACAAGAGGTCGTGAGCGCTCAAGAAAACCGGAATTAATTTTATCTGAAATCAAAAAAGCGCTAAAAGAGGGTTTTAAAGAAATTACACTTTTGGGTCAAAACGTTGATAGTTACGGTAAAGACATTGAGGGCTGGAATTTATCAAGACTTTTAAGAGAAATCAATACAATTGAGGGTAATTTTAGAATAAGATTTGTAACCAATTATCCGACTGATATTACGGAAGAATTGATTGATACTGTACTTGAACTTGATAAAGTTTGTGAATATTTCCATATTCCAATGCAATCAGGTGATGATTATGTTCTCAAAAAAATGAACAGAAGATATGATTACGCAACATACAAAAAGATTTGTGATAATTTGAGAAATCGTATTCCTGATGTAACCATAACAAGTGATTTTATTGCAGGTTTCCCTGGAGAAACAGAAGAACAATTCCAAAATACCTTAAATGCAATGACAGAATTAGAATTGGATTATTCAAATACAGCGGCATATTCTCCAAGAGAAAGAACCGTTGCTGCAAAATGGGTAGACAAATATATTGATGAAGATACCAAAACAGAACGTCTTGGACGCTTAAATGAACACAACAGAGAATGTTGTCTAAAATCAAATCAAAAATACATTGGACGTGAAATGGAAGTTTTGATTGAAAAATTCGAGGGCGTAGACGAAGGAGCTCGTAAGGGTAAAAACATCGTTACAGGAAGAACTCGTAATAATAAAATTGTTCACATACCTTATGACAAGGATATTACAGGCGAATTCGTGAATGTAAAAATTACAGGCGCAAGAACTTGGTATTTAGACGGAGAAATGATTTAATGACGATGAAACGGTTTAGATTTTTGACATCAGGAGAAAGTCATGGCAAATGCTTAACTGCCATTATTGAGGGTGTTCCTGCAGGAATACGCATTAAATCTGATGTGATAAATAAAGACCTTGCTCGCCGCCAAATCGGTTACGGTCGTGGTGGCAGAATGCAAATAGAAACTGATACCGTTGAAATTAAATCAGGTGTTCGTTTCGGAAAATCTACAGGCGCACCAATTTGTCTTGAAATCAAAAACAAAGATTATGAAAATTGGCAAGATGTTATGGATGTCAATTCTTATGATTATCCTACAGAAGATTTGTTACGTAAAATTGAAGAAAAATCTTTTACAAAAGCTCGTCCGGGACATGCAGATTATGCCGGCTCAATCAAATACAATTTAAGCGATTTGAGAGATGTTTTAGAGCGCTCAAGTGCTCGAAAAACCGCCATAGAAGTTGCTATAGGTTCTGTAGCAAAACAGATTTTACGTGAATTCGGGGTAATGAGTTTTGTGCATGTTATCCAAATTGGAGATGTAAAACTCGATTTTTATCCGAAAACATATACATTAATAAAAGAAAAATCAGAAAAATCGGATGTAATGTGTGCGGATGATTTAACCGCTGATAGAATGCGAAACGCTATCGATAAAGCTGCAGAAGAAGGTGACACTCTTGGCGGAAAATTTGAAGTAATTTTTGGAAATCTTCCAGTTGGTTTAGGTTCATACAACCATTGGGATAATATGATTGACGGACGTTTGGCACAAGCAGTAATGAGTATTCCTGCCGTAAAAGCTGTTGAAGTCGGTGCCGGAGTTGACTCAGCGCATCTAAAAGGTTCCCAAATGCATGATGAGATTTTTGTTGACAAGTCAAAAACGGTTTATAGACAAACCAATAATGCCGGTGGTATTGAGGGCGGAATGACAAACGGCGAAGCTGTTGTAATCAAAGGCACAATGAAACCTATTCCTACCATGCGCAAATCGCTTGCTACTGTGGATTTAAAAGACATGACTCCAACAAATGCGCATTTTGAGCGTTCTGATACTTGTGCAGTTCCGGCATGTGCGGTTGTTGCAGAAGCAAGAGTTGCGATTATTTTAGTAGATGAATTCCTTGCAAAAATTGGTGGCGATAATCTCGTTGAAATGAAATCACATTGGGATAAATAGGGGTAAATGGGGGTAAATAAGTATGAATAATAATCTTATCCTTATTGGAATGCCTTCTTGTGGAAAATCTACTATCGGAAATTTATTAGCGCAAAAACTTACTAATTATACTTTGCTCGATACAGATTCTATTATCGAAAAAACTCAAGGGATGAAGATTTCGGAAATTTTTGAAAAGTTTTCGGAAGATTATTTTCGCAAATTGGAATACGATACAATAAAACTTGTTTGTAACGGAAATAATAAAATAATTTCTATTGGTGGCGGTGCATTTGAAAATCCTGATACAAGAAGTACACTTTTGAAATTCGGAAAGGTCTTTTATTTGAAATCTGACCTTGATGTATTATATTATAGAATATCTAATGATACTTCTCGTCCACTTTTGCAGAACGAAAATCCTAAAGAAACATTGGAAAAACTCTTAAAAAAACGAGAAGAAAATTATTTGAAAGCTAATTTTGTAATAGATACAAACAGCAAAAACGAAGATGAAATCTTAAATATAATTTTAGGAAGTATAAATGAAACAAGTTCTCAATGTTGAGATTAACAATTACAAAATAACTATCACTGATGAAGATTTTTCTAAAACAATCGAAGAAATTCTATTGTTTACAAAATCTAAAAAACGCTTGTTTGTTATTTCCAAAAAAGTTTTTAATTTATATAAGAATGTTTTTTGTTTTGAAGAAGATGAAATTTTAGTTTTACCTGACGGTGAAAAACAAAAAAACTTCAAAAATTATATTAAAATTCTAAATAAAGCTGTTCAATTAGGATTAACCCGAAACGATGTTATAGTTGCAATCGGCGGTGGTGTAATCGGTGATATTACAGGTTTTGCAGCTTCAACATATATGAGAGGAATTGATTATATTCAAGTTCCGACTACGCTTTTGTCAATGGTAGATTCATCCGTTGGTGGAAAAACAGCACTTGATATAAAGAATGCTAAAAATATTGTCGGAGCTTTTTATCAGCCATCCGCAGTTTTTATCAATATTAATTTCTTAAAAACATTGGATAAACGTCAATTCAAATCAGGATTAGGCGAAGTTTTAAAATATGCATTTATTGAAAATAATTGCAATTATGGACATAATTTGTATTTGTTTGAATACTTAACACTTTGTTGTGACAAACTGTTTGAACAAGATTCAATGACATTAATGCGTGTAATTGAATATTGTTTGAAACTCAAAATTGCAGTTGTTAATCAAGATGAAAAAGAAAAAGGTTTAAGAAAAATTCTTAATTTAGGTCATACAATTGGTCACGCTTTGGAAGTAAAAGGTAGATTTCACAAATATACTCATGGCGAGGCAATTGCTCAAGGCATGTTTTTTGTATTCAATTGGGCATATAAAGTTGAACTAATTTCGTACTCATATCATAGATTAGCAACAGAACTTTTAACAAAATATGGATTTAAAGAACAAAAAATTAATATTTTTGAATTGATTGAGATTATAAAAAAAGACAAAAAAGCCTCTTCTGACAAAATAACTTTCATCATTCCTTGTGATAAAAAGAAAGTTAAAGAAGTTAAATTCAGACCAAACGAAATTTTGGAAATGTTTTAGGGTTTTGAAGTTGCAGTAAAAAACACATTTTTGTGAATTTAAATTTTTTCCCAACAAGATGCTGCATGATACGAACTTCTTACCAATGGCCCTATTTGATAATTTTTTATTCCGACTTTTTGAGCCAGTTTTTTTAATTCTTCAAACTCTTCCGGAGTATAAAATTTTGCAACTTCAAGATGAGATTTTGAGGGCTGAATATACTGACCAATTGTAACAATATCAACACCTATCGACTTCAAGTCTTGCAAGGTTTCTTCTATTTCACTTATATTTTCACCCAAACCAACCATTAATCCTGATTTTGTAACAATATCCGAATTATCTTTTATATATTTTAAAACTTCCAGTGATTTTTCATAATTTCCTTGAGGACGTGCCGTTTTAAATACAGATTTAACTGTTTCAATATTGTGATTAAAAACATCCGGATGAGCTTTTATAATTGTATTCAAAGCATCAATGTCACCTTTAAAATCCGGAGTCAAAATTTCAATTTTCGTATCAGAAATTTTACGAATTTCGTTAATACAGTTTTTAAAATGTTCTGCTCCACCATCCGGTAAATCATCTCTTGTTACAGAAGTTATAACTGCAAATTTTAATCCTAATTCTTTTACTGCTTCCGCAACATGTTGTGGCTCATTCAAATCCAATGGTTCAGGTTTCGCCGGTGAAATATTGCAGTAACGACAATTTCTAGTGCAAACTTGTCCCATAACTAAAAAAGTTGCAGTATTATGTGAATAACATTCGCTTTTGTTTGGACAACGAGCTCCCTCGCAAACCGTATTTAAACATTTTGTTTTTAAAATTCTACGAACGGTTTTTGTTTTTTCTGTATCAATAATAGGTCTTTTTAAATATTCGGGCAACCTTTGCATTCTATTCTCGCCTCTTTTATCTATATTTACAACACTTATTTTATTTTATTCTGTAAAAAATATATAAGCAAGAACCGATTTCAATTCATTTGTATTTTTTTTGTTTTATAATAAAAAGCATAGAGAGGTATTGGAAATGTTAGATATTAAAG
>CAZPBG010000043.1:0-9642 GCA_964584885.1 uncultured Vampirovibrio sp.
ATTCACCTCCTGCAAGAGATTTTGACTGGTCTGATGCCGGTGTTGAAGGCTGTTATAAATTCTTGAACAGAGTTTGGCGCTTAGTTAGTGAAAACTTTGAATTGATAAACAAAGATTACAAATTTGAGTTTCCATTGACTAGAGAAAATGATGATTTAGTAAGAACTGTAAACATTGCAATCAAAGGAATTACAAACGATATTTCTAATGATTTTCAATTCAATACAGTAATTTCTAAATACAGAGAACTTACAAACTCTATCTATGATTATGTTTCAGCTAAGAACAAAGTAGGTTTTAATGAAGAAGACAAACAAGTATTCAGCTTTGCAGTTATTTCTTTAATAAAACTTATGGCACCTGTAACAGTTCATATGTCAGAAGAGATTTGGTCTGAATTAGGATTTGAGGGTTCTATTCATGATGCACCATGGTGTGAGTGGGATGAAAATCTTGCCAAAGCAAGCAAAATTACCCTTGTTGTTCAAGTAAACGGTAAGGTTAAAGATAAACTTGAAGCTGATGAGGGAGCAAGTAATGATGAGTTACAAGAACTTGCTTTATCAAGTCCTAAAATTAAGGAATTAACAGACGGGAAACAGATTGTTAAAGTAATTGTTGTTCCGAAAAAATTAGTTAACATAGTTGTTAAATAAAAAAAGAGCCTTATGGCTCTTTTTTTATTTAAGTATAAAACGTTGACTTATGATTAATGATTTTATGTTATACTAAATTCTATGAGCAAAAAAATATTAATAATCGGAAGCACTGTTAAAGCATATTCTTTGGCTAAAAAATTATCAGAAACAAACGAAATCTTTGTTGCATCGGGTAGTCCTACAATAAAAGAATTCGCAACATGTCTTGATATTAGAGAAAATTCTGTTTCAGAACTTTTAGAATATGTTATGGAAAACGGGATTGATTTAACAATACCGGTTTCAGAATTAGCTTTACAAAGTAATATTCTCGAAATATTCAACAATAATAATCAAAAGATTTTTGCTCCTACAAAAAATGCTTCAAAGCTGGTTTTTGATAAAGCATTGATGAAAAAAGTTTTATACAAACTTAGAATTCCGACTCCAAAATTTGGTATTTTTGAAAAACCAAATATGGTAATGGACTATATTAAAAATCTTAAACCCCCTTTTGTGATAAAAACAAATACTTCATCAAGCGCAGTGGTTTTAACTTCTCAAAAAGAAGCAAAAACGATTGTTGATTCAATTTTTGCGCAACAAACTCAAAAAGTTTTAATAGAAGATTATGTTTGGGGAACTCCGTTTGCTTTTTATGCAATAACAGACGGATATAAAGCCCTACCACTGGGGTCTTCTATCTTATACAAGCATTCGTTAGAAGGTGACGGGGGACAACTTACTTCCGGCATGGGCGCTTGTGCACCAAATTATAAATTATCAAATGACCACGAATATTTCTTGATGGACAATGTAATATATCCGACCTTAGACTATTTTGAGATTGAGGGAAGTCCTTATACAGGTATTATGGGGGTTAATGGTATTATTACAGAAAATGGAGTTTTACAAATATTAGGATACGATTTCTTCATGCAAGATGCTGATTGCACAGCAGTTCTTGAATGTTTAGACCTTGATATTTGCGCTTTATTTGACTCTTGTATAATTGGTTCGTTTAGTGATGAATACGATTTTATTCCTCAAAAAGAAATCTCAGCAACATCAATAGTCTTGATGTGCAAAAACAAAACTAACAAGGAAAATATTATTTCAGGATTGGAAACATTAGATGAAAATACAATTATTTCATTTGCTCCAACCGTTAATAAAAATCGCTATTTAGAATATGAAGTTGACTATGGTCAAGTTGCAGTGCTAACATCTTTAGCTTTAACTTCTACAAGTTCAACTGCTAAAGCCTACGAAGAAGCTGCATGTATAGGTTTTAACGGGATTTGTTATAGAAAAGATATTTGCAAACCAACAATTAGAATGTAACATTTCTTAATATTTAGACTCAAAAAAGGCAATTATTTTCTATAGAAATACTTTATATATATACGAGATAATAATTGAATATAAAAGTATAAAGGAGTTTTTTATGGCACGAGTACTAATTTCAATGCCTGAAAGTTTTTTAGGCAAAATCGATGAGGTAGCAGATTTGGAAAGCAGATCACGTTCAGAACTAATTCGTGAAGCTTTGAGAAGCTACATTACAAAAAGTCAAATCAGGAAATCAGGATTGGCAGATAAAAATGCTAAAATTCTAGAGGCGCTATTGGATTAGCGGGAGGAAATAGGGTATACACGAGGAGAACTCACGCAGGGTATTAAAGCGGTGGGTATAGAAGAAAAGCACGTAAATAGTGTAAAGTAACAAACAATCGTAGGAATTCATACATCTTGAATTCCTTTTTTTTGCATTTTTAATTGCATATTATCTTTGTTGTATAATAGAATGTAACGGGAAGGTAGTATAAATGGCAAAAAATAAAAAAATCAAAGTTTCATTTCCTCATATGGGAACTATTTCAATAGCTTGGGCATCTGCTCTTAGAAAGATTGGTGTTGAACCTTTTGTTCCACCATATACAAGTAAAAAAACACTTTCATACGGCACAAAGAACTCTCCGGAGGCTATTTGTTTGCCTTACAAACTCATTTTAGGGAACTTTATTGAAGCTATTGAAGGCGGAGCTGATTACGTTGCAATGATTACTTCTCCTGGGATTTGTCGTCTTGGAGAATATGGAAATAATATTCACAATACATTAAAAGATTTAGGTTATAAAGCTAATTATATTGAGCTTTCTCTTTATGACGGCATCAGAGGACTTTATAAATTCTTAGTTGAAATTTCCGGCAAAAATGATCCGATATTAATTATGAGAACAATTAACATTCTTATGCGCAAAATATTTGCTTTAGATGATTTGGACACAGCTTTATCTTACTATAGAGCAAGAGAAATTAAATTTGGAGATGCAGAGAAAAATTATAAAAAAGCATTAAAAATGATTGATAAAGCCGGTTCTACAAAAGAATTGCATAAGGCTTATGAATTAGCATTAAAAGAAATAGAAAAAACTGAAATCGATGAAAATCGTGAAGTTTTACATGTTGATTTAACTGGTGAAATATTCCTTGTAAACGACGAATTTTCTAACCAAAATATTGAACGTGAACTTGGCAGAATGGGGGTTCAAACAAGAAGAAGTTTAACAGTTGGAAGTTTCTTAAAAGATGCAATTATTCCTAAAGCATTCCAAAACAAAGAAACACACCTTCAAAGGGCAGAAAGAATGGCAAAACCTTATTTGATGCGTGATATTGGTGGCGATGCTTTAGAATGCGTATCTGACGTTGTTTTTGCTGATAAAAAAGGTAAGGACGGAATTATCCACATTTCTCCGTTTACTTGCATGCCGGAAATTATGTCACAAAATATTTTCCCTACAATGCGTAATGACCATGATATTCCAATTCTTACCCTAATCATGGATGAACAAACAGGAAAAGCTGGTTATATCACAAGGCTAGAAGCTTTTGTTGATTTAATGCGACGCAAGAAACGTGCTGCTGAAAGCAAAAACAAAACAAGAATTTAGTTTAATTGTCAAAAAGGTTTTCTCTTTTGTATTCAGTTTTAATGTAAAATGTGTTATAATCAAAATACAAAGAGGCTTTTTGATGTTCTTAAAAAAACGAAAAACGAATATGGAAGCTGAGATTGCTGAGCAAGCAAAAATTATTCCATATATTTTAATGAAATACATTGACCCACTAACAGGTGAAATAAAGATTAATCTTCCACATGGAATAAAAAAAATCGTGTTAGTAGCTTCGGGTTCATCATATCATTGTGCACGTTTTGCGGTAGATTTGGTTGAAACCATTTCGGGAATTGAATCTAGAGCAATTTATTCAAGCGAATTTTTGCTAAAAAAATTAATCCCACATGACGAGAATACTCTTTATATTTTTATAACTCAATCCGGTGAAACCAGTGATACTCTAAAATCAGTGGAAAGAGTAAAATCTGAAACAAATTTACCTACTCTTTGCATAACCAATGTAAAAAGTTCAACTATTTGGAGAAATTGTGATTATCAAGTAGCTTGTCATGCCGGAGAAGAAACGGGGATTGCTGCTACAAAATCTTTCACATCTCAAATGCTTTGTTTGATATTAATCTCGCTTAAACTTATTGAGAACACAGGTTTAGAAACTAACGATTATAAAAAATCATTGTTCCATTTGGGTGCTATCATAGAAAAAGCATTAGCAAAACGAGATGAAATCAAAAAGTTTGCATCTTATTTAGCAAAAGAGAACACTATTATTATTACTGCTGACGGAATTTCTTATTCTTTAGCCAAGGAAGCTTCTTTAAAAATTAAAGAAACTTCTTACAAAAATATCACAGCGGCTATTTTAGGTGAATTTATGCATGGACATGTTGCCGTGCTGAACAATAAATCTACTCTTGTTTATATGGCGGTTCATAGTATTTCAGAACGTTCGATAAGTAATCTAAATCAGATTAAAGCGGATTATAATCCTACGTTAGTTGTTATTGGTCCAAGTGATGAACGATTAAAGCCTGAATATCACATTAATATTGACTGCGAAAATGTAATTCAGCAACTGTTTGCAAATGTGGTTATATCACAACTAATTGCTTTGGAAACAGCTCTGAAATTGAAACGAAATGTTGATAATCCAAAAGGTTTGCACAAAGTAGTAGTAGAAAAAATATAAAAAACGACACATTTAAAATGTGCCGTTTTACAATGTTAACCATTTACATCCAAGCTTACTTTATCTTAAAGTCTTATCCATTAGTCCCGTTTTTGTATCTTGCTTTAGCATTGATTGCATAACAAGCACTGTACAATTTTTGGGAGAGTATAAACATATTACGTTGAACCTCTGCAACATCATTCATTGCTTCCAACATCTTTTTGGGATCAACCATTGATTCCAATGCATCATGATTATCAACTTTTTCATCTGCGTATTTTTTCACAAGTAACTTGTCAATATAATCTCTAGCTCCAACTGCCATAGATTTTCCTCCTATGTCCTATTTTCCCTATATATTATTAAAAACATTTTGTTGAAGAAAATTGACTAGTTTGTTACAAAAGTTCACAATCTTTAATATATCTTGGTCTAGCTTTCACTTCTCTGAAGATTTGTCCTAAGTATTCGCCAATTATGCCAAGACAAACAAGTTGTAGACCGCCAAAGAATATGAGCATCATAATAATTGTTGCATAACCGCTTTGAGCTTCGTGTCTAAATAGTGCATCACAAATAGCATCAAAACCTACCATAACACTTACAAAAACTGTTATTAATCCGATTATCGAAATTAATCTTAAAGGTACAATGCTATAAGAAGTTATTCCATTAAGGGCCAAACTTGTTAAGGAATAAAAATTGAATTTAGATGTTCCTAATGCTCTTGGCTTAACATTAAAATGGACAAATTCCGTTTTTAATCCTGTTTCGTGGAAAAATCCTCTCAAGAATAGTTCAGATTCAGAGTATTTGCTTAATATTTCAAGTGCATTTCTGCTAACTAATCTAAAATCCGAATGATTAGGAGGTATTTTTACACCTAGAATATTCATAACTTTGTAAAAACAAAGCGCTGTGAATTTTTTTAAGAAAGAATCTGTTTTACGGTCATTTCTGATACCGGATACAATATCAGCACCGGCATGATATTTATCAATAAATTCTTCTATAGAGTTTTCATCTTGCTGTAAATCTGCATCTATCGAAATAGCACAGTCACAACCAATTTCTTTTACACCAAGAAGACCTGCAATAAGAGCTTTTTGGTTACCATAATTTCTTACAAATTTCATACCCTTAACTCTTGTTGGGTATTTTTTATGCAATTCTTCAATTATTGACCAAGTTTTATCTTTTGATCCGTCATCTACTAGATATATGTATGAATTTGAATTAATTTTACCTTTACTTATAATATCATCTAAAACTTTCAAAAGTGTTTCGACAGTAGATTTTATAACTAATTCCTCATTGTAACAAGGAATTATTAATGCTAATTTTGTATTATTGCTCATTGTTTTCCTCTCAAACCTATAATATAATATGTGAGGAAGAAAAACAAGCAGGAGATTAGCTTGACAAATAAACGATTTATTTTAAATGCAGACGATTTTGGTATGTCAAAAGCATACAATCAAGCCGTGTTAGAGGGGTATTCAGAAGGGTTATTAAAAAGCGCAAGCTTGACGGCAAATGGAATTGCATTTGAGGATGCTGTTAATACGGTTATCCCAAAATGTCCGGATTTAGGAGTAGGTATTCATTTAAATATCATTGAGGGTAAATCTTTGTGTGAAGATGTCAGTTCTTTAACGGACTCAGATTGCAATTTTAATAATTCGTACGGACAACTATTATTAAAAGCATATAATCCGAAAGAAACGGAATTTTTAGCAGATGTTGAAAGAGAATTCCGCCGCCAGATAGAAAAAGTTTTGTCTGTAACGAATGTTTCTCACATAGATTCACATGTTCACACACATTCCATTCCAAGAATTTTTGAAATTGTGTGCAGATTGGCTAAAGAATACGGAATTAAGCAGGTTCGAACTCAATTTGAAAAACCTTATATAATTCCGGATTTGCATAAACATTTAACAATGAAATACCCTATTAATTTAGTAAAAGTTGCTTTGCTGGATTGTTTTACAATGATTAATGAAACAACTCTTCATAAATGGGGATTAAATACAAATGAATATTTAATTGGGGTTACATATACTTCAATGATGGATTCACTTGCCGTATCATATGGTGTTATGGCCGTAAATTATGATAACACAACTGTTGAAGCTTTAATTCATCCTTGTAGGTATGAAGACGGAACAATCGACAACCATTTTACAGAATTTATGATTACAAAAAATAAAAAGCTCAAAGAAAAAATTGAACAAATGGGCTTTGAAATAACAAATTATGTTGAAAAAAACTCTTAGTATCGTATTTATAATTATTTTATGTTTGTTATGTGTAATTTTTTTAGCACCACATGACAAAACATATAAAGTATTAGAAGTAAAATCTCCAATTCATTTAGTCTTGGATAATGGAGATTTTAAACTAAATAATTTTGATACATTTGATTTTAACTATACGGAGCACAACAAAATTCTTGCAAATAAACTTGGAATTAGTGAAAAAGAAACTTTTGTTTTGGGGAATTTAGGCAAAGATTATTTTGACAATCTTTTAAAAGGCAGAAGCGTTTATATAAAAGAAAATGATTTGATTTATTACAGATATGGTTATAAAGACAGATTTTTCTATTCGGGATTTTGCATTAAAGACTTTGAACCTTGTTCTCAAGATGCATTTGAACATCAGCTCAAAAGTATTCGTAGAGCAAATTATAAAATTTTAGACATTGATACAGAAAATATTTATGAACTTGATGATGATAGAATAAAAGATTTGAAGAATTTTATCTTAATAAGAAAAGCACATATTCAAAAAGAAAATAAAAAAGACACGTCAGGTTTTACTCCTCAACAAGTTTTGAAAACAAAGGACTTAACTATTTATTTGTCAGATATGACAACAAATTTGAAACCTGATAGAAATTGCTCCGACGAGATTTGCAAAGAAATTCTTTTTAAAATAAATAATTCTAACAAGTCAATTGATATGGCGATTTACGGCTATTCAAGAGTTCCTAAGATTGAAAAAGCTTTAAAAGATGCTTTGGATAGAGGAGTAAAAATCAGATTAGTCTACGATTTAAATTCAAAAGGAAATAATATTTACGATGATACGGATTTAATATCAAAACTTATTACAAATAATATGTCTGATAGAAATTCTGTAGAAGTTGATAATATTATGCATAATAAGTTTTACATATTTGATGATAAGGTGCTGATAACCGGTTCTGCAAATCTTTCTCACACAGATATGTCAGGTTTTAATTCGAACAGTATTGTTGTCATCAACTCTGAAACTGTAGCAAAAATTTATAAACAAGAATTTGAACAAATGTATGCCGGTAAATTTCATAACCAAAAAGAAAAGTTTGAAAAAGAGGAAACAAATTTTAAAATATATTTTTCACCAAAAGATAAAAGTATTACAAATGCGGTATTACCTCTAATAAAAGGCGCTAAAAAGTATATTTATATTCCAACTTTTGTCCTAACTGAAAAACGAGTAACAAAAGAGTTAATAAATGCTAAGAAGCGTGGAGTAGACGTAAAAATAATTATAGATGCACTTAATGCCTCAAATAAATATTCAAAACATCAAATTTTGCGTGATAACGGAATTCAAGTTAAAACAGAGAATTATGCAGGTAAAATGCACTCAAAATCTATGATTGTTGATGATGAATATGTCTTAATAGGTTCTATGAACTTTTCATTTAGCGGAGAAAATAAAAACGATGAAAATCTGATTGTTATAAAAGATGAATTAGCAGCTAAATTCTATAAAAATTTCTTTTTGTATCAATGGAACAAAATTGATAACAAGTGGTTGAAATTTAATGCCAAAGCAGAAAGCAAAGATTCAATCGGCTCTTGTGAAGACGGGATTGATAATAATTATGATAACTTGACTGATACTGATGATCCGGCATGTCGCTAAAATTAAATTTTAAACCTGGTTGAGTTTTGTGTTAAAAATTTTGTTAGCTTGGTGAACCTGACCTAATTCCCAGTAATTTTTTAATCCAACCGAAAATTCACTCCCCCTTAGGGGTGGAAAACTCATAGTTTTGCAAATAAATTTAGTCGGCTTTACAAAGCCGACTAAATTACTTACTGTACAGGTCTAGTGATTAATTACATTTTATGTACGTTTTTCTTCATTTTTTTTCTTCATCAACTTTACTAACAATTGAATCTAATCCCTCGATGCTCTTTTCAGAGTCAATATTGTTCAATCTCTGTGTGCAGTCATTAAATACTTTCTTATTAACAATATTCCTTGTATGAATATTCTCTAGACCCTTAATAATTTTATTTAAATTTTTTTCATCTTCTTTTTTCTGAAATCCAAATATAGATTGTTGTTGTTCTTCGGTTAGTCCGGTATTTGCAAGTTCTTCTTTTTTGACAACCCCATCTTCAGCAATTTTTTTTGCTTGCTCAGCCCCAACACCATTGTTGATGAGGAATCGTTCTAGTCTTTGTACATCCATAAGTCATATACTCCTTTCATTTTTTAATGTTTTTAACTAACTTACAAGAAGTATAACGGCATATTTTTAAAAAACTTTAATGAGTTAGTGCACAAACTACTACTACTACTACTACTGCTGCTACTACTGCGTTTGCGCCGATTGTAACAATTTTTTTAATTTGCTTAACAATTGGTGTTTTCGTGATTCGTGAGTCGAGGGTTAAGTAGTTGAAAGGTTGAATGGTTGAAGAGTAGAAAGGTAGTTTTCGTGATTCGTGAGTCGTGAATCGTGAATCGGGGTTTACGAAGTTTTTATATACTGGATTGCCACGGGGATAAATACTTTCGGTCTGTAGTTGAAACTACTAATTTGGAAGCAAAGCGAAAAACGATTTTCTTGCAATGACGTACAGCCAGTAGCTTTGCGCCCTGTCATTGCGAACGAAGTGAAGCA
>CAZPBG010000044.1:0-9612 GCA_964584885.1 uncultured Vampirovibrio sp.
GGCTCACGATAAAGAAATGGATTGCTTCACTTCGTTCGCAATGACAGGGCGCAAAACTACTGGCTGTGCGTCATTGCTGTACAATTAAATCTATAAACTGTCATGCTGAACTCGTTTCAGCATCTTTCCAATTAGACGTAACTACTACATTCTAGTAAGACCCTGAAATAAATTCAGGGTGACGATAAAATTTAAAGCATCCTACGCACTTCCAAATTAGTAGTTTCAACTACAGACCAAAAGTATTTACCCTCGTGGCTATCCAGTATATAAAAACTCCGTAAATACCTTTCAACCTTTCAACCATTCAACTACTTAACCCCCGATTCACGGCTCACGATTCACGACTCACGAAATCCCAATTGTTAAGCAAATTGAAAAATTGTTACAATCGGCGCAAACGCAGTAGTAGTAGTAGTAGTAGTACAGGATTTCAGCGTGTCAATTTTTAAAAACAAATATTCTTTATGTATATACACAAAGGATTTAACAAAAGGGAGATTAAAATATGTCTATTGCAAAATTATGTTCAATTTTAGGACAAAAAAGTCCAAATTGCTATGAAATGATGAAAACAGTAATGTCTGGAGCAGGAAAGGAATTTAAAATTTTCTCTGGTAAAGATTTAAACAAGTTATCCTCTCATTATGAAGAATTTATAACAGGTTTAGCAAATCCTAAAGTGACTGTTGGTTTAAAATCTACCAAAAAAGGTTCAGGTGTTGCCAGTGTATTTATACAAGATGGAAACAAACCTGTTTATTGGCAAGCTTATGGAATTGATAAAACTAGAGGAGGTGTACCTATTATACAAACACGTGTAAATACTTTTTCTGATGGTAAAAAGATTGAAAGCGCTACTTGTTTTATGAATCCAAATAAAACAATAAATTCTGAAAACTATGCATTAAATTATAGTTCAAAGAACCTTAGTAAAAACTGTAGTTTATACGATGAAGGGGGAAGTCTTCTTTATTCAAGTAGTTATTCTGGGACAAAAGCAGGACCTTTATCTGCTCAATGCAAAGAATTCAAACCATTAACCGTTGATGAGTATAATAAAATTGCAACAGAACAAATAGCATTATACAAAACAAGGGGTGTTGGATTTTTATCACCTGCAGAGTGTAAAAAAGAAATTATAGAAATCGCAACAAAGGAAGGTGAACCTACAGTACAATCTATTACTGATGCAACAAATATGCTTTTGAAAAAAATGGGATATGATCCAAAACTCCTTAAAATAGACGTATATCCTGCAGGTACTATGTCGGGCCAGATGGCTTTTGAGATACCGACAGGAAAATTGCTTATGTCAGAAGATATGTTAAAGGCGAATAATCAGGAAGTTGTCTTGACACTATCTCACGAGTTAACACATCTTCATGATGCTGTAAGATATTACAAAGCCGTAGGTCATAGTAATTTTAGTGAAATTTTGGGGGGAAAAATAAATAAAGACTTTTATGAAAAAATGGCTAAATACGTTGATGATCGAGGTATAGACACAAAAGCTATAACTGACGACCTAAACTCAATGAAGGAAGTATCTAAGTTTAATGGTAAGTATCAACAATTGAAACATGAGGTTTATTATGCATTATCTCCGGCTGAACACTCAGCTAGAGAAACTGAAAAACAAATTCTTGAAATGTTTAAGGAAAAAGGAATTAAATTTGAACCAAAAGCTTCTCCAATAGAAGAGTTTGCTCGTGAGTCTAGATCAAGAGCAGCTCATCAACTTAAACAATTAGAACTAAGACATGGAAATACTACTGAAACATTTTACAATAATCACTACGATGAAGCTCTAAAGAAAGTAGATCCACAATTATACGAAATAGAACAAAAACTTAAAACTGCTTCAAATAAAGAAGAATTTGAGAATCTTCTTATTGAGAGCGATAAAATCGCTTCTAAATATAAAGGTGATGAACTTGATTTTGAAATACTAAAGAAAATGCTTGCAATTTAAGAAGTAATGTTAATAAGGCGGGATTAACCCGCCTTTTCAATATTACCAACTGCAAATTTTCTACGCTTGATGTATAATCTTATAAAACACATAAATAGCGAGAAAAACATGTTAAGAAAAGCTGAAACAAGAGATATTTCAAGAATTGCAGAAATAATAATATTTACCAAAAGAGTAACTTATCGTCCAATTTTTAACAACGATCACGTTTCGTTCAATGTTATGCAAGTATTGAGTGAAGCCGAAGAATACGCTAAGCCTCACGGATTAGACGATATTTATGTTTATGATGACGGAATTGTAAAAGCCATTATCAAATATATAAACAACAATGGAGTTATTGAAATCAGCGATTTCTATGTAGATTATTTCTTCCAAAACCAAGGACTCGGGACTAAGATTTTAGATGAAATTTTCAGTCTAGGATATCCGGTTTCTTTATATGTTTTGGATAAAAACACACGTGCTATAAGATTTTATGAAAATTATGGTTTCAAATACTGCAATGAGAAAAAAGAATTCGCAGATTCAGGGTTCTATATGCTTAAATATTCAAAATAAGCCTTAAACCTTACCTATAAATTTCACATTATAATCACATACTAATTCTTCATTAGCAATAACTGTAAGATTTGGAACAAACTCTGAAAGAATTACAAATATCATATGTCTTAAATCCATTGGTACTGCTAAAATCGGGTTATCAATCTTTTTAGATTTAGCAAGTTTATTGATTTTTGTAGCTATCTTCTTTACATCTGTTGCATCAATTCGGATTATTGACTCGTCTTCATCTTCATCGAAAAATCCTGAAACGATTTCTGCAGTTTCGTCAGATAATTCCATTACACTAATTTCACCGTCTTGAGCCAAATCTTTTATAATTAGTTTTGAAAAAGCTAATCTTACTTTATCCAACAAATCCTCTTTTGTCGGTTCATTTGCGTAATCATTGATTTTTTCAAACAAATAAACAATATTTTTAACAGAAACTCTTTCTCTGATTAAACAAGTTAAAAGATATTTTAAATCAGAAGCGGTTAGAAAATCCGGAATGATATTGTCTACCAAAAAAGAATTCTTTTCTATAACAATTTCAACATACTTGTTAATATCGTTGTAATCCATTATATCAGATACTTCTTTTATTGAAATATATTCAATAGCTTTCGCAATATATTCTGCTGCAGTCAAGCCACGTACCCAAAAATCTCTTACTTTATCTTTTGAAATCCATACAAGTTTACGACCTGTAATTTCGTCAACAATTACAAAATCCTCCTCAGTTGGTTTATATCCTTTCAATTCATCCTTGTAAAATACAATGTATTCAGGGAAAACCATTGTGCGGAAAACTTCTACATCATGGATTTTAATACTAAACTCATTTTGATTTAAATCATCACTGCTATGGAAATGAATATGTGGAATTACATATCCCAATTTATCAGTCAAATCTTGTCTTACACGAACAGTTTGTGCCAACAAATTATCACTACAATCCAAAGAAACCAAATCTAAAATTTCTTCAGAAAGATTTACTGTGAATTTTTCTTCCTTGATAGATGAATACATGCTTTCCGGAGAAATTTCACTCACCAAAGATTGTTTTAAAGCGTCTAACTGCTTCAACTCATCTGACATTTGATTATTCAAACGATTTTTATCTTCTATAGAAAGATTATCGCTTTCCAATTGTGATTTAATTTTCTTTATTCTATCTTTTTGATTGCTTATTTTAAGCTGAATTTCTTTACATGATTCATAAGGACTTGTTGGAGCAGCAAGCATTTTTTCCATACGATATTTGAAATTAGTAATATTTACAATATCGTCTAAATCAGTTTTATCCTCTTCTTGCTTTTCTCTCATAAAAATGCAATTAAAATCAAACGATTTTTCCGTTTCAACTTCGTGCATGGTGTATAAATCCCAACCCTCATCAGACATTTGATTTAACAAGTCTTCTAACGCTTGCTTGTCATCTGTTGGAACGGATTTTATAACATATTGCATTTTTTTATTGTACATAACTATCCTCTTATATTATTCTTCATCAGCTCTGATAATTTTATAAATCATGTTTTGTTGAACAGGTTTTTCCTTTGCAATGTCAAATGCTTCATCACAATAGCTTTGTGCCATTTTAGTTTTATCAGGATTATTTGAATAAATTGTGTACAAAATATCACCCTTATTAACACTTTCTCCACTTTTTTTGTTCAAATAAACTCCTACACTGTAATCAATCGGATCTGTTTTTTTATCTCTTCCTGCACCAAGCAATTTGCAAGCATAAGCAATTTTATAAGCATCTATATTGTGAACAAAACCGCTTTTCTTAGCTTCGCATTCAACTTTATATGCCGGTAAATCAAATAAGTCATAATTGTCAACTATTTCAGGATTACCACCTTGTGCTGCAATTAATTCTTTGAATTTTTCTAATGCTTTACCACTTTCAACAAGACCTTTTAAATAAGCTTTAGCTTCATTTCTGTCTTCATAACGTCCAAGTTTTACAAGCGCAATTGATGCAAAAGAATATGTCAAATCTGCAACATCACCTTCTTTGATATTACCTTTTAAAAACTCAATTGATTCAATGATTTCGAGTGAATTTCCAACAGCTCTTCCCAAAGGTTCTTCCATTGAAGTAATTACGGCTGTAATTGATTTGTTCAAAATTTTACCGATATTTACCATTAATCTTGATAAATCAACTGCATCTTCAGGTGTTTTCATAAATGCGCCAGAACCGTATTTAACATCCAATATAATGTTTTTAGCTCCGGAAGCTATTTTTTTAGACACAACAGATGATGCTATCAAAGGCATGCTATCAACAGTTGCTGTAACATCTCTTAATGCGTATAATTTGCCGTCTGCAGGTGTTAGGTTTTGAGTTTGAGAAGCTATTGCAACATTTATCTTTTTAACTTGCTCAATTAACTCTTTAATACTCAATTTTGTATTAAAACCCGGGATTGATTCTAATTTATCAATTGTGCCGCCGGTATGTCCCAAGCCTTTGCCTGACAATTTAGCAACAGGAACTTCTGCAGCTGCCAAAAGTGGAATTAATGTAATAGTAACCTTATCGCCAACACCACCTGTTGAATGTTTATCAACAATTGCATCGGTCAAATCACCAAAGTCAATAACTTCACCTGAATTTATCATTGCTTCCGTCAAATAAGCGGTTTCTTGTTCTGTTAAGCCTTTAAAATAAACAGCCATTAACCATGCTGCAATTTGATAATCAGGTGCAGATTCGTCCATCAAAGAATTAATTAAAAAATCAATTTCTTCTTTAGATAAAATTTGTCCTTGTTTCTTTTTTTCGATAAGATCAACTATTCTCATTTATTATTTTACACCTTTCAATTTGTTAATTACCATATCAGAAATATCTAATCCACCAACAAAAACACCTCTTTGATCCATGATTGCATCAAGTTTTTGTTCTACCATTACAGCTTTTGCAGCATCTTTAATCTTTGTATAAACTTCTTGTTCACGTTTAGTTTTCAAAGCAATATAAGCCGCTTCTTTAGCTTTAAATTCAGCTGCAGTTTTTTCTTCAAAAGATTGTTTTTTTAATGGTGTATCTAATGCTTTATATTCTTTTTCCTTATCAACTAAATATTGTTGCATTTCTAAGCCTTTTGCATCAACTTCTTTAGTTGCTTTCTTTGCGTATTCAAAATTGTCAATAACTTTAGCATAGTCAATGTAACCAACACCTGCAGCGTTAACAGTACCTGTCATTGCTACGATAGCTAAAGCAACAAGAGCAAGTCTTAATTTTTTCATCTTATAAACCTCCTATAATTATTAATACATCATGTCACCGGCACCAAACGTAAAGTAACCGTTACGAGAACCGTTTGGTCCAGGATTTGTAAGTGGGAAACCATAGTCGATAGACAACGGTCCAACACCCGGAATATTTATCTTCAAGCCCATACCTGCTGTAATAGCATGAAGTGGTCTGTCATACAAAGTACTTGATATTGTTGGGTCAAATACTTTACCTGCATCAACCCAGAAAGTAACTCTCAAGTTATGTAAAAAGTTTACTTTAAATCTATCTACAAATGGTAATGGTGTAGCTAATTCAGCAGAACCCATTATGAAAGACGTACCTGTACCAACACCGTTAACTCTATAACCTCTGATAGTGTATGGTCCACCAAGTCTATAAGCCATGATTTCAGGCATATCGCTTCCGTGAACTTTCAAACCTCCACGACCCGTAAATGTCAAAGAAGATTTTTTACCAACAGGAATGTATCTTTTCGCCATACCAACTAAACGTCCGTTAGTTTTACCAAATCCGTCTAACCCAAAGGCCTCTTCAAATCTTGCAGATACTAATGAACCATGGCGAGGATTTATAGAAGAATCTCTTGAATCATATGCAATCCCTGGTGCTAATCTCAAGAATAAACCGCCTTCTAATTGTTTTGCCCTATCTGCAATATTCAGACCATGACTATCATATAAAGATTTTACCCTATTATAATCTCCTTCTGAAAGATGAATATGTTCAACACCTGTAGTAAAAGTAGTTGATAAATGAGGGTTTATCTTTAATTTATGAGCAATAGTGCTTTCTACACCAATTCTTCTTTCAATTGCAAGCGGTATTTGGTAGCTACCCAAATCTCTGTAATAAATTTTGCTCATTAATGAATTATCCGCATTTAAGAAATGTGGTTCAAAAAAGCTTAGTTCTGCTTGATAATTCATATGAGATTTAATAGAAGAATCGCTCATCAAAATACCTGAACCTACAAGACCTGTTAGAGAAACTCTTTGGTTTTTACCTCTAAAGTTGTTATCCGAAATACCAACTGAACCAAAAGCACCTGTTGCAGAATCCAAACCACCACCTAGTGAAATTGCTGCAGTTCTTTGTTCTTTTAATTCGATTGTTATATCAAATTTATCAGGGTCATCCTGAGATACTTCGATTGTTCTATTAACATCCTTGAACGCTTGAGTCGAATATAACCGAACCAAATCTTGTTTTATAATATTTTCGTTATAAACGGTGTCAGGCTCAGTCATAATGTTACGTTCAATGACATATTCTTTAGTCTTTTCATTACCTGTAATAAGAATTTTGTTAATCTTACCTTCAGTAATACTCAAGTTTAAAGTTCCATCCGGATCATCATAAATTGAATCGATTTTTGATAAGATATAGCCTTTTGAATAATAACAAGCATTAATTCGTTCCATTGCTGCATTTATATCAGTAATGTTTTGTGGTTTACCTTTTAGTGGTAATAAATAGCTCATTAATTCTTCAGATGAAACAACTGTATTTCCTTCAATAGTAAAATCAGTTACAGGCACATTTTCTTCTAATATAATTTTTAGAGAAATTGTTCCGTTAGAATTTTTTACAGGAATAGCTTTCATTCTTTCCGTAAAATATCCTAATTTATAGATAGTTTTCAAATCTTGTTGCATTAAATCTTTGTCATACAAATCCCCTTTTTGTAAAGACATTTTTCTAAGAATAAATTCAGGTTTTATAATATTTGCGCCCAAAATTTCTATATCATTAATATATGCAACATTATTTTCTCTAGCTTGCTCTTCAGCAAAAGCTGATTCCATAATTTCTTTATCAGTCATATCCTCTTCTGCACAACAAACCAAAGGAGCACAAAATACTCCCAGTGCAAAAATTGATACTATAAGATTTTTATATATATTAAACAGACTTTGCAACTATCCACTCCAAAGCGTATAAAAAAATTATAGCATAAAGATATTTTGAGGTAAATATTTCAAATAACTTTACATATCTCTTTACTTTTATACAAATTTCTGTTAGAGTGTAAGTGTCAATAGTTTCTTAAAGAAGAACGGTCATTTCCCCGTTCTTTTTTTGTACTTAGGTAAGCATTAAAGGAGTGTTATGAAGCAGGAAGTAAACAGATACGAAATTCTTGAAAAAATCACACCGCTTATTGAAAATACGGCAATGAGATTTAATCTTATACCTATTGAGATTGAATTCACAAAAGAAAATCACCGTTGGTTTTTAAGAATTTATCTTTATTCTTACGAAAAAGATGTAACTCTTGATGATTGTGAAAAGGTTACAAGAAGTCTAAATGATTTTTTAGATGAATTAGTTCCGGTGAAGTATTACTTGGAAGTTTCTTCTCCCGGATTAGAAAGGAAATTCAAATCTGATAAAGAATTTGTAATCTTTAAAGGCAGAAGAATTAGCTTAAAACTTAAAAATCCTTTAGATGGTGAAACTGAGAAAATTTTTAAGGGTGAAATTTTGGACTGGGATGACAACGAAGGTTTAAAATTCTTCCGTTTTGATGACGGAGAAGAACTTCAAATTCCGAAAGGCAATATTCAATCAGCAAAATTGTATATTGACTAAAAACGGGTGTCAAGCGAGCATTTTGTGGGTAGGCAAGAAACAAGCCGGTAGACAAAAATCAAACAAAAAGCGGTGGAATACCAAAACAAACTACGAAGTAAAGCAAAAAACACTGGTGCAAAGCGAGCATTTTGTGGGTAGGCAAGAAACAATTCGGTAGACAAAACCAAAACAAAAAGCGGTGGAATACCAAAACAAACTACGAAGTAAAGCAAAAAAAGGAGATATAACATGATTAAAATCGGTACAGCATTATTTGAAGCTTGTGAAGAGCTAGAAAGAGAACGTGGAATATCTAAAGATGTTCTAATTGCGTCATTATGTGATGCTATGGTTGCAGCGTATAAAAAACACATGCACGTAAAAGAAGCAGCTAATATTGAAGCTATCTTGGATGAACAAACAGGTGAAATCGGGGTATTTTCAACAAAAGTAGTAGTAAAAGAAGTTGAAGATCCTGAACTTCAAATCTCTTTAGAAGAAGCTCAAGAAATTGATGACGAAGTTGAAGTTGATGACGAAGTAAAAATCGAAGTAACTCCTGACCAATTTGGCAGAATTGCTGCTCAATCAGCAAAACAAGTTATTACACAAAGAATTAGAGATGCTGAAAGAAATAATATTCTGAACGAATTCTTGGAAAAGAAAGGTACATTAACAACAGGTATTATCCAAAGAGTTGAAAACAGAAACGTAATTGTTAATATTGGTAAAACTGATGCTATTATGCCCCAAAAAGAACAAATTCCTCGTGAATACTATAAACCTGGTAACAGAATTAGAGTATTTGTTCTTAACGTAAAAGAAACAAACAGATTACCACAAGTTATTGTTTCACATGCGCATGCTGAAATCGTAAGAGAATTGTTTGAATTAGAAGTTCCTGAAATTGAAGACGGAATTGTAGAAATCAAATCAATTTCACGTGAGGCTGGATTTAGAACAAAAATTGCGGTTTGGTCAAATGATCCTGAAGTTGATTCAGTTGGGGCATGTATTGGACCAAGAGGTTCAAGAATTCAGACTATCGTTGGTGAATTGAAAAACGAAAAAATCGATATCGTAAGATGGTCACCGGATCCTGTTGAATACATTGTTAACGCTATTTCTCCGGCTAGAGTTGTTTCAGTTGATATTATGACTGATGATGAAGAAACAAAAGATGCTTTAGTTGTAGTTCCTGATGATCAACTTTCATTAGCAATCGGCAGAGAAG
>CAZPBG010000045.1:0-9161 GCA_964584885.1 uncultured Vampirovibrio sp.
TAACGCTAATTAAGTAACCTTCTGATTCTTTTTTGATTACTGTACCTTCTACGATATCAGCTACGCTATTTGTTTTAGCAAAGCTTTCTTCTAGAAGTTGTTCAAATTCGTCTAATACTTGTGTCATTTTATTTTATTCCTTTCTTTTTTTTATTAGTTTTGCGCACTCCCTCTCCGAGGGGAGAGGGTTGGGGTGAGGGTTAATCTCATCCCTTTATCATATCTATTACTTTGTCAATAACATTTTGTGGAGTTGAAGCACCGGCTGTAATTCCAATGTTCTGAACTCCATTTAATAAATTTTTGTCCAATTCCGTATCGTTTTCGATATGAATTGTTTTTGTACAATCTTTGAGAATTTCTGCTAAATGAGTTGTGTTCGCACTCTTTTTTGAACCTACAACTATCATCAAATCACTTTCTTGAGCAAGCTCACGAGCTTCTTTTTGCCGCATTGCTGTAGATTGACAAATTGTGTTATAAATCAAAACCTCTTTAGCCAATGTGTTTAAGTGATTAACAACAAGGTTTAATGAAGATACCATTTGTGTGGTTTGAACAACAACACCAACCCTTTTGTGGGATTTTATTTGAGCTTCAAATGGTTTAAGCTCTTCAATTGTCGTAGCTACAACAACTTTGTCCGAATATAAATCAGCATTAGCTTTAATTGCCATGACTTCAGGGTGATTTGGTTTCCCTACAATAACAACAAAATAATCATTTTTAGCAAGCTCAATTGCTCTTTGTTGAACTTTTTTAACGTCAGGACAAGTTAAATCAACCACTTCAAAACCGGCCCTTTTAAGCTTTTCGAAAACTTCCGGAGCTTCTCCATGGCTTCTAACTACACATATCGCATTCTCAACTTTTTCAGGAACTTCATAAATAGTTTTGATACCCAATTCATCAAGTTCACGAATTACATCCATGTTGTGGATTAATTCACCTAAAATATAAATATTTTTATTCGGATTTTCTGCTTTTAATTTTTTTGCTGTATCAACGGCTCTTTTAACACCGTAACAAAATCCTGCAAACTTCGCTAATTTTATATTAAACAATCGGTTTAATGTAATCACTTTCTAATTGAACTAGAGGTACGAACCTCAGTAACCATATTTAATAATAAACATGTTCAAAAGTAAATAGTATATATAAAAATAGAAACTAGTTGTAAATCTTAAAATGCGATTTGCTTTTTAAATTTATCCTGATTAAATTTTATTTTATATATAAAACTATGCATTTCTGTAACCAATACCGGCTCTATATCCGGAAATTGAATACATTATTGGTAGTGCCGGTTCAATCCACTTTAAGCCTGACATAACTGCAACAGTAGCAATATCATCGGTATGAAGACCAATGTCAAGAGCTTCCGGCTTTCGCTCACTATATAAACCTTTTGCCTTATTTTTTCCAAATAGTGGATTAATTATCTTATTGCTTATTGCATTTGCAATCATACTTCCACCAATAATTCCTGTTGTTGCAATTCCGCCAATCATGCCAAATGCCCTTGTTGCTTTACTTTTTACTCCAAAATTTTCCATAATGGTAAGAGCTATTCCTGCTCCAACATTACATAAAAATATATTTGCAAGATATTGATAAGACCCTTCTTTTACTTTGTTAGGAATTTTGTCTTTCCAGTTTTTAGTGGTAAGTATATCACCGGCAATTCCTCCACCAATTCCACCAACAACAGGGATAAAACCAAGCAAAGACAACCTGCCAATTTCAGAGAAAATTTCTTTAGATGTTATATTTTCAGGGTCAGTTATCAATTTATTTAAAAAATCATCATTTGTATTCAAAGTCTTATGCAATTTTTTTATTTCTTTGAAGCTTAGTATTTTAGTCTTTGCTTTTTCTAAAATTGATAAATCTAGATTTTTAGGATTATTTTCTTTTATAAATGTATCAACAATTTTAGTGTTTTGGGTTTTGATTTCTTGAATATTTTTTGTAGGATTTTTAAATATTTTGTTAACGATCTTTGGTGCTAACAATGCTGATAAAAATGTAAACGCAAGAGTTGTTCCTGTGCGTGTAAAAACATCTTTTCTTTCGTCTTTATTCGCATTTCGAGCTAAATTAGCAGTGTAAATTACTCCACCACCAGCCAAAATATAAGGGACTTTTTTCTCAAACTTCGCAACCAAAAGAGGCTGGTCAAGATATTTGCCTGCTACCTTAAAAATGTTCATTTGTTTTTTACATCCTATTTATTTATATATTCGGAGATTTTATTGAAAGCATTATCTGTTATAATGTGTTCAATTTTACAGGCATTTTCAGAGGCTTCCGCTTGTGTTAAACCCAATATCTTTTCAAAGAAAGTTTGTAAAATTTTATGCTTTGATACAACATTCATTGCGATATTTTTTCCGTTTTCAGTTAAAGAAATTGTTCCGTATCTGTCATAATTTACAAATCCTCTTTGTGCCAATTTTTTCAATGCTTCTGTAACAGAAGCTCTTGAAACGTTTAGTTCCTTTGAAATATCAATTGCACGAATGTTTTTATTATTTTCTGTGTAATTACATATAACTTCAAGATAATCTTCTAAACTGGCAGTAAGTTTTTCCACATAGAGCTCCTTTATTGAAATACCTTTTGAACAAATTGTAAGGCAAGCCTAACATTTTGTCAAGATTTTTGTTTTTTCAGTAGAATGCGTTTATTCGCACCTTATTGATGCTGTTTTTTCAGATTAGACAGCCCTAAATTTATAATATTAACAAAATTTCCAACTAAAAGAGCAGAAAATAAAGTTCCTTCTCTAATGCCATAAAGGGAATGTAAACAAGAAAAACTTAGAAGAACAGCAAGAATACAAAGAAGCATATCAACAGACACTTTTACTCGCCCAAAATTTAAATTATATCTGTTTGAAATTACCGAAATCAAAGCCTCACCCGGAACATACACTAATTTTGATTTTAATTCCAAGGCAATTCCAAATGCAAATACAAAAGACCCTAAAAACAACATAAGTAATCGTTGCGAATAAATATTGCTTTCATAAAAAGATGATATATGCATTCCTAAATCTATTGATAAACTAAATATAATCATAACCGGAATTTGAAAAAGCCTTCTTTTTTTAAATCCTTCTTGTGCTATCAAATATTGCAAGAGAAGATATAACATTGCAATTATAAAAGTTGTAGTCCCGAAACTGAAAGGTGTTAAAGCACTTAAAACTAACGGTAGAGCGGAAATCGGAGTTGTTCCCAAATGCGATTTTGTTATAATCGCAATTCCAATTCCGCATATAACAGTTGCAATGATAAATAATATTATCTTTTTTATAAAATCTTTGTTCGGCATAGTTCAGAAGTAGTGTACTACCACTAAATTTAATTGTCAAATACATTTCGCCCACAAAAATTATTTCTTGACTTTTAAGATATTACCTACCACTGCTTTTCAAATTTTACCGTCGGGTTGAAACACGACCTATTTACTGTCATTGCGAGCGTAAGCGAAGCAATTCATTCTTTTCGTGAACCGTGAACCGTGAACCGTGATTCGAGGTTTACGGTTTGAAGTGATTAAGTGATTAAGTGATTAAGTGACTGTGTGACTAAATGATTAAGACTTTTTAATTTTACTGTAATATGACAGTCCATTTGATTATTTAGAACAGAACGTTTGCGCATTTCAAATTTGGTGCAAAAAATTGCACCCTACCCACTGTTTTAAAATTGGCAATCATCAAAGCTTATTGTCACCCTGAATTTATTTCAGGGTCTTACTAGAATGTAGTAGCTATGCCCAATTGGTAAGATGCTGAACCAAGTTCAGCATGACAACTTTATAGACTCCGACCCATACTGGACATTAAAATACACACCAACAACTAAAAAAGAGCCCTTTCGGACTCTTTTCATAAATGGTGGGCAGGGGTGGATTCGAACCACCGTACTCTCGCGAGAACAGATTTACAGTCTGTCGCCTTTAGCCACTCGGCCACCTACCCATATTTAATTTTCATAAAATGCCTTTGACGAGATTTGAACTCGTGGCCTCTCCCTTACCAAGGGAGTGCGCTACCCCTGCGCCACAAAGGCTCAAATGCCATCGCTGACTAAAAAATAAGCCGGTAATAGGAATCGAACCTACAACCTACGGTTTACAAAACCGTTGCTCTACCGTTGAGCTATACCGGCAACAAAAATAATCTTACCGAAAACATTTTTTATTGTCAACACCTTGAATTCATAAAATATTTACATATCTTTAAAACATTTTAATTATATTTATAATACAATGATATAAACAATAATAAATTCAACTTAGCAAATTTTTAGGAGTATTGATAAATATGATATTGAGTATAAAAAAGTACTTAATTGTTTTTGTTTTAGTATTATTTTGCTTTTCCGGTATGGTTTATGCAGAAGAAACATCTAGAATTAAAAAAGAAATCTATTCATCAATTATTGATGTTTATGGTAAAAATAACGCTGATGAAATCTACAACAGAGTTCTTGAACAAGCAAATAAGGCAATTTCAGTTCGACCAAAATCACTTTTAGAACAAGACAAAACTAGAAAATCTGAATGGTATAAAAATGAAATTATTTACATGTTTTATGCAGACCAATTTGGGACAATAGAACAAGACAAAGAAAATACATTCAAAGATACAACTCAAATGCTTGAATACTTAAAGGATTTGGGAGTTACAACTCTATATATTCTACCGTTCGCAGAAAGTCCAATGAATGATTCGGGATTTGACGTCAAAAATCCTAAAAATGTAAGAAAAGAATTAGGCGGACTAGAGGAATTTAATACTTTTATTAAAGCAGCAAAAGAAGCAGGGTTTAAAATAAAAGCAGATTTAGTTCTTAACCATTTATCACAAGAACACGAATGGTTTAAAAAATTGGAAGCCGGCGATGAAAGCGCATTGGAATATTTCGTTTACACAGACACCATGCCGGAATATAAAAAATACAAAGATGAAAAACTCGGAACGGTTATCGAATACACAGAAACAGACGGTTCAACTTCAAAGAGAAGACTTATCTTCCCTGAATCTGTAGAAAACCATTTCAGAAAAGTTACAGTTAATGGCAAAGATTACTATTTATACCACACTTTTTATCCGTTCCAATTGGATATAAACTGGAATAATCCTGACGTTTTATATTATGAGTTGGAAACGATTAGCCATTGGGCGAATTTAGGTATTGATATTTTTAGAATGGATGCAATTCCATATCTTTCAAAACAAGCAGGAACTAATGCTGAAAACTTGCCTCAAACACACGCTATTGTTAGGTTATTGAGTAATTATATTCAACTTACCGCACCATCAAGTGTAATACAAGTTGAAGCATGCCAACCGCCAAAAGATTTAGTTCAATATTTCGGAAAAGAACGTGAAGTTGAACTAAATATTGAAGAAGATGTTAAAAAAATCAAACGAACTAACGAAGCTCAAATTGCATACAACTTCCCGTACATGCCGGCAATTTGGGCAAGTTTAGTAACCGAAGATAAGAAATATTTCACAGAATCTTACAAAAAGACTCCGGAAATCCCCAAAACAGCAACTTGGGGTATATTTTTACGTGTTCATGATGAATTAACATTGGAAATGGTTAGTCCGGAAGTACGAGAAATAATTTTCAACGATTTAGTATCAAAAGGTGAAAACTTTAGGAACGGATTTGGTGTTTCCGGACGATTGGCTAATTTTTTAGACAAAAATCCAAACCGAATAGAAACGGCTTTTTCAATATTATTATCACTTCCCGGAATACCAATTATTTATTACGGAGATGAAGTAGGTGTTGCTAACAACTATGAAAATGCTAAGAAATCTGCATTAAAAAGAAGTTTGCACCATCTTGTTTCAGCGTTCGATTCTCGTGATATAAACAGAGGAATTGTACCGGCAAAGTTGTTCTACGGTTCTACAAAAGGTTATTATGAATTCAATTCAAAAGTTTATGACAAAGTAAAAAATCTTATTAGATTAAGGAAAGAATTACCTGTCATGGCAAATGGCGATTTTGAAATTCTAAGAACAAAATCAAAAAGCAATTTTGCTTATATCAGAAAAAATAAAGACTCACAAATCCTTGTAATTAATAACCTTTCTAAAGACAAATTGATTGCAGAGGTAACATTACCTGCAAACATTATCTTAAAAAACGAAGGTCATATAACAAGTTTAAAAAATCTTGTTAATAACGACAATATAAAAGTTAATATTTCGCTTCAAAATAGGACAATGCATTTAAGAGTAGCTCCTTATCAAGTTTTATGGCTTGAATTGTAATAAAATTTAAGACTGGGAAAATAATTATGGAAAAGAAAACAAAAATATTAAATTACATTAATGTGTTTAGAGGGTTGGCAATTTTACTCATAATAATGGGACATGTTATGCAATTTGGTGAACCAACAAGCTTAGCACATAAAATTAACTGTGAAATAATTTGTGGTGGAACGGCTTTATTCATATTTATTTCAGGATTTCTGTTTCAGCATTTGTCGTATAAATTTGAATACAAAAACTATCTGTCGAAAAAATGGACAAACGTAATTATGCCATACTTATTCACTGCAATCCCCGGATTAGTTTTCTGTTTCAGTTTCCCAGATTTATATAAAAATGCATTTGATGGTTTGAATATTTTTGTCCAAATTCCATTATTGCTTTCTATCGGAAGAGTTCACAACGTTCCGACTTGGTTTATTCCAATGATAGTAATATTTTTCTTCTGTTCTTGGATATTCCTAAAACTCGAAAAGAAAGGAATTTTGTACAAATTATTACCAATTTTGCTTGTAGTAACAATTCTTTTACCTAGAGGTTCTGCAGAATACAGTGACACAATCGGATTAAGTTATATTGAAAAATACTGGATTTACGCAAAATATATCTTAATGGGATTTGTACACTTTTTATCTTTATACGTATTAGGTATGTTTTGTTCTGCACACAAAGAAATTATTGACAAATTCTATGATAAACGATTGATTTTATGGATTGGTTTAATCTTAACTTCAACAATGGATGTTTACTATCAATGGGGAAATTTCACTATTTCAAAAACATTTCTAACACTTTTAGTTTTAGGGTATTTAAAACACTACGATGAATTTATTCTCTCGCATAAAAAAACAAATGCTACTTTAGATTTTATTGCTAAATATAGCTTTGGAATATTTTTTGTACATTGGTATTGGTTATTTATTTATAACCAAACATTTGGATTACAAAACGTTATTCCAATAGAAAAAAGCTTACTTTATACGCTATTTCTTGTCACAATTAGATTTATAGCAGTTGCTTTGTGTTCTATTTTATCGCTTTTTGTGGCAAAATTCTTGCTACAAAAATTTGATAAAGATATTAACGCAAGAAAATTCATCGGTATTTAATTTTTGCACTAATAAAAAACGGGTCTTTAAAAGACCCGTTTTTAGTACTTTTTAGACTTAAATCAACTAAGAAATACGTCCTGCAACAACAACATCTTTACCGTCAGCTTGTGGTTTAAGGTTCTTTTTGTATACTTCAACGTGTGGTTGCAATACACTTTCAAGAACTTCCGGCATTGAAACGTTGTTTAATGTTTTTTCAATGATTTCTTGATAAACTGTTGCAAATGCTCTAGCTTGAACTAATGCACCTGCTACTTCAGGAGTTAAACCTAATTTAGCAGTTTCAACATGTTCACAGAAGTATGGACCGGCATTTGAATAAGATTTTGACAAAGCTCCAATATAGCCTTCTGCATTTTCTCTTGCAACACCTGTATCAACAGGAACTGTCAAAGCAAACGCAAATTTATTTGCAGGGTTAAAGTGAGCTTCTGAGCTGTGGTGCATAGCATCGGGAACTTTAGCAATTTGTTTAAGTGTATCTTTAATAGATTCATTTTGCATTTGTGCATGCCAGTTAGCTGTATATTCAAACATTGAACCCAAATATTGGTGAACAGAAGTTTGGATATTTTCTGATTTAGCCAAAGCCCAGAATGAAGCTTGTGCATATGGCATATTTTTAGAAGAATCTTTTGTCATTGCAACTTCTGACATTTTTTGAGCAGAAGCCAACATTGCTCTCATATCTTCTTTTTTCATGCCTGCAAATGCAAGTGTAAACAATGAATGGTCATCTAATGCTGAAAATCTTCCGCCAACATCATCGTGAATAAATAAATCGCCTAACCAACCCTCAGAATTAGAAGTTCTTCTTAGTTCGCTTTTTTCTGAATTTTTATCAGTAACTGCGATAAAGTGTTTTGATGCTAGTTTTTTAGCTTCTTCTTGTGTGTTACCTTTTGAGATATAAGCATCTTCAAGCATTTTTTTAATTCTTAAGAAACCGTCTTTTGTTTCAAAAGTTGAACCTGATTTTGAAGCAACCATATAATTTGATTTTGTAACATCATTACCTAATCTACTCAAAAATCTTGCAAAACTTACTGAATCAACATCAGAATAGAATAAAACTTTATCACCGCAAAGATTTAAACCATTCAAACTTAGCATATTTTCAACGGTATGTTTTGAACCGCCAATGCCTAAAACTGTCAAAATTTCAGCACCTGTTTGAGCTTTCAATTTTTCAGCCATAGAATAGATATCATCTAATCTTAAAATTTGGTTTTCAGGTAAGTTTACCCAATTTAAAAATTGACCTGCTTGATTAGCTCTTTTTGAAAATTCATCAATAACAACTGACATAGAGCTTTCTAGTTTTGAAATTTCAGCATTAAAGAATTCTGTTCTAATTCCTAATCCTGAATCAACTGCGCTTAAATTTAATACCATAAATTATCCTCCTGTATTTTTGGTTACAGCGTTTACACCTAAAGCATACAATAAATAAAGTTTAAATTAAAGACAACATAAAAATTGAAATAATTTCTTAAAAAAAAATTTTTTCATGGTAAAATAAACACAAAAGGAATTATATATTCTAGTATAGTATTTGTAAGAAAAGGAGAAACCAATGACTCAAAATAAGAGAGTATGGCTATTCCGTGAAGGAAACGCTGATATGCGTAACCTTTTGGGCGGTAAAGGTGCAAACCTTGCTGAAATGACTAACTTAGGTTTGCCTGTTCCACCGGGATTGACTATCACAACTGAAACTTGTATGGATTACATCAATGCGG
>CAZPBG010000046.1:0-8899 GCA_964584885.1 uncultured Vampirovibrio sp.
AAAATCAGAAGGTTTAATATTTTGAATAAAATCTTTAAATTCTTGAGCTTCTTCTGCATCTTTTGCGGAATCAGTTGAAACCGAACCATTCATAAGTACATTTGCAGTAACATAGATTGGAGCTTTTGCTCTCATAGCTAGAGCAATTGCATCAGACGGACGAGCATCAACTTCAATTGTTTCTCCGTCTTTTGTTATAAATAATGTTGCATAATAAGTATCTTTTTCAACATCGTTAATTTCGATTTTTTCAAGAGTGTAACCTGTTTTTTCGATTAAATTTGCTGCCAAATCATGAGTCATTGGACGAGCAACAACAAGTCCTTCAATACATCTTATTATAGCACTTGCTTCTGCAGAACCAATCCAAATAGGTAATGCTTTTCTGTTATCTAAATCATGAAGCACAACGATAGGAGAATTTGTTCTCACGTCAAGTGCTATACCCATAACTTTCATTTCTATCATTTTAAAATATCCTTTGCTTTTAGTGAACTGTTTTGTGCTCTCATTGTTATTTATCAAGTGTTGTTCACTAATTACTAAAATATCATAAAAAGAAATTCCATGCTATAATCAACCGTATGAAGATTAATGTTGTTTATAATAAAAACATATTAGGTTACGAAGATGCACTTTTGAAAGTTGAATCGCTATTGATAGAAAACAAAGTCGAGTTTCAGTCTTTTGATATTGATAAATTATCTGAGTTTGGAGAAATTTCTATTGTAATCGGTGGTGACGGAACTCTTTTGAAAGCGGCAAGATTTTATTCTGTTTCAAAAGTACCTGTTCTTGGTATAAATCTTGGACGTTTGGGTTTTTTGGCACAAACAGGTTCTGTTCAAGATGTAGTGGATGCGGTTATTAATAAAAAATATTACGTTGAACAAAGAATGATGCTTTCTGCGCTTGATAGATTTGCATTAAATGATTTTGTAATAAAAGGTTGTGATTCTTCAAGGACTTCAAAATTCTATTTGGAAATTAACGGAAACGATGTTTGTGACTATATTGCAGACGGAATAATAATTTCAACTCCGACCGGCTCAACTGCTTATGGATTGTCAGCCGGAGGACCTGTTTTGTACCCGACATCAGAAGTTATTTCAATTGTGCCGATTTGTCCTCATACACTGAATGCAAGACCAATTGTAGTTCCTGCAGGAGAAGAAATCACCGTAAGAACGGGCGATAAATTGCTTTCAGTTTCGGTTGACGGAGCAGACTGCACAAAGTGTGTTGAAAAAATTACAATAAAATCTGCTCAACATAAAGCACTTTTGGCATTTTTAAAAGGTGAACAATTTTATTCAGTGTTAAGAGATAAATTGCACTGGGGAATTTCTGAAACAAGATAAAGATATAACAAAGGAGTTAATATGAGAGTATTATTATTCAATGGTTCGCCAAACAAAAACGGATGTACTTATACTGCATTAAGTGAAATTCAAAAGACTTTGCAAGAAGAAGGTATTGATTCTGAAATATATCAAATCGGCACAAAAACAATAAGCGGTTGCAGAGCGTGTAGAGCGTGTGCAAAAATTGGTAAATGTGTTATTGATGACGGAGTTAACGAATTTTTAGAATATGCTCGAGATTTCGATGCGTTTGTTTTAGGTTCTCCTGTTTATTACGCAGCTGCAGCAGGCGGTGCAATATCATTTTTGAATAGAGCGTTTTTTGCAGCCTTTATGTCTGGTAGAGGTGAAATCTTTATGCACAAACCGGGTGCAGCAGTCGTTAGTGCAAGACGTGCCGGTACAACCGCAACTCTTGATCAATTAAATAGATATTTTACAATTACACAAATGCCTATTATTTCAGGCAGATATTGGAATATGGTTCACGGACGAAATGCCGATGATGTAAAACAAGATTTGGAAGGTATGCAAAATATGAGAATTCTTGCACGCAATATGGCATACTACTTAAAATGTATTGAAGCAGGGAAAAATTCAGGAATAGAACTTCCTAAACAAGAAGAAGTTGTTTTTACTGATTTTATAAGATAAATTTAACCTTAAATTTTCTAAAAAATTCTTACTTATAGCGATATACAATCATCTTCCGGTATAAAGATTACCGTGTCAGAAAGAAATTCACGAGCTTCATTATATGATGCAAACCTCGGAACTATTCTTTGATAATCTTTTACAATGGATAAAATATCATCCGTGCTCATTTTGATTAAACGTCTTTTTCCAATTTCATTTTCAATTATTCTAGCCATTTTTCACCTCTAATGAAAATAACGGCACAAAACGAATAAGCTTTAATAAAATCAAATAATTTATTTAGAAAAAACTTTTATAATTCTAATTTAAAATATAACAGCGCCTTGCTCTTCTATTTTAAGAGTTCTTACATCAGCTTTAATATTCTGATTATTCCAAATTTCTTTAACAGTTGATTTTATTTTATCAACATCATATTTATGAGAAATTACTAATAAGGACGGACCTGCGCCGGAAAGCACACATCCCAAAACACCGTCCTCGTGTTTAAAAGCTTCCATTATTTCTTTCATGCCGGGAACCAGTTTTTCTCTATAAGGTTGGTGTAATTTATCTTTCAACGCTAAACTCATAAGTTTAGCATCAGAAGTATTAACAGCTTGAATAAGCATTGCCAAATGTTTTGTATTAAACAATGCATCTTGCATTGGAATTTCTGTAGGTAACACTGAACGAGCAATTTCTGTTGAAAGTTCAAAGTCAGGTATACAAACCGTAATATCCCATTCTTCCGGCCATTTTAACTTTGCGTATGTAATCGTTCCGTCCTCTTCTTGATTTGCAAGAACAAAACCTCCTAAAATAGCAGGTGCAACATTATCCGGATGTCCTTCAACTTCCGTTGCAATTGCAAGAAGTGCGGTTTCATCTGCCGGCGAACCCAACAATTTATTCGCAGCAAGCAAACCTCCGACTACAATAGAAGAAGAGCTCCCCAATCCTCTTGTTATAGGAATTTGAGCCTGAATATTTATTTTAAGTTCAGAAGGTTCCTGACCAATTGAATTGTAAAGCATTTCTACAGCTTTATACACAATATTGTTTTCATCACGAGGAATACTATCAAAAACCATTTCATCAATAGATTCTTCTTCTGACATCAAATTTATTTCAATCCCTGTGCCGGGAAGTACAGTTTCTTCAATTGTAATAGTGTTGTATATAGGAAGCGCCAATCCTAAGCAATCAAACCCGGGGCCAAGATTTGCCGATGTAGCAGGCACTTTTACGCTAACTTTCATCTAAAATTCTCCTTAGTAGATATAAGTGAATTATACAACAAACAAATAAGTTAACAACATTCGCCTTGAAACCTTGTATTTACTTAAAACTAGATTTCTTTTTTTCCTTGCTCTTTTTTCATTTTTGGAACAAGATAAGCAAAACCATAAATCATCATAGAAGCTTGTGCGATTATTGCAACAACTATGCTTATGATATTTGTTTGTGTAGTAACTAAGTTGTTTGTCCAAAAATACCAAGACATATAAATTGCAACAGGAATATTCAATAAAACACTTGCGATTAACCCAGGATTATATTTTCTATCGAAAATAAAGAACATTCCGACATGTGCCAAAGCGTTTAGGAATGAGAAGTATGCAGTCCATAGACCCCATTCAACTCCGCAAAAATGAGCTAAAACAGCAGACAATGGCATTGCAATATAAACCAAAGGAATATTTATCCAAAATGAACCGATTTTAGTCAATGGATATTCAGCTTGATTTGAACCAAGAGGTTTTTTGTTAAAGAATTCTAAAAATCCACCAGGGAAAATATATTCTTCAAATTCATGAACCCAATAAATAATGCCTTGTACCCAAATAAGATAGAGAGGATAGTTAACGTCTTTAACATATAAAAATACTAAAATAAAAGTATAAAAAGCTAAAAATGGAGTTGCTTTCATCCAGTTGTCATAAAGCCATTTCATAAAAATACCCTCCTGATTAACAAACAAAATTTTATTGTTTATTAGATTATAAAGTATAAACATTAAAAATTCAATAATGTTGAAAGGTTGTTTCGTGAGTCGGGATTTGTGATTACAGTGTGTTCTTCCTCAAAGGGGGAGCGGATTTTCGGTAGGGCGATGACCGAAGGTCTAGCCCGAATCACTTAATCACTTCAAAGACTGTACCTCTCCCGACCTTCCCTTTTGGGGCATTAGTGTCCAAATAAATTGCAAGACAAATATAGCAAATTTTATTCCTTAATAATAGACCAAAATTCAGGATTTTTGCCCGTGCAATCTAAAATATCTATAATTCTATAATTAGGAGCATCTGCTGTAGAAATATGTTTTACTCCGTTAAAATCGATTTCGTTATTTACACCAAAATGTCCGGCAATAACAGCTTTGACATTCTTGTGTTTTGCCAAAACTTTTAAATAATTCTCAGGCTTAGCTGTATATCGGCTTTCTTTTTGACAAGGTGGAATTATAGGAAAATGTTGTAAAATAATAACATTTTTACCTTTATAAATCTCCAATTGCGTATCAAGCCAAGCTACTACATCAGGTTTGTAATACCCCATTGATGTTGGAATAACATCTTTTGAGCCGTCAAGAACAACAAAAACAACTCCATTTTTTTCAAAAACATAATTTGGGGAATAAATCTTTTTGTGAGTGCGTACATTTTTAGAAACGATTTTCATGTACTCATTTTTGCCTAAATCTTTTTGTTTATTAACATCTTTTTGTCCAAGAACAATATAATAAGGTGAATTTAATTTTTTTGATAATTTAAGGAACAATTCCAAATCGTCTTTATTTGGTCTTGAAATATTGTTGCCACTAAAAACAACAAATGAAACATCTTTTTGTTTATTAATATCAGTAATAATTTTATCAAATCGTTGTTCTGCTTCCGATGATTTAGTAAAATTAAGTCCGTCAACTTGTACAAATCTCAAATCTTCTGCAAAAACAGAAGTTGTTAACATAAAAAATATAGATAAAACACTAAAAATTTTATTCTTCATAAACCAATCTTAACATAAAAAAACTTTCATGCTAAAATAGATTAACAAGCTATAAAAAGAAAGGAATAATCAAATGGAAAAATTAGCAGATATTGGTGTATTCGGTGGTTCAGGTTTTTACAAATTTTTGGATGATATTAAAGAAGTAAAAGTTGAAACTCCTTATGGAATGCCTTCTGATAGTCTTTTCATTGGTAAAATCGGAGAACATAAAGTTGCATTTATGCCACGTCACGGCAGAAGCCACACTATTTTACCACATTTGATTAATTATCGTGCAAACGTTTGGGCAATGAAACACGTTGGTTGTACAAGAGTTATTTCACCTTGCGCAGCAGGTAGCTTGCAAAAACACGTTGCACCCGGACATTTTGTAATTTGTGACCAATTTGTAGATTGGACAGACGGAAGAAAAACAACTTTCTTTGAAGGTCCTATTGTTACACATCCGTCAGCTGCAGAAACTTATTGCCCGGAATTAAGACAACTTGCTATTGATACAGCAAAAGAATTAGGAATTACTGTTCACGAAACAGGTACGGTAGTTGTAATCAATGGCCCTAGATTTTCGACAAAAGCAGAATCAAAATTCTTTACAAATCAAGGTTGGGAAGTTATCAATATGACAGCATTCCCTGAAGCATATTTGGTTAAAGAAATGGATATGTGTCCACTAAATATTTCTTTAATCACAGATTATGATGCAGGCTTGGTTGGTGATGTTCCACCTGTTTCTCACCACGAAGTTATTCAAGTATTTAACAACAACCTTGATAACTTGAAAAAATTATTATTCACAATGATTGAAAGAATTCCGGCTGAAGCTGATAAATGCCAATGTGCAAATACAAAATCAAGCTCTCAGTTATAAGCAAATAAAGAGGCAATTTTATGAACGGTTCTATTTCAAGATTAGTAGATTTATTATTTTACTTTTACTATTTATTGTTGATATTCAGAATATTTTTGACTTGGATACATACAATAGATTGGGATACTCAACCATTCAGATGGTTGCAATCGGTGACGGATCCGTTTTTAAATGTGTTTAGAGGAATTATTCCGCCAATTGGTGGGGTGTTGGATATTTCACCAATCCTTGCATTCATTGTTCTTCAAATATTGCAAGGTGTTGTGCTAAATCTTTTGGGCAGTTTGGGATTATGATTGACCTTGAACTTTTTAATAAAGCTATTTTGCTTACCCAACAAGGGAATTTTCAAGAAGCTGAAACAGTTTATCATAGTCTTCTTGAACAAGAACCTGAGAACGGGCCTCTTTTGTCTGCGTTTGGTTTGTTTTATGTAAATATCGGGAATTACGATAAGGCAAGCATTTATTTAAAAAAAGCTTGTGAAATCAAAGAAACACTAGGAACTGTTTCTGCATTAGGTTTTTGCGAATACAAAAAAGGAAATTTTGCCAGTGCTGCTCAGATATTGGAACACGCACTCGAATTTGGCGAAAATTCTGAAATTTATACAAAGCTTATCAATTCTCTTTTTGAAATCAAATTTTACAAAAAAGCTGTTGAATATTCTGCAAAAATGCATCAATTATACCCTGATGACAAGGATTCAATTTTATGCATGGTAAAAGCTTTGACATTTTCCGGAAAATTATCTGAAGCAGAAGTTTTATGCGTAAATTATTTAAAAGAACATCAAGATATCCCTGCATTTTGGTTTCAATTAGGATTTTTAAAAGAACTTATTTACTCAGATGATAAACAAGCTTTTGAATGCTACAAAGTAGCAGCTGAACTTGGTCAACCTGCTGCGTATTATAATATGGCTGTAAGCTTGCAAAAACAAGGAAAATTGCTTGAAGCAGAAGAGTATTATCTAAAAATGATGGAATATTTTCCGTCAGATGAAAATGCAATTGTTTCTTTAGGAATGTGCAAATTGGCTCAAAGAAAATTCAAAGAGGGTTATGAGCTATTCTTCCAAAGAAAAGGTTGTGATTATAAAATTGGCGATAAATTTAATGATGAAATTGTGGTTGTTTGCGACCAAGGATTTGGTGACCATATTCAATTTGTAAGGTATTTGCCTATACTTAAAGAAAAAGTTAAAAAAATTTATGTGGCTACTCGTGAACCGCTATCAAGACTATTTAAAAATAATTATCCTGATATAGAATTTATTTCGAATAAAGAAGTTGAGAAAAATATGCAAACAGTAAGAATTACTGATTTAGCGTATATTTTGGATGTGGATTTTGATAATATTCCTTATGCAGAAGGATATTTGAGTGCTAAAACAAAAGAAATTAAATCTGATAAGATAAAGGTAGGATTGTGTTGGGAAGCCGGAAGTGCCGGTATAAGAACAATGATTAATCGCACGATTAATATAAAACTCTTTGAAGATATTTTGAATATGGAAAACATTCAAGTATATTCTTTTCAAGTGCAAGATACTTTGAAAGGGAATGAAAGATATCCTCAAATGATAAATCTTGCAAAAGATTTTAAAGATTTTGAAGACACTGCTGAGGCGCTTAAATCAATGGATGTAGTTATTAGTGTTGATACTTCTGTAGCACATCTTGCAGGTGCATTGGGTGTAAAAACATTTTTAATGCTTCCATATGCAACCGATTGGAGATGGTTTGATGATACCCAAACAACTCCTTGGTATAATAGTGTTGAAATATTTAAACAGGATGACCCTATTAGCTGGGAAAAACCTTTTGGAGAAATAATATGCAAACTAAAAGAATACTCTTTATAAATTTTGGCGGACTGGGAGATGAAATCCTATTTTTACCGACTATTTTGTCCGTAAAAGAGCAATTCCCAAATTCTGAAATTACATTAGCCTTGGAAAAACGTAGCCGTGGAATTACACGTCTAACAGATGTTATTGATAAAACATTGTTTGCAAATATCAAAGGTAAAAATAAGTATTTTGAACTCCTAAAACTCTTAATCAAAATTTGGCAAGGTAAGTTTGATATGGTTATTTCTTCCGGTTCAAACAAATTTATTTCAATTTTTCTTTTTATGACATTTGTTAAAGAAAAATATGGCTATAATACAGGGATATTAAGTAAAATTTTATTGACAAAAGCAGTTGATTTGAATAAAAACTATTATGCTGTTGATATGTATCACGATTTGGCTAAATACGTTACCAATATTAGAACAGAACTACCTGTTTTAAGTATCAAAAAGAAACCGATAATTCCAAATTCAATATTAATACACCCTGGAGTTAGTAAAATCAGTGTTCAAAAGGGCATGATTAAGACAATTCAGCCTGAACAATGGGCTGAGGTTATAGAACAACTCGCAAATTCAGGGGCAAAAGTTCTTCTAGCCGGTGGACCGGATGATAAAGAATGTATTGATGTTATCCAAAAACTTGTATCGCCTGATAAGTATGAAAATTTATTTGGACAAACCAAAAACTTAGAAGAATTGGCTGAATTAATTTCAAGCGCAGAAAAATTTTTGTGTTCAGACTCTGCTCCACTACATATTGCAGTAGCACTGGGAGTTAAAACTTACGTTATTTTTGGCTCAACGGATGACAAGAAACTAATTCCTCAAAACGGGTTAGTAACTCCGATTAAAGCGGATTGCAACTGTCCTCTTCAACCTTGTTTGTGGGAAAGAAGACAAACAACTTGCGAGAATTTGGATTGCTTAAAAATCTCAACAGCAAAAATTGTTTCAACAGTTCTTGATTAATGCTAAATCGCAATTTTAGGCAAGTATAATTTTAAAACTTTCCTTTTTGTTGTATAATTGTCATGCTTTAATGACAAGTAGGTCGAATTTATCAATTCGACAAGAAAGGAAGAGATAATGAAAAAATCAATTAAAGATTTAGGCGACATCAAAGGAAAAACAGCTCTTGTAAGAGTTGACGTTAACG
>CAZPBG010000047.1:0-8816 GCA_964584885.1 uncultured Vampirovibrio sp.
ACAACTGCATTTTAATCTTATTTGTGATAATTGAAATTATCATGGACAGTAGTGCATTTGGGGAGGAAAACTAAGAAATTATGTCGGCTTAGTAAAGCCGACATAATTTCTTAATAAAATGTTACAATTGGTGCAATTACAATAAAATCAGCAATTCCGAGTACAATATCATTGATTATTAATGTAATAAAATTAAAGTTTAACAAAAAAATGCCGTTATAAACTATGTAACATAACAAGAAAGGAGTATCTTATGAATCGTATTGACAAAATAGGGACAACACAGATAAACGCTCAGAAAAATGAGACTAACGTTGACAAAACAGAAGATCAGGCAAAAAATAAATCTATTTGGTCCGGATATGATAGTCAAGAAACCGGTCGTCAAGGTGTTATTGATGAAGCTGAAGTTGAAGAATTCGTACAGGGTAATTTGGGTGCTATAGCCGGTAATGCTACAAAAACTCTTGAAAGATGGCGTGGAGCATTCAATGAATTGAAGAATTTTATTGGCTCAAAATGGTCTGATGATACAACAAAAGAAATGACTGAGAAACTTAATGACTATGTTGAAAAAGCTATAAAAACTGACACTGAATAAAATAGAAGAACTCTTTTAGCGTGTAAATTAAGAATTAATAAAAAGGTGAGTAATTACAGTTTGTTATACTCACCTTTTATTTTACATTTTTCAAAGGAATTGGTACTAACCTTGAATAAAACTTGTATTCATTGAAACTTTTTGGCAAATTATTCCAATATCTATAAATTTCTAAACCATTACCCTTTAGCGTTTTAACTAATTCATCTGCTTCTTCTTCTGTTTTTGATAAAAATGGATAGCAAAAAGGAATATCACACTCTTTTAATGAAATATTTAACTCATTTTTATGTTTATAAATATTATGAATTTCATCAAAAATCTTTCTTCTTTCAAAATCTGGAGAATAATCGTTAACACCACTTCCAACCCAAAGAAAAGAACCTTCATTTCTTTCTAAAAACTTTCTAGAAGCGTTAAAAGTTGCAAAACCTTGTGGTTGATTATAAAAAGCATGTGCATTATCAACTATCAAGCGTGGATAGCGTTCTACAAGAATATCGACATTTTTTGAACAAATTCCAAAATAATTTGGATATAGAATAAAACTCGTTTTATCAAATTCAATAGTTGGCATAAAATTGTCATCAATATGATAAAACGAGGTTTTACAACCTACATCGTACAAGCTATGGCGAATTACGTCACACAAATAATACGGGATATAAATCTCGTTTATAGCATATTTTTTGATTAAATAAACTAATGCATCTCTTGCAAACTCGAATTTCAACATATCTACAAGTTTTTGATTATCGCATTTGTAAATTCGCTACAAGAAGCAGTTCCTTTTAAATCTGCTGTTTTAATATTTTCATTTAAGGTCTTAAATAACGCATTTTTAATTCTTGTAGCCGCTTCATTTTCGCCTATATAGTTAAGCATTTCAATTGCAGACATTAACATTGCAGTAGGATTTGCTTTATCTTGTCCTGCAATATCAGGTGCTGAACCGTGAACGGGTTCAAAAACCGCAAAATCTTTTCCAATATTTGCACCCTGAGCAATCCCCAAACCGCCAATTAATCCTGCGCATAAATCCGAAACAATATCTCCGTAAAGATTAGGAAGAAGTAATACATCGAACTGATTTGGGTTCTGAACAAGCTGCATACAACAATTATCCACTAATATCTCTCTGAATTGTATTTGAGGATATTTTTCTGAAATTTCTCTTGCGCATTCTAAAAACAATCCGTCAGAAAGTTTGCAAATATTAGCTTTTGTTACAACACAAACTTCTTTTCTATTATTTTTAACCGCATAATCAAATGCAAATTCTGCAATTCTTAAAGAAGCCTTTCTTGTAATAATTTTAATACTTTCTGCTGTATCAGTGTCAACTTGTCGTTCAATTCCTGCATACAAATCTTCTGTGTTTTCACGCACAACAACTATATCAACATTCTCATATCTAGTTTTAACATTAGGTAGATTATAACAAGGTCTTAAATTTGCATACAAATCTAATTCTTTTCTTAGTTGCACATTAACAGAACGAAAACCTTTCCCAATTGGAGTCGTTACAGGTGATTTTAAAGCAACTTTTGTTTTTTTAACAGACTCAAGAACTCTTTGCGGAAGCGGAACTCCTTCTGTTTCAATAACATCAGCACCGGCAGTCTGAATATCCCAATCAATATTTACATTTGCTGCTTCAATAATTTTTTGAACAGCCTCTGATATTTCCGGTCCAATTCCATCTCCTTTGATTAAAGTTACTTTTGTCATTTCCACCATTTCCTTATTACACATTTACCTTTTGTTTTGCTTCAATATAAGCTTTTAAGCCGACTGTTATTTGATCAGGACAACTTGTCGGTCTTTTTCCGCATGGAATACCTTGAATTTTTTCAATCACATCATTGATATTCATTCCTTTGATTAAAATACTTATACCACTAATATTACCGGCACAGCCACCAATGATTTCAACATCCTCTATAATATCGTTTTTTATTCTAAATTGCATCATTTTACTGCAAACACCAACCGGTTGATACTGGACAATATCAACACCATCTAAACTTTTTATAACAACTTCGCTCATAAAACTCCTCCCATAATTTAAAATTATTATATCATATTAAAATAATGCATTTCAAATTATTGACCTAAATTATAGGTATTATAAATATCTGCGTACAATTTTGCTGCCGCTGCTGCATTGCTCTTTTTAGAATATTCCAATATTGCATTCATACCTTTTGAATTAATGGAGCCGTCTGCTTTCATCGGATCGGTTGTACCTTTGCTCAAAAGGTCAGTCGCAACAATGTTTGCAGCATATTCTGAATTATCGATTTTCCCGTCTTTATTTATATCTAAAGGTTCTGCCGTCATCGAGTCATCTAACAAATATCTGTTTTCAAATTCTTCTACAGATAATTCTTTAGTCTGCATTTCTTCTTCTGCAGCACCTAACAAAGCTTTTTTATCAAAAGTGCCTTCCGGCATGTATCTGTATTCATATTCAAGAGGCGGAAGCGCATTTAAATAAGCATCATTTTCATCTGCAAACCTTTCAAGCGCTTGTATATTATTTACTTGAGCTTCCTCAGTAGGTCTAAAGTCTAAAATCGGAGCAGGAGTTTGTTTATCATTAATAAGAGGTGCTTCTAAGTGTTGCAAATGGTTTTCCACTGCATTTTTACCATAGTTATCATATTTACCCACTGCACCGTTGATTTGATAAGTCATAGATTTACACCTCCACACACTATTGTTATTATTATAAAAACAAAAAATAAAAAATTATTGCTTAAATCCTTTACAAAAGTTTACCATTAGTTTTATAATAGTATCTATGATTAGTTTTCTTGGTAAATGTATCCAAAATTTAATTACAAGTATAAAATATACTTTGTCAGGACGAGCTAGGTTTTCATCCGTAATAGCTCAAGCCGCATCAATTAGTTATGATTCGTTAATAATTTCGCTTGTAATCGTTTTTGTGTCAGCGGCCGTTATTGCAATACAAGTTTCAAAACAATTTTTGATGACCGGAGCAGAAGCTTATGTTGGCGGCTCTATAGCTGTTGTTATGATAAGAGAAATCGCTCCGGGGTTTGTTGCTCTTGCAATTGGTGCTAGAGCCGGTACTGCGATTTCCGCTGAAATTGCCAATATGAAAGTAACTTCACAAGTAGATGCAATAAAAACACTTAAAATTGACCCTGTTGGATACTATTTTTCACCAAGAATTTTAGCTGCTGCAATAACTGTTCCAATGGTTGTATTAATTGCTGAAATGGTTGGAATTTTGGGTGGATTAGTAGTTTCAAATCAAACAATAGGCTTGCATCCTTACAGATACATCCATTCAGTTTGGCTTTGGTTAAGCACAAAAGATATCTACATCAGCTTATTAAAAGCGTTTGTATTTGGTATATTAATTGCTTTAGTTTGTGCAACTCAAGGTTATGAAACAACAGGCGGAGCTAAAGACGTTGGTGTTTCAACAACTAGAGCGGCTGTATTGTCTACTGTTTATATGTTATTTGCAGACTTTGTAATAAATATAATTTACTATTTATAGATTATATTTTATACTTGCGAGGCTCCTTATTATATGCTAGAATACAACTGTTAGAAGGGAAAAGTTTTGACTGAAAAAATTATAATTGGCTCTGATCACGGTGGATTTAGACTTAAAAATGAAATTATTGAATTGTTAAAGAAGCTTGACTATGAAGTTTCTGATTTAGGCTGCAATTCAACAGAGTCTTGTGATTATCCACCAATAGCAAAAGCTGTGGCAAAAGAAGTTTTAAATACCGGTTGCAAAGGAATTCTTGTTTGCGGAACCGGTATCGGAATGTCAATTGCGGCAAATCGTTTTGACGGAATAAGAGCGTCACACTGTACAGATACTTTTAGTGCAAGAATGACAAGAATGCATAACAATTCAAATATCCTTTGCTTAGGAGAAAGAATTACGGGTGTAGGTTTAGCTTTGGATATTGTTGATATTTGGCTAAAAACCGAGTTTGAGGGTGGACGACACCAAAAAAGAATAGACATGATTTAGTATGGAGAATTTAATGACTGAAGAATTGACATCATATAAGTTTGCTTGTGTAGTAGCAAGAATTTTAGATGAAAAGATTGCAAGTAATATTTCGATTTTGAATATTAGCAATGTTTCATCTTTTGCAGATTATTTTGTAATCGCATCAGCTCAAACTTCTACTCAGGTAAAGGCTTTAACCGAAAATCTTGCAGATAAAGTTAAACAAACTTTTGCAAGGTTACCTCATGGCAAGGAAAATGATGTAAAAAACCGTTGGAACTTGATTGATTATGGTGATGTCGTTGTTCATATTCTTCATCAAGACGATAGAGAAGCGTATGCAATTGAAAAATTCTGGAATCACGCATTCAGTGTTCCTCGTGAAACTTGGTTAAAAGAATCTGAAGAATATTCTGAATATAAGTAAGACTAATTTAAAGTAGAACGTAAAATTTGAAGAGATTGAAAAATGGATAAAAAAGAACTAGAAAAAGCTATTGAAAAAACCGTTTTAAAAATGGCATTAGACCCTAAAAATACTGATAATTATCACGAATTAGCAAAATATTATGCAATGGATAATCAGTATGAAAAAGTTATTTCAGTATATGAAAGTTTGCTAGAAATCGATCCAAAAGATTTGCAAACACTTTTAAATTTGGGTAGTATTTGGTTCTATGCAAAAGAATATAAAAAAGCTTTAAAATACTTTAACGAAGCAGTTCTTGTAAATCCAAGCAATTATTTGGTTTATTACAATTTAGGAAACACCTATGCAGAATTAAAGAATTTTGCCAAAGCTCTTCATTATTATTCAAGAACTTTGGATTTTAATTCTCAAGACCCCGAAATTTACAATGCGATTGCACTTTTGTATCATGATTTTGAAGACTATGTTGAAGCAAGAGCTTATTATGAAAAAGCTTTGTCTATAGATAAAGATAATTTAACTGCGTTGGTTGATTTAGGTAATGTTTGCTATAAACTTTATGACTACAAACAAGCTTTGGAATACTATTATCGAGTTTTTGACTTAGCTCCTGATAATAAAACAGTAGCACTTTGTATTGCAAACACTTTAGCTGTGCTAAAAGATAAAGACAAATGCTATGATTTCTTTGAAAAAGCAATTTCTTTAGATGGAGATAATTATAAAGCGTTCATTTGTTATGCAATTGCAAAATCTGATTTTAAAGATTATGACGATGCTGTAGAAGTCTATAAACGTGCAATATTGGCGAACCCTGGAGAAGTTAATGCTTATATTTTATTAGGTAACTTGTATTCAAATCTAAAAAAATACAAAGAAGCCGAAGATCAGTACAGAGAAGCTCTTAAAATAAATAAACTTGATGCAAGTATATTTATTTTGATAGCCAATGTTTATTATATGAATAAAGAAATTGAACGTTCTATTTATTCATATCGTGCAGCTGTGAATTTAAAACCTGAAAACGATGAATACAAGCTTGTATTTATTCAGGTACTTGATGATTATATAGAAGAAACAAGAAAGAGTGATTTAATTGCAGTTTAGTAAACCTTACGGGATAGAAAAATTAATTTCGGCTTTGTCATATTTGACTGTTGGAATGGCAGGCTTTGTATGGATGATTATTGCAGCAGTTTTAAGAAAACAAATTCGTCCATTTTTGATGTTTAATATTTTACAATCAATTTTTATTTCTTTTGCATATTTTATAATCACAGTATTGGCAAAACTCATTTATAATATTTGCGCAATGATACCTTTTATAAATAAGATTGCAACAAACATTTTTTTGATGCTAAACGTGCCGGTTCTTTTGAATTTATCAATTATTCAATGTTTTACAACTACTATCATTTTGTATTTAGCAATAACTTCATTTTTAGGTCTATATAGCTATTTGCCTTGGATTTCTGACATTATAAAAAGTAATACTCGTTAACATTCTTATTTTGTTATATTAATTATTTGTTTCCGTTTTTTGTAGAGGTTTCGTTTCTTCAAGAATTTCTTTATTTTTTTTGTTTATTTCATTATTTATTTTTTCTACAAAAGCTTTATCTGTTTTATCCGTAATCTTCCATACTTCATTATTACTATTAACAGATTTTACAATTTTACCATTTTCCACATAAAACGTATTTCCATCAATTTTTAATTCATAATTCAATTTTCCTTGAATTTCTGCTTCATTTCTCAAGGTAGTTTGTGATACTGGTTCACTTTGCTTAGGAGTTCCTTTTTTAGCCCCTTTTGAAATATCTTGATAAATTGAATTGATTTTCATTAAAGCCTTTTCATCATTTTGGGCATTAGCTTTCATAGCAGCTTTTCTAAATGCAATTTTTATTTCAGATTCAGTTGCATTTAATGGTAATTTTTCGGTTTCATCTAAATATTTATTCAAAGCATTAATCTTATCAGCTAAACTTTTTTCTTTTCGTGGAACTTTTGATAACACTAGGTCTTTGACAGTGTTTTTAGCTTCTTCTTTTGCCTTTTCCTCTGCTTCCGATTTAGCATCCTTAACAGCTTTTGTAAACCATCCTTGCTTGTACCCGATTATACCTACAGTAGCCAAGGCAGCAGCAACTCCAAGTCCTATTAACCAATTTTTATTTGAATTATTGTTAGAATCATCCTTCGATGAAATTTCTAATGTATCTTTATCAGGTGTACGTTCATAATCATTTGCTCTGAAATTCGTTGTTACAGTAGTTTGCGCATCTTTATTGCTTGGAACTTGAATTTCATTTACATTATTAATTGCACGCAACATATTTTTCCCTTTCAGTTTTTATTTATCCTTATGTATAATATAAAACATCAAAAGAAAAAAATTTTGCCTGTTTGTTACAAAACATTACAAAACCATTGCAAGAATCATCAATAACATTGCACCAATTTCCATTGCAGTTGACATTCGCTGTTGAAATTTGTTTGAATCATAGCGATAAGTCGATTTTTTAGCTTTGTTTGCACTATTTAATCGTTTCAAACGTTTCTTAGTATCTTCGTGGGAAAACTCTGTACCAAACGTATCATATTCAAGCTGTGCGAGTTCGTCTTCTAAATTATTAGGAATAGGAGAAGCTCCACCTGTAAAATCACCATAGTTAGTGTATGGACGTGTGTAATTATTTTGACCATAAGGCATTGAGGCATAGCGACTGGAATTTAGTCCTGATAATGTGTTTGAGTTTATTGCATCGTCATCATAATATTGCTCTTTTGCTAATGTTTGTGGCATGACTTCCGCCTTTATCCTGTCCATACGAGTAGAATAATCATCTATATCATAAATTTTTCCGAATAATTTTCGTTCAATGGTTACTATTCTTGTGTGGAAATCTCTATTTTTATATGTTTGGTTAAATAATTTCATTTCGATTTCATCGACAATCGGATAATTAACAGTACTATCAGCAGCAACTTCATCTTCTCTGAAAGTATCTTCTGTCGGTTCTATTTCCAAGCCGATTTGCTCTGCAGTTATATCTGTTGCGAGTTTTTTTATGCGTTTTGTTAAATCTCCGGTTGAAGCTTGACCATATATAGTTTTTTCAAGTCTTGCAACTCTGTTTTTTAATTCATCATTCGTATAATCAAACCCATATAATTCGTTTTCAATCTTTGAGATTTCTGCTGAATGTGTTGGTGCAGCAATAGTTTCAATCGGCACAAAAGATATTAAATATAATAAAATTGTTAAGCATATAAACAGTCTTTTCATATTAGCATAATAGATTTATTTAAAAATAAGCTCTATTGAACCGGTTAGTAAAATATTTTTTGAGAAAATTGTAAAAAATGCTTAGTTATTAATGTTAGTATTTGGATTAAAGACCTGATTTTCTTGTAGTGGATTGCTTCACTTCGCTCGCAATGACAGGATGCAAAATTACTAGCCGTACATAATTGCGAGAAAATCGTTTTTCGTTTTACTTCCAAATTAGTAGTTTCAACTACAGACCGAAAGTATTTACCCCCGTGGCAATCCAGTATATACAAACTCCGTAAACACATAGTCACACAGTCACTCAGTCACTTAATCACATCAAAACTATAAACATTATACATATATCTTTTTAGGAGTATAATATTTATAGTTACTGAAGGGAAATTATATGGTTAATAAACTTATTAAAGAAGACACAAAAATGTTTTTGACCGGAAACGAAGTTCTTGCTTATGCTGCAAACTCTGCAGAAGCT
>CAZPBG010000048.1:0-8321 GCA_964584885.1 uncultured Vampirovibrio sp.
CATCATCACGTGTTTCTATTTGAGAAAGCACGCTCTCTAATTTTTCTAATTCTCCGTGAATATCAGTTATAGCAATGTATCTGGGCATAACTAAATTTTATCTGATAATGCCGAAGCCTAAAAGAAATACACATACGATAAACACTGCCGCAACAATTGCAGTAAGTTTATTTAGTCCTTTTTCAGCACTTTTTTGTGAAGCAAACATTTGAGCAGCATTTCCAATCCCTGCGATGCCGTCACCTTTTGGAGAGTGCATAAGAATAAGTACGATTAAAAGTAAAGCGGATACGACTAAAATAGTCCAAACTAGTGTAAGCATTTTTATTTTCCTTCTGATTTTTTAATAAAATGAGCTCTTTTTGAGTTTAATTTGATATTGTCGAAAGTGTAGAGTCGAGCAGGTCGTTTTGAAGTGGATTTTGAAAACTCGTTCAACTCTCTTAAACCTTCTGTTGTGATAACTTTTTTTCTAAAATTACGTTTATCAAGGCTTTTTTCCATAATCATTTCATAAGCCTTTTGCATTTCAGTAAGTGTGAATTTTTCGTTTAACAATTGGTAAGCTACAGGACACATTTCCAAACGTTCTCTTGTACGTTTTAGAGAATACTGGATAATTTCTTTGTGGTCGAATGCCAAAGGTGGCAAATCAAACACCTTGTGCCAAGCCAAGTCGCCTGTTGTCACAACATTAAAATCTTCTGCTCTTATTAAAGCGAAATATGCAACCGTAATTACTCTTGAAATAGGGTGTCTAAGTGGGTCACCAAATGTATAAAGTTGTTCAAGGTAGATGTTATCAACATTTGTTTTTTCTTTAAGAACACGCATTGCAGCTTCATCAAGATTTTCAGACATTCTAACATATCCACCCGGAATAGCCCATTTATCTTTAAACGGTTCGTTATTACGTTTTACTAACAATGCTTGTAATGCATTATTTTTGATTGTCAAAATAACAATGTCGACAGTAATTTCATGTGTTTTAATTTCGTTAAACATTATCCACCTCAAGTTTATTGTATTATAAACTTGTTTAAAATAAAAGTACCCCTCTATAGGTTGTTATTGTGGAATTTCAGAACATGCACAATGAATACCGCCTTGATATTCGGAGAGCATAATTTCAGATACAAAATTATTTTCTCCGTCAACAAAGTACATATGTTCAGGTTTTACATATTTAGAAATTGAGTCAATAAAACATTGTTCAAAACTAAAACCAATTTTTTCACTAAGTGCGGGAGTTAAGCCTAATTGTTCATCTATATTTGATTTATTAGTAATATAAACTAAATCGCCATCTTTATTTATCAAAACATTTGCGTTTACATAGTTGCAAAAATGTTTTAAACCAACCAAATCATTTTCTCTAGTTTCAGTTTCGTAAATTCTTGCCGGTACTTTTATTACTTCAAATCCATTTTCAGTTAATATTTTTTCTACCTCTTCGGATTGGGGTTTGTTGTTCAACTTAATATTTTCTTGAAAATTTTTTATAAAATCATCTAATACACCATAGCTTTCGTCATTTTTTTGCATTTTATTAAGTCCTTGTTTAAGTATTTCAAGGGTTAATTTATCATCTGCTAACAAAACTCTTTTGTTATCTAAAGGACGAATAAATAAATCCAGATGATAATCCATTTGAGGTAAAACGATTATATTTTTTGCACCGTACATTCCCTGAATTTCATCTACATCAAATTTTTCAAGCTCATCTTGACCTACAATAATTGAATCTTCTTTTCCGTCTTTAAAAATAAAAAGATTTCCGCCGGAAATATGTGCTTTATGCAACCTATTATTTAATTCTTCTTTTTTTTGAATAAAAACCTCGTGAAAATTTTTAATTTCTTTTGTTGCTAAATCTGCAAACATACTCCATACATCATAATTTATTCTTTTAAATTCAGGTGTTTCTCGTGTAACTTTTTGAGTTAAATCATATCGTAAATTGAAGAATTTTTTGATAGAGTCTGTAATTATGTCCGGATTTAATGAGAAGATTTTATCTTTTGTTATTGTCCAATAATCTTGTGCCCATAGTTTTTCAGCACTTTTTGTTTTGTAGGGTAAAGCTTCTTGACATGTGCTTAAAACATTTTCTCCAAAAGGCGAAAATATTTTGAACCCCTCCCGTTTTCCAATTTTAAACATCTCGTCAGCAATTCCTTCGCAATTAGAGCTCATCAAAAATCCACGAAGAGGTCTGGCATCATGGCCTTTAAAGTTGGTATTTGATATTGGTTGAATATTCATACACACTACAAAACCTCTAAAAAAATTTTTTGCCTCATCGCACATTAAATTGTATACTTACTTTAAATATGTTACAATTAGAAAAAGATTATTGATGAGGCTTTATATAATGAAAAAACTAGGATTTACTATTGTAGAGTTATTGGTTATACTGGGAGTACTAGGTGTTATTTCTGCATTAACTCTTCCAACATTAGCGACAGCGCACCAAAATAGAATAAATTCAACGGCATTATCTGTTGCTGTTTCAAATATGGAAACAGCTTTACGTACTATGATTGAAGCAGAAAATGCAAATGATTTAACTGATACAAGAGCTTGGACAGCGTCTAATAATTTAGGAAATATGATTACTTTCAAAGGTCACTTGGGTGAATATATAGAATTGTCAAACACTGTTTCTGTAAATGATTATTATAGCGGTATAACAATACAAGCGACCAGCGGTGTTGCTGCCGAAACGGCATCCGGATTAATTTTTGGTGCTGATAATGCATTAATTACCCCAGCCGGAGGAATTTATGTATTCAGAAGGATTGAAAATGATCGTAGCGTTCCAAAACAACAAGCGATACATGATAATATGAATCTTCATACAGCTGTGGCTAATTTAATAATTGATGTCAATGGAACTAAAAACCCAAATACCGTTGGGCGTGATATATTTTATTTTATAGTTGGTTCGGATGGAGTTTTGTACCCATATGGTAGCAAAGATGTCGAATACATCTTGTCAAATGGATCTAACACTGATTTAAATTGGAATTCAGCCGGTGCAAGATATACTTGTACGGATAATGCAAAATCTAATGACGGAATGGGTTGTACTGCTCGATTAATAGATAACGGATACAAAATGGATTATTAATGTTTAAAAAAATATTTTCAAAATCATTAATTCATACAATCTTAATAGGAACGTCATTGCTTTCTATTTTTCCGTTCATATGGCTGACTTCGACCTCTTTAAAAGGATTAAATGAAGATATTTTTGCATATCCGCCAACAATTATTCCCACAGATTTTACTTGGGCTAATTATGTTGATGTTTGGCATAAAGTTGATTTTATAGCATATTTTATGAACAGTATGATTGTAGCAGCTCTGACCGTAATTCTTAATCTTGTTTTGTCCTCACTTGCTGCGTATCCATTGGCAAGAATGCAGTTTAAAGGGAAAAAAGTTTTCTTTTTCTCAATATTGGCAACTATTATGATACCATTTCAGGCAATAATGCTACCTGTTTATATTATTACGTTAAAACTACATTTGATAGATAGTGTTAGCAATTTAGCAGGTTATATCGGACTTGTAATGCCATTTGCCGTAAGCGCTTTTGGAATAATGCTTATGAGGCAAGCCTTTCTAAAAGTTCCGCACGAAGTCGAAGAAGCCGCAATTGTAGACGGTTGTAACGTTTTTGAAATGTTTGTAAAAATTGTTATACCAATGGTTAAGCCTACTTTAGCGGTTTTGGCTGTATTCACTTTTATTGGTTCTTGGGGTGAATTCTTGTGGCCAAGTATTATGTTGACTAAAGAAAGTATGTATACATTGCCTGTTGGTATAAATAATTTGCAAGGAATGTTTTCTGCAAACTGGAGATTTATTGCAGCCGGTTCAATTATAGCCACAATCCCGATTATAATATTCTTTTTAGCTATGCAAAGATATTTTATTTCAGGTGAAAATGACGGTGCCGTAAAAGGTTAGTAGTTAGCATTTGCAAATCAAACAATCAATGTTGCTTTTATCAAATACGATTTTTTTATCATCAGAAATTTTACTTAAAATCTCATCAATTTCTACATCTGAACAACCTTTAGTAACCAAATAACTTGCATAGTTTGGGTGGCATCCTCTGATAGCAGCGATATAATACGGAGTTGAATATCCCCAAGATTTTTCGGCATAAATCGGATTGATATTTTCTTCCAATGCTTTAATAATCGGAGATAATCCGTAATTTGCTCCGTAATTATTATTCAAATATGCCGTAATAAGTTCTGTACAAAGGTTTCCTGCACCTCTCCCCATTCCATAAATGCAAGAATCAATTACAATTTCTCGATTTATTCCCATTTTGAGTAAAGTTTTTGCATTTGAAAACGATAATTGTAAACTGTTATGTGAATGAAACCCTAATGCAATATTTTTTGACAAACGATTGTCAATAAACTCAAAAATTTCTTGAACATCAGATTGATGCATATTTCCTAAAGTATCAACAATCGTTAATCCGTAAGGTTGAATTTTATTTATTTCATCAATTAATATTGCAAGTTCTGTTTCGGAATATGCGTTTGTACTCATTGGATTAACAAAAACATCCCAACCCAAGTCGACAAGAGTTTTGATATAAGGTAAAACGTCCTTTTGTTGCGGTTTTTTGAACGCTACTCTAAGTTTGATATTTTTATTTTTGCATTCAAAAAGGTGTTCGATTGAATACCTCCCAAAATTTATCATTAAAAAATATATACAACTATTATCAACAATTTTTTCTAATTCTTCAGGTGATTTGAAAAAAGTTTTATTTTTATCTTGTTCACAGTTTTCCAAAAAACCACATTCGATATAATCAATATTTGCATCTTTTAAATTTGCCAAAACTGATTGGATGTTTTTTTCTCCAAAATTCCAATCAATTACATAACCGCCATCTCTAAGCGTACAATCTAAAAGTTTTACACACATTCGTTTTATTATATTTCCTCAAATGAATCTATTGCAATGTCAATAATAGCAGTACCTTTATGAGAAATTGCTTTCTCCAGCGCCGGAACAAGTTCTTCTGCAGTTTTTACTCTGATTGCAAACAAATCGTAGGCTTCCGCTATTTTTGTAAAATCAGGATTTATCATTTCAACCTGATAACGATTATTATAGATTTTTTCTTGCATTTGGCGCACCATTCCAAGGTAGCTGTTATTCATAATAACAATTTTTATAGGAATATTATGTTCTCTACAAGTTGCAAGCTCTTGCAAATTCATCTGAAAAGAGCCGTCACCTGTAATATTCAAAACCAAATTATCAAGGTTTGCTAATTGCGACCCGATAGAAGCAGGAAGTCCAAAACCCATTGTGCCTAAACCGCCCGAGGTTATAAATTTTTTAGGCTTGTTGAAATTGAAAAACTGCGCTGTAAGCATTTGATGTTGTCCAACGTCCGTCACAACAATTGGCTCAAAATCTTTTGTATAATTATAAATTGTTTCTAGTACGCAAGAAGAATGCAAACAATTTGAATCAGTTTCTTGTTTGGTATTTTCTTCTCTCAGAATATTTAATCTTGAATTCCATTCTGTAAAATCATTGATTTGATTTGAATATTTACAAAAACTTTCCATAAAAGCTTCTGCGTCTGAAATTATCTCATATTCAATATTCTTTGAAATACTTTTTAAATTAACACTAACGATTTTTGCAGAATGTGCAAAATCTACATTTTTGCAGGTTGAACGGTCAGAAAAACTTACACCCAAAGCAAGTATAAAATCAGAGTTGCTCAGAGCGGTATTAGCTAAATAAGTTCCGTTTATTCCTATCATTCCGAGATATGAAGAATTTACTGACGGAAATGCACCAATCCCCATAAGGGTTGAAATTACAGGAATTTTTGTCTGTTCTACAAATTTTTTAATATTTTCAACTGCTCCGACAGAACCTCCTCCTAGTAATATTAACGGTGATTTTGAATTGTTTAAAAGTTTTACAACTTTTTCAAAATCGGAATCTTTTATTTGAATTTTTTTCTTTTTATATAATTCTTTTGTAACTTTTGGCAAATATTTTGCTTCAAGAATATTTCTTGACATTGCTACTACAACAGGACCTTTTTCACCACTCATTGCAACTTCAAAAGCTTCTTTTATTGTTTGTTTAATATCGTCTTTAGAAGTTAATAAATAAGTTTTTTTCGCACAGGTTTTAGTCATAGAAACTATATCTACTTTTTGAAAAACTTTTGAATTAGTTTCATTAGACGGAACATCGCCTGCTAGAACAACTAACGGAGTTGAATCAGCGTATGCATTTGCAATCCCCGTAATTGTATTCGTAAACCCCGGACCTGAAGTTACGAGGACAACTCCGACTTTTCCACTCACTCTGGCATAACCTTCAGCAGCATGTACAGCGGCTTGTTCGTGTCGAACAAGATAGTGGCGGATATCATTTTCTTTGGAAAGTTCGTTATAAATACTTAATACAGCAGCTCCAGGATAGCCAAAAATGCTGTCAACACCGAGTTCTGAAAGCGTTTCAACAAGCGCAGCAGCACAATTGACAGATTGCGTATTTGTTGTAATTTTATTTTCACTAACCAACAGATTTGTCATAGCTATATTATTATACAACAAATTTCGAAATAAAGACTTGATTTTAAATTTTGTTTACGATAGCATTGTCATGTACCTCAAGACAGGTAGTCGATTTCGGGATGTAGCGCAGTTTGGTAGCGCACCTCGCTTGGGACGAGGGGGTCGCACGTTCGAATCGTGTCATCCCGACCATTTAAAAAGACTTGCTGATTGCAAGTCTTTTTTTGTTGTTGCAATGTTTTTATTGACACGATTCGAACCCCAAAGGTTTGTGGGTTTACTTTGAGGTCTGCCGGTAGTAGTAATTTAGATTAGGAATGGCACATATGCAGACCGACTGATTGTCTACGTGCGTAGCACTCGTGTCATTCCGACCATTTAGAAAAGACTTGCTGATTGCAAGTCTTTTTTTTGTTGTTGCAATGTTTTTGTTGACACGATTCGAACCCAAAAGGTTTGTGGGTTTACTTTGAGGTCTGCCGGTAGTGGTAATTTAGATTAGGAATGGCATATATGCAGACCGACTGATTGTCTACGTGCGTAGCACTCGTGTCATTCCGACCATTTAAAAAAAGACTTGCTGATTGCAAGTCTTTTTTTTGTTGTTTATTTCAAATATTTTGTTAAAATCAATTTTTTCAATGCTTTTGCGTGTATGGCATCAGGTTGAAGCTCAAGAAGTTTGTCGAGATAGATTAAAGCTTCGTGAAAATTTTCTAATTTCTTTTGAGCTGCAGCCATTGCATAAAGCGCATCAATAAAATTCGAATCGAGGTTTAAGGCAATGTTCAAATCTTTTACGGCACGATTTATATCCGGATTTTGAATATCTTTTCTTGATAATAAAATTTTTGCACGATTATAGTACGCATCAGTCATGCTTTCATTTAATTGAATAGATTTTGTGTAATCTAAAATTGCTTCATCAAAATTTTCTAATGCTTGATGAGCCACTGCTCTGTAGAAATAAGGTATTTCCCAATCGTTTTTAAGTTCAAGCGACTTTGTGATATTCTCTATTCCGCTTTGGAATTTACCGTTTTGAATATCAAAAATCCCGTTGTCTAAATAGTACTTATAATCTTCCATAATGGCATGATAGCATAAATATAACAAAATAAATAAATGCTGCATTTGGGTAAATATGAGGAAAGCCCGTAAACACTTAGTCACTCAATCACCCAGTCACTTAATCACTTTCAAAAACCGTAAACCTCGACTCACGAATCACGGCTCACGGTTCACGAATTGACCGTACCCCTCCTAGCCTGTCTTGGATTATTCGGGGTGTCGACGGAGTAACGTCCGATCGACACCTTACGGGCTAGACCTTCGGTCGTTGCCCTACCGAAAATCCGCTCCCCCTTAGGGGAGGAAAATCCTGTAACTACCTTTCAACCTTTCAACTCTTCAACCATTCAACCTCAAAAATCCCCCTCATCAGAGCTCCGCTCGGCTTCTCCCGCAAGGGGCGAAGCGACAATTGCGTTAAACACTCAGTCACATAGTTACCTAGTCACTTTGTCACTTCGACTGTACCCCTCCTAGCCTCCCCCTTAGGGGAGGAACTCTCGTAAACACATAGTCACTTAATCACTTCAAAGACCGTACCCCTCGACTCACGAATCACGGCTCTCGACTCACGAATTGACCGTACCCCTCCTAGCCTCCCCCTCAGGCACTACTGTCCATGATAATTTCAATTATCACAAATAAGATTAAAATGCAGTT
>CAZPBG010000049.1:0-7723 GCA_964584885.1 uncultured Vampirovibrio sp.
TAAACCATATACAGAAAAAGAAAGAATGGATTTTATTGTAGAGCAAAACCATAAACAAGGTTATCAGATAGAGGAAACCGACACAGCTCTTGTTGCAAAAGGTTATACGGATGAGGAAAAACAAGAGCAAGAACGAGAAAGAATTGCAATGCTTTCTCTTACTGCTGCTGACGTTGAAAGAGCTATTTATAAAGCTAAAGGAATGGATTTTGAAGATATAATAAAATTAGTTGAACAGGCGAATAATGTAGATGAACAAAACGTAACGAACTCTTCAACCATTCAACCATTCAATCTTTCAACTTCCATTGATGTTAAAGCTCTAAAGATAGAGCTTAAAGCTAATAATTTCTACCGTGGTAATCAGTATGTTGATATAATAGGTAATCTTCTTGGCTATACTTCGGAAGATTTGGATTATCTCTTTGAAAATAAGGTGTTGCCGGAGAAAATTGTGGAGGTAGAAAATGATTGAATGGTATTCTAACAAACATGTTGGAATTTTTTTTGATAATATTCCGCATGTTTGTATAAGATATATGCTTCCTTCAAATACGGATGAAGAGAAAAAATCTATTAAGAAATATCCATTTATCAACAAAACGAATTTGCAAGTTTTACTTGTGGATTATAAAAAAAATAAAAAATATTATTTTACAGTGCCAAAAGGATACTGTTATGACGGGGCTTCTATACCCCGTCTTTTTTGGAGAATAATCGGTGCAAATACTGATAATAGGTTTTTAGTGCCGGCACTTGTTCATGATGTTTTATGCGAACACCATGAATATGTTGATAATGATAGAAAATTTTCTTCGCTCGTTTTTGATGCTTTATTAGAAGCTTCAGAGGTTTTTCCGTTAAAAAGGTTTTTTATGAAAAATTCTGTTGATGTTTTTCAGATGTTTTTCTGTGGTTGGAAATCAAAAAAAGAAAGGATATAAATGCTGAAAATGGTAAAGTATAAATTATTGGATAAACAAAGAGAATTTATAGAAATTCCGCATTCAAACTCTTTGGATGTTGCAATTTATCAAGGAGGATATGGTAGCGGTAAAACTTGGTGTGGTTCACTTTTGGGAATTTTATTGGCTAAAAAATATCCCGGATGCAGAGGTTTGGTTGGTGCGAAAGAATATGAACTGGTTAGAAAGACAACTCTTGTAAGTTATTTAGAGCATTTAGACTCTCTGGGATATAAAGAAGACAAAGATTATGTTTATAATAAAGTCGATAAAATTATTCAGTTTTCGAACGGTTCTCAAATCCTTTTTTCAGCATTGGAAGACCCTGAAAAATTTAAATCACTAAATTTACATTGGGCAGAAATAGAAGAGGCATCTCAAATTACGGATGCCTCTTTTAAACAATTGTTAGGGAGATTAAGAAATACTTATCGTGGGAAAAACTGGGTAGATTTTCGTTACCGTTTATTTGGACATACCAATCCTCAACCGGACAAAGGTTGGATTTGGAAACGGTTTGTAGAGAATAAAAAAGATAATTATAGATTAATAATTGCTCCAACAACGAATAATATTTATTTGCCCTCACATTTTATTCAATCAATGCAAGAAAGTTTTGATGAAGAGTATTATAGAATAAATGTTTTGGGCGAATTTGGTGATTATTCTTCTGGTCTTGTTGTTAAGGGTTTTGGAGAAGAGAATAAATTAAAACTGCGTTATAACCCTAATTTGCCATTGCATTTGACTTGTGATTTTAACGTTGATCCGATGTGTTGGGCATTGGCTCATAAAGATGATGAGGATGTTTATTTCTTTGACGAAATCGTTATTGAAAAAACAACAACACAGCAATGTATAGAAGAATTTTTAAGAAGATACCCTAATCATAAATCGGAAATTATTATAAATGGTGATGCATCAGGTGATAATAGAAGTACTCAAAGCGAGTATACAAATTATGCGATTATTAAGAATGCACTAAAAAATTATGGATATGAAAATGTTAAATTCCGTCTGCGAGATTATAATCCTCCGATTTTGAGCCGAATTTCAGCATTTAATGCAAGAGTAAGGAATTCTAATAATGAACGTCACCTTTTTGTTGACCCGAGAAGATGTAAATGGATTTTGTACAATATTTATAATCTTTCATTTAAGGAGGGAACTCGCATTGTAGATGTTCCGACTCATACTCAAATTAAGTCGAGTCGTGAAGCAAAATTTTTGGAGCATCCGTTTGATGCAGTGAGTTATTTAGTTGAGTACTATTGGCGGCTAAAAGGATAGAACAGGAATATAATGTAAACAATTGTAAATAAAATGCATTAGATATTAAAGATTATAGTTAATATTGCCGTAATAACTAGTATAGAAAATATAAATAGGAGTTCGGTATGTCTATTGACATTAATTCGTTAAATGGAATTTCGAAAGAACTTGCACTTTTATTAACTTCAGATAAAAAAGAGCAAACCTTGAATTCGAAAGCAGAGAGCGTCTTTATGGTTGTTGATAACACTGTAACAAATTTGATTAACAGTAAAAATTTGACGTTTTCAAAAATATTTCAAGCTGTTTATGATGTTGTTATAGCAGTAAAAGATTATTTTCAAAATAGTTTATATAAAATAGCAAAATTTTGTAAAAATCTTGCAAATAAGATATTAAATGAGTTCAAAGAACTTACTAATCACTCTGGAACGAGGGATGCACTTGTAGATGCAGCAGAAGGGTATGTTGGGAAAATTGGTAGTCGTAAAGTTGGTAATATTGTATTTTCAGACGGTAGAGATGAAGAATGGTGTGCTGATACGGTTACGACAATTGTAAAAGATATTGTAGGAGGAAAATTGCCTAGTGATTTTGGTTCTGCTAGTGTTCAGGGATTAATGAATTGGGGTAAGCAACATGGGGCATATGTGGATACGTCAAAAATGTCGGTTCAAGAACGTAATGAATACATTCTTAATAATATAAAACCCGGAGATATTATGATTGAAAAACGTAATAAATCTCATACAGGAATTGTTACAAGGGTATATGAAGAAAACGGGGTTGTAAAGTTTGATACCGTTGAAGGTAATATGGGTAGTAAAAATGCTTCGATGCGTAGGCTTGATACAAAAACTTATACTGCAGACAGTTCAACATTAAGTGGTTTTGTGAAAATGGATCAGTGGTTGGATTAACCTACATAGCCATCAATAGTTCTCTGATAACTTTTGTTGCTACTGCTGTTGAAGCTCCGCTTGCATCGTAATCGGGTGCAAGTTCTACAACGTCAGCTCCGACTATATTGAAGTTTGAAAGGTGTTTGAACCAATTTACAAGCTCGTTGAAATTAAGTCCGCCAACTTCAGGAGTGCCGGTTCCCGGCATGATTGAAGTATCTAATACATCTAAGTCTACTGTAACAAAAATAGGTTTATCTTTGAAACAATCAAGTTCTTTGCGTTCATGAATTAATGTGTTGTGTTTTTTCATTAATTCAAATTCTTCTTTCATTCCGGAGCGAATTCCAATTTGTTTAAGGTTCTCAAATCCTATGATGTTAGCAGAATGTCTTATAACAGCAGAATGAGAAAGAGGTTCTCCGATATATTCTTCTCTTAAATCTGTATGAGCGTCAAAATGCACAATTGCTAAATCTTTATAAAACTCTGAAACTGCTTTGATTTCAGGTAATGTTACAAGGTGTTCTCCGCCAATACCAAATACTCTTTTTCCATCTTTATAAATTTGGCGGACATTTTCTTCTATAACATCAAGAGATTTTTTTGTATTACCAAGAGGAAATTCTAAATCTCCGACATCATGGAAATTACAATCTTCAAGATGTTTATCAAAATATGGAGAATATTCTTCTAATCCCCAACTTGCAAGACGAATTTGTTCCGGTGCAAATCTTGAACCGGGACGATATGAAACAGTTCCGTCAAACGGCATTCCTAACATTACTATATCTGATGAGTTATAGTCTTCGTTTTGTCCCATCCAATTTCTATCCAAAAACGGTCCTGTAAGCATAAAAATTCTCCTTTTTTACGATTATATAAAAAAGGAGAATTCTTGTAAATTATTTATATCTTAAAATCCCATGCTACCGAAGAAACTTCTAAGCTTTTTCTCGCTTCCATCTCTATTGTAGTATGTAGTTGTAGGTGTGCACCAGTCGGTATAAACTGTTGTTTCTCTTGGACCACCTTTTTCGTCGCTATAAAATCCTTCTTTTAGATTTGGGCGTTTAATATAAAAGTCCCCATTTAGTTTTGAAATCCAAAACTCGACAGAACCATTAACTTCAGGATGTGAAAATTCAATAATGTTTTCAAATCTAGTAACAATTGGGTCGTCAAATAATTTTATAAGAACATCACTAGAAAAAAATAATTCTTCTGCGCTTTTTATTCTAGCCATTCCTAATGACGAAGCCATTGTGCTAAAACGACTAACTAGTGAGTTTATTAAGTAGTAATGCCCTCTTTCTGTCGTAATGGCTCCAAGTGCACGTTGTGCGCTATCAAACAAGTCTTGAAACAATCTTCCCATATCCCATTTATCATAAAGAGCTCTGTCGAAAGACTTTGTTAGAACTTCTTTATAGTTGCCAAATGTTGGATTTGCATAGTTGCTTATTGGAGAATTTTTTTGTGCCTTATTGATTTTTTGAGGTGAATTAGTATTAAATTGTGTTGTATTAATCGGTAATATTTTCATCATTGTATTCCTTTTTATAAAATATTATTATATCTGTTATATATTAAAGAAACGTTTTAATCTGTCTCCAATAGAAGCTTCGCTTCCATCCTTGTTGTAGTAAGTTGTTTTGGTATCTTGTCCCATGCCCCAACCACTAGATTGTGTATGTTTGTAAATATTGCTTTCTTCGTAGCCCCATCTTGTTGGCCAGAAGACAAATTCTTCGTAACTGTATTGATCGTATTGCGTTACTTCAACACGATCTTTACCATCTATGGTAAATGATATATATGATTCTTTATCATCTTCATCAAAGAATTCGATTCTTTTTTCTTTCATTGAGGCAATAAGCTTGTTATCTTTGTTTATAATATCTTTATAATTATCAGCTGCATGGTAAATCGTTGACCATAATGAGGCTGTCGTTATAGGCGGTATGAAAAGTTCAAATGTTTTGCGAGCCGCTGCAAACAATTTTTCTATGGCTGTCATTGCTTCAGCTGAATTTGTAAAATTTTTTCCAAATGCTTCCCTATATACATTTCCGTACTCAGATTTGAAAATTGGTTTTTGCGCAGAAATTCTAGTATGATTGTTTGCTTTATTACAATACGAATTATTGTAAGTTTGAATAGGTGAAATTCTCATAATATAATACACTCCTTAATTTATCCCTATTACCCATGCATGCTATATCTTCAAGATTATTTGTCAATAAATAAAATATAATTATAACGAACTAATCCTAAAGTATTAGATTGTAACAAAACTTAATAATTTTAAATTTAGCTTGTTTGTTGCGTTCTGCTTAATTAACTAGTATTGTAGAGTTAGAAAATTTGTCGGGCTATTGCTTAAATGTTATTTTATTGGTATATATGTAAGTGGACTAATATAGTCCAAAAGTAGTACACATTAAAAAAGGTTAAGAAATTATGTCATTACCAAATGTAGCTTATTTCTCTATGGAAATAGCAATGGATCAATCTTTAAGCACTTATTCAGGTGGTTTAGGATTTTTGGCAGGTTCACATATGTTATCTGCCGGTTATTTACAAATGCCAATGGTTGGTGTAACTATGCTATGGTCTTATGGTTATTATGACCAAAGAATTGACCATTCAGGTAACGTAGAAGTTGCATACATCAGAAAATATTATGATTACTTGGAAGATACAGGTATTGTAGTAGATGTAGATACTTTCGGTGAAAAAGTTAAGGTTAAAGCTTTCAAAGTTAACCCTGAATTGTTTGGAACTTGTCCTGTATATCTTTTAACAACTGATATTGAAGGCAACAGCGATTGGGCTAAGAGCATTTCACACAAATTGTATGACGGAAACGAAGAAATCAGAATTGCGCAAGAAACAGTTCTTGGTGTTGCCGGTGTTAGAGTTCTTCAAGCTGCCGGTTATAACTTTGATGTTGTTCACATGAACGAAGGTCATGCTCTTCCTGCTGCATTTGAATTATTAAGACAATATAACGGAAACTTAAACGAAGTTAAGAAGAAAACTGTATTTACAACTCACACTCCAGTTGCTGCAGGTAACGAAGTTCACTGGGTTGACAAATTATTAGAAGGTGGTTTCTTTGCGGGTGCATCTCGTGAAACAGCTATTCAGTTGGGTGGAGAAAACTTCTCATTAACAGTTGCAGCATTGAGAATGTCAAGAATTGCTAACGCAGTTTCTCAGTTACACGGTCTTGTTGCAAACAAAATGTGGGAATGGGTTGAAGACAGATGTCCTATCAGAGCAATTACAAATGCTGTAAACCTTCATTACTGGCAAGATTCACGTATGAATGGTGACAAATCATTTGATGAATTGTTAGCTACAAAACGTGAGATGAAAGAAGAATTGTTCAAGTATGTAGCAAACGTTGCAGGTAAAAGATTTAACCCTGATGTATTAACAATCACTTGGGCAAGAAGATTTGCTGATTACAAACGTGCTTGGTTAATCTTGATGGATAAAGATAGAATTGAAAGATTGCTTAACGAAAATAAAATTCAAATTATTTTTGCAGGTAAATTCCATCCGGATGACGTTATGGGTAAAGAAATGTTTAACAAATTGTTGAACAGATCACATACTCTTAAAAACGTTGTTGTACTTCCTGGTTACGAACTTCAACTTTCAGGATTGCTAAAACGTGGTACTGATGTATGGTTGAACACTCCATTAAGACCGTTTGAAGCATCAGGTACTTCAGGTATGTCAGCTAACGCTAACGGTGCTCTTCACTTGTCTACATTTGACGGTTGGACTGTTGAAGGTACATTCCCAGGTATTAACGGTTATACTGTTGAATATCCTGAACTTGATGATGATATGCCTTGGGAAGAAAGACATTGGAAAGATCACGAATGCGTGATGGATATTATTGAAAATCAAATCATCCCTACTTACTACAATAACAAGCAAGAATGGGCTAGATTGATGAGACAAGCTATCAGAACAGCTGAAGCATACTTCAATTCAGACAGAATGGTAATTGAATACTACAATAGATTGTATAAACCAATTGCTCATGATGATTGTTCTGCAGGTGAAAAGAAGAAAGAATTAAACATTTCTGAAACACCAACATTTGATGCTTGGACTTATTCAAATATCAAATAAGATAAAAATAAAAGAGCCGGAACGTAAGTTCCGGCTCTTTTTGTTTGTTTCAAAAAACTATTCAGTTGTGCTTAGTTTGCTAACTATTTATATTGAAGTTTGACGGCAATATCGTAGCCACTAATTAATGGATTATTTTCAGCAAGAGAACGTATTTCTTTACCTAATCCTTCTCGTTCTGATTTAACAAGATAGATGATGTCTACAGTATTAAACCTTGGATTACCGTCTTTACCTATAACTTTAGCAAGAGTACGTATTTCTTTGCCGAACCCTTTTTGCTCTAATTCAGCCAAACCGGCAATGTTCCAAGCATCAAACATTGGATTGCCATCTTTGCCTCTAACATCAGCAAGAGAACGTATTTCTTTACCATATCCAAATTGTAGCTCCAAATTGGTAAGTTCAGCAATTTCCTCATCATCAAAC
>CAZPBG010000050.1:0-7471 GCA_964584885.1 uncultured Vampirovibrio sp.
TGGTCAACGTGTGCGATAATTGCTATATTTCTAATATTCTTTGCCATAATATATTCCCTAACTTAGTGTAACTTTTACACTTATATTGTATTACGTAAAAGCTTAATTACAATATTTTTTTATTAATTTGCAGTTCCATGCGGATGAGCAGCTGTGTAGACTTCTTGCATGTGTTTCATTGATATATGTGTATAAATTTGGGTGTTAGAAATTCCTGCGTGTCCAAGAAGTTCTTGTACAACTCTTAAATCTGCACCATTTTCTATTAATCTGGTTGCAAAGCTATGACGAAAAACGTGAGGAGTGACTCTTTTAGGAAGTTCTATTTTTTCGACAACTTCATTTATTGCATTTCTGATAGTTTTATTTTGCAATCTAAATCCTGTACTGTTTATAAATAGTGGGGTGTCATCGTTAACTATATTTGTATTGTATTCCGGTGCAATGAGTTTGCGTGCGGTATTAATGTATTGAATGAGATAATTTTTTGCTCTGTCTGAAATCAATACTATTCTTTCTTTTGCACCTTTACCAAAAACTTTTATTTCGTTTTCTTCAAGGTTTAAATCTCCAAAATTCAGATTGCTTAGTTCAGAAACACGCATTCCTGTTGCCCATAAAAGCTCTAAAATAACTTTATTTCTAAATCCTGCCGGAGTATCAATTTTTACGTTATTAAGGATTTGTTCTACTTCTTCCGTTGTCAAAAATTTAGGCAAAGATTTTGGCTTTTTAGGCGCAGATAATGATATTGCAGGGTTGGTATCAATATACCTTTCCCTATAAAGAAATTTATAAAAAGTTCTTATTGAAGCGGTTTTTCTGGCTATGGTTGTTTTTTTGTAATTAAACCTTTGAATAAAATGCAAGTATTCTCGAAGCTTATTAAAATCTACTTCAATACAGTTTAAACCGTTTAGCCAAAGGATATAGCTCACAATATCAGAACAATACGCACTTAATGTGTGTTCAGAAAAGTTTTTTTCTACACTCAAATATGTTTTAAAATCTTCAATATATTGTTTTTCTGTAGAATTCATTTTTTCCTGTCAAAATATGGCTTATAATTTACATTTTATCATCATTATTATACAATAAATTCATGAATATTTTTAAAACTTTTGAAACATTTTTGAAAGAACCGCTCAGCGTATTAAAATCCAATATTATCCAAATCGTTAGTGTTCAGACCGGAAATATTTTTGCAAACAAACCGTCTGTCGATGTTTCAATGTTAAAAGGAAAAACGCAAATAACTGTTGTTAATAATGAAAAATTGTACAATTTATTATCATTAGTAAATCATCGCCAAATTCAAAAAGAAAAAGAGAATAGTAAATTATGAAACATTTAAATGCAAATTTTGTAATAAGTGCAGAAAAACTTTCACAATGTCCGGATTTTCCATTTCCTGAATTTCCATTGCTTGGACGTTCTAATGTTGGAAAATCGTCGTTTATAAATGCTTTAGCTAATAATAAAAAAATAGCGAAAACATCAAATACTCCGGGGAAAACAAGATTGATTAATTTCTTCAATTTTTCAGATGAATTTATGGTAGCAGACCTTCCGGGATATGGATATGCAAAGGTTTCAAGAGAAGCACAGGCAAAATGGCAAAAATATTTGGAAGAGTATTTGCTTAATAGAGAGCAAATAAAATCACTTATTCAATTCGTCGATGCTCGTCATGATATTCAAAAAAATGATTTTCAAATGAGAGAATGGATTGAAGCATACAATTTGCCTATTTTTACAATCGTTACAAAAATTGACTGTATTCCTCGTGGTAAAGTACAAAAAGTAGTTGCTGATGTTAGAAAACAATTCGGCGGAGATGTGTTGCCGTTTAGCTCTGTTGACAAATTTTACTGCGAAAAAACTATTGATTATTTGCTCAATTTATGTCAATAATTAATTTACGGAAGAGGTGGATTGCGTGTTAAAAGTCACAGAAAAAACAGAATTAAATCAAATATCTCTGACTGGAGTTCGTGGAATTGTTTTGATAGGTTTGTTGATTGCGCAGCCTCGTTCGTTGGAAGAAATCAGAAAAGCTTTTATTGAGCTTGGAATTATGGAAGACGGTAACTCTGATGACATTCTCAGAATAGATTTGAATACATTGAAAATTATGGGATGTGATATTTCAAGGTCATCAGCAAAAACCAACTTTAAATACGTTTTGGGCAACCATCCTTTTGCTTTTAATATTGAAGATTATGAATTATGTCTGCTTAAAAAAGCATATAATACGGCGAAATTCAATGTCGATATTTTTGGTATTATTGCATATGATGATTTGTTTAAAAAAATAGCTTCAAGAGTTTGTGATGAAGATAAAAAAGAAGCATTGCTAGGTATATCTGTTTTGAAACGATATGATATTCAAATGCTTAAAGATTTGCTTCTTGATTGTAACCAAAATAGAACTCTGAGATTGCTGTACAGAAAATCTCTGAGTATAGGTGATGAACAAAAAGAACTTGTTGCGCAAAAACTCGTATTCCAAAATGATAAAGTTTATCTCTATGGCTATGATTTAGAAAAAGAAGAGCCTATTGTTCTTTTGGTTAGCAGAATAAAATCGATTTTGGCAAGAAAATTAGAAAAAGCTAAATTTAATCAAACTTTTACAAAAGTATGTTTTACACTTACAACCGATGATTATATAGAACTTCAAGATGACGAAACTATTTTGAGTAAAACGGAAAATTCTTATAAAATCGAAGGCAGATATCATAACGATTTTCTTGCTATGCAAAGAATTTTATCTTTCGGGTCTAAATGTGTTGTTACTGAACCGGTAGAAATGAAAAATGCCGTTATTGCAAAGTTAAAAGAAATGAGAGCGATTTATGAGAAATAAAGAAGCGGTTAAGAGAAATCAATCTTCAATGCAAGTATTGAAAACTTTGCAATTATTACTGGAAGACAACTATTCAATGACGGAACTTATCCAAAAATTGAATGCCAATGAAAATGAACCGATTTTTAATAACAGTGTTGTAAGCAAATACATTAACACTTGTCGTTTTTGTGGAATTGAAATTCCTAAAATTCATAACAAGTATTTTGTAGCAAGTCTTCCGTTCGGAATTGATTTATCTGCAAGAGAATTGGATTTGGTATACGATTTGCAAAACATTATTACAACGACTATGTCTAAAAAAGCCAGTAAATTGTTTGCGTTATTTTTAGATAAATTAAGCAAGTATTGTAATAAACAAATTATCAGAGTTGAGCCCGAAACAAAACAAAAAGCTTTTGAATTATTCGATAAAGCAGTTTCTGAAAACAGAATGATAAATCTTTTGTTTAGGGCAAAAGCGGTGTTTGAGTGCATTCCTCTTAGAATTGTTGAAAAAAGGGGTAAAATCTGTTTTAATGTCGTTCACAATGGCAGAACAAAGACCATTTCAGCTGATAGAATTTCCGGTTTGGAGATTACTGATAGAAAATTTAAGAGAACTGATGATAATTTTGCTCAAGACGTTGTTTTCAAATTAAAAGGTGCTTTGGCAATGCGTTATACGCTTAAAGAAAATGAACAAATTATGAATAATGAATTGCCAAATTCTATTACGATAACAAATAAAGGGGAAGATAAAGAAAAACTATTTTCAAGACTTTTACGTTATGACAAAAATTGCGAAATTCTTTATCCGCTTCATTATCGTGAGGAGATGAAAAAATTGATTGAAGAAATGTTAAAAAATTATGAGGCATAACCTATGCTTTTAGCGGTTGATATCGGAAATACAAATATTGTTTTGGGGGTTTTTGAAAACAACTCTTTAATAAAAACCTTTAGATTAAAAACAGATATTAATGCTAGTTATATTGAGCAATTGGAATTCTTAAAGTTTTATAATATTCAGGAATGCGCTATTGTTTCTGTTGTAACGGAATTGAACGATATTTTAAAATCTGCTTGTGATAATGTTTTTGGTATTAATTCAAAATTAGTTTCATACAAAAATCTAGATATAAAAATTGCGCTGGATGAACCTGAAAAAGTTGGGATAGATAGACTCATTAATGCATATGCTGCCTTAAAAAAATATTCACTTCCGCTCATTGTTATTGATGTTGGAACTGCAATTACTTTTGACATTGTGGCTAAAGACAAATCATTTATTGGTGGAATTATTATGCCTGGGATAAATTTGCAGTACAAGTCTTTAAATGAATATACATCAAAGCTTCCGCTCGTTTCAAATTCAATCAGCTCTTGTGCTATTGGAAATAATACAGAAACAGCAATTTCTTCTGGTGTATTAAGAGGTGTAGCAAGTGCAATTGAAGGATTAATTTATCAATGTGAAGCCGAGCTGGGTGAAAAGGCTATGGTTATTGCAACAGGCGGGCAAGCCGAAATCGTTGCAAATTATATGATGCGAAAATTTGATTATATAAATCCTACCTTGACTCTTGAAGGCTTGATGTCGGCTTGTTTTGACTCTCATGTAAATTTATATTAACTTTATCCCCGAAAATTTTCTAAAAAACTTTACAATTTTCCCTATTTAAAATACTATGTTAATATATTGTTATAGTATAGTTAAACAAAAAGAGGAAAAATCGTGGACAATTTAGGACCAGATATTTTTGGAAGAAAAGATGATAATGCCGGAATGAACAATGATTACAGCATGCAATCATCTGATAATTTTACTCAACCTGCACCTGGAATTAGCCCTGCTAAAATTAAGGTTATCGGTGTTGGTGGTGGCGGCGGAAACGCTGTAAACCGAATGATTAAATCAGGTTTGACCGGTGTTGAATTTTGGTTAATGAACACTGATTTGCAAGTTTTGAACTATGCGAGTTGCAAAAATAAAATTCAATTGGGTTCAAAATTAACAAACGGTCTTGGTGCCGGTGGTGAACCTCAAGTTGGTGAAAAGGCTGCTGAAGAAGCACAACAAGAAATTACACAAGCAATCGAAGGTGCTGATATGGTATTTGTTACTGCCGGCATGGGCGGTGGAACAGGTACAGGTGCTGCTCCGATTGTTGCAAAAATTGCTAAAGATTTAGGAATTCTTACAATTGGTGTTGTAACAAAACCTTTCTCTTTTGAAGGCAAACGTAGAGCAAATCAAGCTCAACAAGGTCTTGAAAAACTTAGAGAATCTGTTGATGCTCTTATTGTTATTCCTAACGATAAATTGCTTGATGTTGTTGACAGAAGAGTATCACTTCAAGAATCATTCATCGTTGTTGATGAAGTTCTTTTAAGAGGTGTTCAAGGTATTTCAGATATCATCACAATTCCTGGTTTAATAAACGTTGACTTTGCTGACGTTAAATCTGTAATGCAAGCTTCAGGTTCTGCATTGATGGGTATTGGTAGAGGAACTGGCGAAGGAAGAGCTATTGAAGCTGCTAAAATCGCTATTAATTCTCAACTTCTTGAAACATCTATCAATGGTGCAAGCGGTGTAATCGTTAATATTACAGGCGGACCTGATATGACATTGCATGAAGTAACTGATGCAACAAACATTATTAATGATGCTGTATTAGATGATGCAAGAGTTATTATCGGTGCAGTTGTAGATGATAATATTCAAGGTGAAATTCAAATTACAGTTATTGCAACAGGTTTTGAACTTCGTTCTCAAATGCCTATTGAGGAAAAAGTTGAAAATCGTTCAATAAGTGCAGCTGAATTCTTTAGTGGAGCGTTCAATAACACATCAGCTCCAAAAGCACCTACAATGACAAACTTCTCAGAAATTCAAATTCCTGATTTCTTGAGAAAATAAAATTTGTGTTAACCATAATTTTAAAATAGCGGATTATATCCGCTATTTTTTTAGCAAAAAATTTTTTTAGAAGTTTTTAGTATAAAAAAGGAGATTTTAAATGTATATTCAACCGGTATCAAACACAAATTTTGGAAAAATTGGCAAATCAGGTGCTCAAGCTTTAGGGAGAACTATCAAAGGGAAAAAATTACAACCGGATTATAGAAAAGCCGGAAAATTTTATAATGATTTCAAAGCCCAAGTCAAACATACATATAATGAATTGGGATTAAACAATGACGTTGATGAGTTGTGCGAAGATTATATGACTAGAACAACTGATTTTCAAAACAAATTTGTAAAACGTCATTAATTTATAAAGTAACAACAAAAGCTGTCCATTGGTCTTGATAAAGAGTTTCAATAATATTAAGACCATGTTTTTCAATTGCTTCAAGAACTACAGGTGTTTTTTCGTCTAATATGCCGCTTAAAACAAGCTTGCTATTTGGTTTTAGAAGATTTTTCAAATCTCCCATTATTTCTGCAAGCACATTGTGCAAAATATTTGCACAAACAAAATCGTATTTATCTGTTAGCTTGTCAGCGGTGTTGAGTTCAAAGAGAATATTGGACTCTCTTGCACTTTTTTCAACGAGTGGAGTTGTTTGGTTGTTAGGTTCTCCCTCAAGGGGCGGGTGTGCGCATAATCCGTTTTTGATTGCATTTTCATAACATACATCAATAACGGTATCGTCGATATCACAACCGTAAACAGTTGATGCGCCAAATTTTTTAGCTAAAATTGCCAATATTCCAGAACCTGTGCCAATATCAGCCATTTTTGCGTTTAAAGGCATATATTTTTCAATAGCTTTCATACAAAGTTGAGTTGTTTGGTGAGTTCCTGTACCAAATGCGCAACCTGGGTCAAGAATAATCGTTATTTCGTTTTCTTTTGGTTCATATTCTAACCAACTTGGAACAACGGCAATTCTATCTGTAACATTTGTTACAGTCCATTTTTCTTTCCATTTTTTTGACCAATCTTGATTTTCTTTTTCGTCTAAAGTTAGTTCCCAACTTCCGAGTTCTTCATCTGAAAAACCTCTGGATTTAAGGAGTTCACGCTCTGTTTGTAATACTTCATTAAGATTTTGCGGATAAGAAGTTAAAAAAACTCTTAACGTGCCACGAGTTGTAGACGTCATTTCCAAATCTTTGTATGCTTCTTCTGCTAAAACTACACCTTCGCAATTAAAATAAGAGAAGAAAATATCTGATATAATTTCTTCGATTTCAGGATTAATAGAAATTTTTAATTCAAAATAGTTGTTCATATTCTTATTATATCTTAAAAATTCTTGACTCCAAAACTTTTTTATAATACTATTCATGCATAGCCGAAGTATAGTGCTATGGTATGCCTTGCTCGGTTTTAGTAGTTACATTTGTCGGTTTAGTAAAACCGACCTACAAAAGGAGAACGAAAATGCCAAAAATGAAAACTCACCGTGCAGCAGCTAAGAGATACAAAGTTACTGGCACAGGTAAAATCACAAGAAGACATGCAGGTATTGGTCACTTGCTTCAACACAAGTCAGAATCAAGAAAACGTAAGATTTTCGGAGATATCGTTATTTCTGAAACTCACGAAAAACTGGTTTCTAAAGAGTTACCTTACAAGAAGTATTCAAGATAGGAGTGTTGAACAA
>CAZPBG010000051.1:0-7265 GCA_964584885.1 uncultured Vampirovibrio sp.
TACATTTAGCAACGAATTCAGCAGGAACTGATGATGAACCGTGAAGAACGATTGGATAATCGCCGAAACCAGCTTCTTTAAGAGCGTCTTTGATTTCTTTCAATCTGTCGAAGTCTAATTTAGCTTCACCAGCGAATTTGTAAGCACCGTGTGATGTTCCGATAGCAATTGCTAAAGAATCACAACCAGTTTGTTTAACAAATTCAACAGCTTCTTTAACGTTAGTATATTTAGCATCTTTAGCATCAACGTTAACATCATCTTCGATACCGGCTAATTTACCAAGTTCAGCTTCAACTGAAACTCCTCTTTCGTGAGCGTATTCAACAACTTTCTTAGTAACAGCAACGTTTTCTTCGAATGAAAATCTGCTTCCGTCAATCATAACAGAAGAGAAACCGCCATCGATACAAGCTTTACAAATTTCAAAGTCAGCACCGTGATCTAAGTGTAAAGCGATAGGTACTGTAGTTGTTGCCAAAGCTGCTTCAACCAATTTTACAAGGTAAGTTTGGTTAGCGTATTTTCTTGCACCTGCAGATACTTGAAGAATGATAGGTGATCTTGTTTCTTCAGCTGCTTCTGCAATAGCTTGCAAAATTTCCATGTTGTTAACATTGTAAGCACCAATAGCGTATCCGCCTTCAAGTGCTTTTTTGAACATTTCGTTTGTTCCAACTAATTTTCTTTCACTCATGTTGAGTTCTCCTTCTTTTACATGTAAAAAGTATATTTACACACCTAAGATATAACAAAAATAAGTGAAATTCAAGATAATTGTAACTCTTTATTTAATATTGAGTCTTTAAAAATTCTTTTGTTTAAATGACAATAAATTATCTAAGAAAGTAGACTACAAGCGTATTTAAGACACTTAATTATTGCTTAATAATTCTTAATATAGATGACAAATTTAACAAACCAATGTAAAAATATGATATAATGTTAATAGGAGACAGCATTGGATAGTTGCAGGCTTTAATGCGAGAGCAGAAAGGCATTTTATATAGAGTATGACGAGTAATTTACAATTCCAAAACGATGTGGAAAAACTTCTTTCCATAATGCCCCCTAAGATTTCATCAAATCTTGAGTATGAAAAGCTTGAAGATGTCATTGAGATTGTTCTTGATATCGGTCGAATACCGGAAATAAGACATTCCGGCGGTAGAATTGAGAAAATCGGCAGTGATTTAATCACGGATAATGACATTTCATTTGTAACATCTCATTTGCAAGAATTTACACATGATAACCGTTCGGGAATACCCGGAACTTTACACAGAATTAGTGCAATTAGGAACAGACAGGGAAAAGTAGTTGGTTTAACTTGTCGTATTGGTAGGGTAGTAACAGGCACGATTGCTTGTATTAAAGATATATGTATTCAAGGAAAAAGTATTCTTTTTCTTGGACGTCCAGGAGTTGGTAAAACTACAAAATTAAGAGAAATTTCTAGGTTAGTTGCTGACGAACTTGGAAAACGTGTTGTTATAGTAGATACCTCAAACGAAATTGCGGGAGATGGTGACACTCCTCATCCTGCTATTGGTGCAGCAAGAAGAATGCAAGTTGCACAACCTGAGTTTCAAAAAGATATAATGATAGAAGCGGTAGAAAACCACACACCGGAAGTTATTGTAGTTGATGAAATTGGTACTGAGGCAGAGGCACAAGCAGCAAGAACAATTGCTGAACGTGGTGTAATGCTTATTGCTACAGCTCATGGTAATAGTTTGGAGAGTTTAATAAAAAACCCTACTCTATCGGATTTGGTTGGTGGAATTCAGTCCGTTACTTTGGGTGATGATGAAGCAAAAAGAAGAGCTTCGCAAAAAACCGTTTTGGAACGTGAAAAACAGCCAACTTTTGATATTGTAATAGAAATTATTGACAGAAATACTCTTGCTGTATACAAAAATGCTTCTGAAGCTGTTGATTATATTCTTAGAGGTTGGCCAATTCGTCCTGAATTAAGGAAAGTTGACAAAGAATATGTTAATAGTGTTCAGGTAGAAGAACAAAAACCGGTAGAAGTAAAACCTGAAAAACCTGAAGAAAATAAGATGAATTTTTCATTCTCTCGTCAGAAGTATTGCGAGCAAAATAAACCGCTTAAAAAGCTTTATTTGTATGCTGTATCCAGAACAATTGTAGAAAAACTCATTGAAAGAATGGATTTCAATGTAGAAATTACAAGAAATGTTGAGGATGCAGATATTGTAATTGCGCACAAAAATTTTGCAAAAGGCGGAGCAAAAATTCTTAATACAGCGAAAGAGTATCGTGTGCAAATATTTTATGTAAAAACTAACTCAATGGCACAAATTCAAAAAGTTTTGAAAGATGCTTTGGATATAAGGCCGTACGATAATCCGGATGCCTCTGAATTTTGTGATGAAACAGAATTAGCATTAGATGAGGCAAAACAAGCTGTAAAACAGGTAATGGAGGGAGCTGCAGTAATTGAACTTTCTCCACAAAATACGCAAATAAGAAAATTGCAACACGAACTTGTTGAGCAGTATGGGTTGCAAAGCACATCTATTGGAGAAGGTGACGATAGACATCTAAGGATTTCTAAATAAAATTCTTGCACAGAAAGTTTTAAATGCTATACTTACACTACGAATGGAGTATGATTATTTGATGTCAGTCGCAGAATTAAGCAACGAACAAATGGTTACGAGGTTGTTATCTTCAAACGAGATAATAAAACCACGTTCGGGAAATTTTTGTATTACAAATCCTGATATTGATACATTAGGTGATTTTTTGGAAGAGAATTGGGAACCTCCGGAGATTGAAGTAAAAGAAGTTTCAAGATTTGTGTTTATAAAATAGGCTTGAGAATTAAGAATAGTAAACCAACTTTACAAGAGGAAGTAGTTAACGTATAATTGTTATACATCAAAGAGGGGTGTCCGAGCGGTTGATGGTGCGATCTTGGAAGGGTCGTGTGGGAGCAATTCCACCGTGGGTTCGAATCCCATCCCCTCTGAATTTTTTATTATTGATGCATATAATCACACACTAGGGCTAATTTTACAATTGAGTAATCAGAGAGCCATTTGAGCATTTTGAATAGGGTATTTTAATGTCCGGTATGGATTGGAAGTAAATCTATAAAGTTGTCATGCTGAACCCGTTTCAGCATCTTACCAATTAGGCATAACTACTATACTCTAACAAGACTCTGAAATAAATTCAGGGTGACAATAAGGTCGGAAGTTTATCAATCCAAATCGGACGAAATCGGACTTTTAATGGTCAAAACTGATAGATTTAAAAATTAAAACAATATATAAAAACAGCGTTAGGCTAAGAAATGTTGCAAGCATTATATATTAACACGATTTCGGTGCAAAAAATTGCATCCTACGCTGCTCTTGTCCACTTTTAGGGGGGCACTTCATTCAGGCAAGATCCTGAAATAAATTCAGGGTGACGATAAGGTCAGAATTTTATTTTGTTGTTATAATAATGGTACGTATAAACGCACCCCACTACTACTGTGTAATTATAAAAGTTGTTTAATAAAATTACTAATGGATGCGAGTTTTGTTTTATCTGTATCCAATAATTTTATATTTTTTTCTATCTCGTTTAGATAATCCTGACAAGACAATTCCTCTTTAAAGCAAAATAGAGTTGATATGTTTATATCCAAAGCTTCGGCAATTTTTACAATATTATCAGGAGATGGAAAATATTTTCCGGTTTCGATAGAACTGATACTATTAATTTCAATTCCTACTCGTTCTGCGAGCTTTTCTTGCGTAATTTTATTTAATTTTCTGTATTTTTGTATATTTTTGCCAAGCTCTTTTTTTAACTGCATGTCGCCTCCGTTATTTATTATAAGGTCTTGATAATAAATAATAAGAAGGTTTTACGTTGAAAAGTGCTTGTAAAATACAAGTGGTACTGTTATAATATAAATGTATTACATTTACTTTGCTAGTGTAATTCAACTTATTGCATATATTCTTTAAGAAGAAAGAGGTTTGTATGAATATTCTTAAGCAAAAAACATCTTTGCCGACCAAGTTTTTGGTATCATTTCTTGCTTATATTATACTTTTACCATTAAATTTATTTTTATATGATGTTCAAATATCAATGTCGTATGAGTTTATTCAATTAATATGGGCGGAAATATTGGCAAACATTCCATATTGCTTACTTGTCGCTGTTCAATGGCAGATTATGCAAAAAAGCGATAGGGTAAATGGTAATAGAATTGGAACAATCGCTTTTGCATGTGTTTTTGCAACAATTATAACAAAACTCAAATCTTATGGATGTATTTCGGCTGTAAATATCATTAATGCCTATATTATAATTGCAATTGAAATAATCCTCTGTTTTTGGATAGAGAAGTTTTTTATATCAATAAGTCGAGACACTAATCTATTACACAAATTATCTGCAATTTTTAATAACATTATTGTAGTTTATATTTATGGGATTGTTGCAATGTGTTTTTTAAGTTGGTTGCCAGGGGTAAATTGGGAAATTTTACCAATAAAAATACTTACATACATATTTTGGCCTTATGTGGATTTATTTTCGATATTTGTTCCTCCAATTGTAAATATTGATTTTTCACCTGTTTTAGCAATCGGATTACTAATATTTGTTCAAAAACAGTTGGCAGTATATTTTAACGATCTTATAATCGAATCTGAAAGGGAAGAATAAGATGTCTGCAGTTAATGTTCTCGATGTTATTCTTAACATATACTTTTACATTCTTATAACATATATATTTGCAACTTGGATTCCGAATGTAGATTGGAAAAGTACTCCTTGGAAATATTTAGAATCAATTGCTTGTGCATATTTAGGAATTTTTGAAAGATATTTATCTTGTTTTGGTAGTATTATTGCTATTATAATTTTTAGATATTTTCATATATTTTTAATGACAAAGTTAATATAAATCTGCAGGTCAGCCACCACAATTGTTATAAATGAACAGTTAGTTTTGAAAATGTTAGCAAATAGCCGTAGGGTGCAATTTTTTGCACCGAATTTAAAATAATCAAACTTTCTGTTCTAAATAATCAAACCGACTGTCATATTACATAGGCATAACTACTACATTCTAGTAAGACCCTGAAATAAATTCAGGGTGACAATAAGGTTGGAACTTTGTCAATCCAAACTGGACGAAAATGGACTTTTAATGGTCAAAACTGATAGATTTAAAAATTAAAACAACATATAAAAACAGCGTTAGGCTAAGAAATGTTGCAAGCATTGTATTTTAATATAATTTCGGTGCAAAAAATTGCACCCTACGGCTGTAAAATTGTTTAGAATGCCGTTTACCATAATTATATTTAATCCTATAGTATTAATATTTCTTCTATGTCTATATAAAGTATTTTTACCCTCTGAAATTGATATTTTTAAAATAAATATTACATAATGTTAAATTTACTAGATCCTTATAATCTATAGGTGTTGAAAAAGTTAGATTATAGTTTATAATGATTATAGATAGTTTTGATACGGTAAAATTCTCGGCACCGAGCCAAAAGGCGACAGAGGGACAGTCCGAGTCCTCATAATCAAAACTATCTTTTATTTTGTTTTAATTTTGATACATCACATCTGTGGAATGTTGTTAAAAAAATCTCTTCTTTATTTTGAGTTGATTTAATAATAATTTCATAAAATTTGTTTTCAATATTTTTAAATATTCTAAGGTTGTTTTTTCTATCTTGTATAAATTTATCAGGAAAATGTATAATCTTATCTAATTTTCTGTAATTGTCAATATTCAAATCCGGATGTTCAAGCATATTTTTTATCATACTGTCAATTGATAACTTTATAATATTTTCTTTTGTATTTAGGATTTTTACTTGTTCTTTTGAAAGTATCCCAATTTTATAATAACTTTTTAAATCAGTTTTATTAAAATTTTTACGAGCATATAATATGGCTTCTTTTTTGTTTAAAGTGTTACTTATTGCAAGTTTTGTTAATTCAAATGACTTATTATAAAACTTTTGAAAATTTTTAAATTCTTTCATAGAAATATTTTAACATAAATTTGATAATTAAAATTTGCTATTATCAAACTATATGTTCATTTTTCTTAAACCAAATGTTATTTTATACAAAAATTTGCACTCTACTTGTATTTTAATGTCCAGTATGGGTCGGAAGTAAATCTATAAAACTGTCATGCTGAACTAGTTTCAGCATCTTACCAATTAGGCATCACTACTACATTCTAGTAAGACCCTGAAATAAATTCAGGGTGACAAAAAGGTCGGGAATTTGCCAAGCTAAACTGGACGAAATCGGACTTTTAATGGTCAAAACTGGTAGATTTAAAAATTAAAACAATATATAAAAACAGCGTTAGGCTAAGAAATGTTGCAAGCATTATAATTAACACGATTTCGGTGCAAAAAATTGCACCCTACGTACTGCAGCAAGTTTTGCTTGAGGAATTCTGAATGGAGAACAAGAAGTGTAGCAGATAGGGTGCAATTTTTCCGCATCCTCGAATTGTTAAACATTTTTGAAAAATTGTTACAATTGGCGCAAACGTAGTAGTAGTGGTAGTAGTGGTAGTGGTAGTAGTGGTAGTTCTCGCAATTTTTTTATTTAAATTGTCTTTATATAGATATCAAGTTAAGCAAGGAGGATTATATTATGATTAGAACACTATTAGGCAAGTCCAAAAATTTGAAAGATGTTACTCATGCTGTTGAAGATTTTGTTGAAAAAATTGTACAATATGGGGAAAAGCAATTGATGATTATGAAACCAACAAAGGAAACTTGGGTTGAGATTAAAGGATTAGGCTGTAAGGTTCCTGAAGGCAGTCCAATGATTGATTATTACACAAAGGCCGGTTATAAACTTGGGGAAAAAATAACTGTTACAACTAAAGATACATTTGCAACAGCAAAAGACGGCAGCATAGATAGATTAACTACTGTTTTACAACCGTTTGGTCATTCAGGTAAGGTTGAAAAAACAACTCATTTCGTCAAAAATTTTGGCACAGGTAACGCAAGACAAAGTAGTTTATATTCCACACCTATTCATCAAGTTTATACCCCAAGTCAATATAAAGTACCAATTTGTTAATAATTTTCATTAGAAAATTATTAATCGAACAGAGTTTTGCATAAAAAAGGGTGCATCAAACGATGCACCCTTTTCCTTAATTGTATATTTCCCCTTTTATCCTTCAACAACTGCTTGAGCTGCAGCAAGTTTTGCTTGAGGAATTC
>CAZPBG010000052.1:0-7245 GCA_964584885.1 uncultured Vampirovibrio sp.
GTGAAGCAATCCATTTTAAAGTGACCATGTGGTTAACGCAGTGAGTAGGGTGCAATTTTTTGCACCGAAATCGTGTTAATATATAATGATTGCAACATTTCTTAGCCTAACATTGTTTTTATATATTGTTTTAATTTTCCATTCTACCTATTTCGACCATTAAAAGATTGTTTTCGTCCAGTTTGGATTGACAAAGTTCCAACCTTATTGTCACCCTGAATTTATTTCAGGGTCTTACTAGAATGTAGTAGCTACGCCTATGTAATATGGCAGTCAATTTGATTATTTATGAATATTTTAAATTCGGTGCAAAAAATTGCACCCTACGGCTATATTATTAATTGTTAAAATTTTTATTTTGCCAATTTATCTTTGATTTTCACACCAGCATATGCGCTAAGTCCAGCAAAAGTTCCCATTCCAATATACGACATAAAAGCAAGTTTATTTGATTTGCTAAGCTTTCCTAATAACTCTTTTGGTAACATTTTTTCAGCAATTTTTTCACCTTTATAACTTGCCATTGCTTCTTCAATAATTATTGGTAAAGTTGTAATGAATGTTAGTTTACCTGCATTATCACGGAAAAAGTTCTTTGTTTTTTGCTTCATTGACAATTCTTCATTATCTTTTGCAACTTCTTGTTTTGTAAAAACTCCGTACAAGACAGGAATGGATGATAAATATATGCATGCCGGACGAATTTTTTGTAATGCTTTCCCAATAGCAGATTTATTAAAATTAATAGCGTGCCCAATTTCGTGAAATGCTTGTAAAGACATTTCTTTCTTTGGCATTAATATTGTATTCCCTTTTTCTAAAAGAACCGGGTTTCCGGTTGTCAAGTCGACACCCTTTAAATCTGCATTTAAAAAGCCGGCATTTTTACCGTTTTGAATTTGCTTTATTATATCAAATTTGTATACTATCTTTTCTAAAAAAGAATTTGGTTTTTCATTTTCTGCAAGAGGTTCAAGATATTTTATTTTAACCCCAAAATCTTTTAGCCCGTTTTTCTCAACCGCTTCTTCAGCTTTTTTGTGTAACAGGTCAATAGTATCATTATCAAGATTATTCAATTTAGCTATATTCGGATTTAACACTTTTTCTGTAAAAGGCTGAGCTAAAGAACCAACAGCAGTACCGACTATTGCACCTGTCATATTTGGTATAAACTTACTTTTTTCCTTTTCTGCATATGTATAATTTTGCATTGGAATTTGTGCGCTCATAAAAACCTCCTAATCATTTGACTGTTCATTGAAATGTTCTTTTCTATATTGTTCAGTTTCTTCCCTGATTTTTGCCGCAATATTTTTAGAAACAGAAGGTATTCCATAATAGCCTATTAACAAGTCCTCAGAATAGAATTTTCCCCTTATTTCTAAAATATTTGCTTCTTCATCTCTATAATCACAAATTTCATTGTCTTGTAAGACTTCGTCTTTGTTTTTATCAATCTTGTTAAATAACGCACGACTAAAAGCGCCAACTTCATTAGATTTCATCCCAGCATAAAATTGCCCACAGTTACTTCTAATTGGTAAAGTCATAATATAGTTCTCCTTTCAATTGTTTAACCTTCCAATTAGAATAACAATTTCAAAATTTGAAAATTGACTCGCTGAAATCCTGTACTACTACTACTACTACTACTGCGTTTGAGCCGATTGTAACAATTTTTCAATTTGCTTAACAATTGGGGGTTCGTGACTCGGTACGTTTTGAAGTAGGGTGCAATTTTTTGCACCCTACCGCTTGACTGTTAAGACATTATCTACCGCTCTGAAAAATTTTCAATAAATGTCATTGTTAATTAGTGTATTATTTGTGATAAAATTACTCTAGAGGGGGGGGGATATGGAGAAGAAGATTGAAAAATGGTTAAATGAAGGTCTTATCAATAAGGAAACGGCTTTAAAAATGCTGGTTGAAATTAAACAAGATAAGGCAAGAAGTAAAAAAACAAAAATTAATATAACGATTTATACTATTGCAGTTATATTAATCGGTTTGGGTGTTATAACTTTTATTAGTGCAAATGATTGGATTTTAAGGCTTTTAGAGTCTAGCGATTTCCTTAAGATATTTTTAATGATAACTGTTACAATCGGCTCTTTTTGGGGTGGTTATAAGTTTGCTTATGAAAAGAATAATTTTCCAAAACTGGGAAATGCTTTAATATTTCTTTCTACTTTACTTATTGGTGGAACTTACGCTTTAATTGGACAGATATATCATGTTAACGCAAATAGTTCGTCCTTAATGTTTTTGTGGTTTATTAGCATTTTGCCTGTAGCGTATTTATTTAAAAGTCGTGCTATTAATATAGTTTCAATAATACTGATGATTTTAGGGATAATATTCTTTTATGCAGAATTGTCGCTTGATTCAGCCTTGATTTGGACAATATTTATACCTGTATTATGTGGACTTACTTTGTATAGTGCCGGAAACGTTCCTGTTGTATTGGATAAATATAATGATTTTTCATTGTCTTATAAAATTGTTGGAGCATTGCCTATATTTATAACCCTTTTGATTTTAACTTGTTCTGTTGAACATTCTTATCACATAACTTCACCATATTATATTTTACCTGTTGTGTTATTGATGATTTTAAATTTTGCAAGTTTTGTTACTAACAAAAAATGTAATCTGCTTTTAAAAATAGAAACGATTTCTATATTTGTGATGCTGTGTATGTTGTTGCTATTGTTGATTTTGCAGTCAGTATCAACAGGTTTGGTTGTATTCTTGGCAAATGCACTAATAATTGCAATGATAACTTTCGGGTTTAATTATGGTTATAAATTTGAAAATGATAGAATAATAGGTGTTACAAACTGGATGTTAATCATATATTTAATCGTAAATTACTGTCGTTGGGGCTGGAGTTATATGGATAAGTCTTTGTTCTTTATTCTAGGGGGTTGTGTACTATTGACACTGGGGTTGTTTTTGGAAAAACGACGTAAAGAAATTATGGAGAAAAACGCATGAAAAAAATAGTTTATATCATTGTGTGTTTATGGTTGGCACTAATCTGTTCGTTCGTTTTTAAGCAAGAATTTACTTTAAAAACTGGCAGAGAGGTGTTGTTGAAAACTGTGCCCGTGGACCCGAGAGATTTATTAAGGGGTGATTATGTGGTTTTGAATTATGAAATTGCACAATTACCATGGGGTTATATGGATTATGGAGAAAACAAAACAGTTTATGTAATGTTACGGGTTGATAAAGAAAATGTTGCTCATTTTTATGGAATTACCGACAAACAACCCAAAACGCTTTTTTTAAAAGGCAAGACCAGTAAATGTCAAACTACAATACCGTTTTACAAGAGTGGAAATTGTGTCAGCTACGGTATCGAAAGCTATTTTGTAAAAGAAGGAACTGGAGGAATACTTGAACAAGATTTAAGAAATGGCACATTGGTAAGAGTTGTTATCGACAAAAACGGCAATGCAAAGGTCAAGGGTTTTGTCAAACAAAAAGAAAAAATCTGAATAGGCAGATGTATGACACTATAGATAAGCAACTTGTAATCAAAGGGCTTTTATGTAAAAGTTTATCGGTAACATACAATAATGAACTCTCGTGGCTTAAAGAATTCCACTTCTTAGATTTGTTAGCTACGAAATTATACAATTTTAAAGATTTTGAATTTAGTATTTCGCTTAAAGTGCCCAAATTCTTTTCAGTAACGGTATGAGCCTTGTCTTTTGTTGTTTTAATGCTCGATTAATAATCTATCAAATTAGCCAATCAAAGATTTCTTTAGCTAAATTTCCTACTTTATGAGCTTCAATTTCAAGAATATTATTATAGTACTTTTCGTTGTTAGGTGTAAGTTCATTTTCTTGAATATAATTTCGTTTCGCTTCAATATAACTTAATCCCTTTTTATAAAGAGGAGAATCTTTTGGTAGTTGTCCGATTTCTTTTTCAATTCTATCAAATTCGGGTTTTAAACATTGTCTGCCTTGTTCTTTGAGCCACTCTAGTACAGCATCTCTGCCTCCACTTGTGTCAATTTGTTCCTGCGTATATTCTCTTATTTTTTTATGAGCGATTGCATCTTCAAGAGCGTGTTTATCTGTAGCAACGGATATTTCAAACTGTTTGTGATGTTTAAATTCGTGAAATAAAGAACCGAATAAGTTTTTTCTGTTAGGGAGTTTGTTATCTATTCGAGCAACTGCTATTGCATACCCTAAATCCATATGACCGGCGCTCCATTTCGGAGCATTTTCTTTTGTAAAATCTTCAATAATTAATTCTAAGTTTGAATTTTTAAAACCATAATCATTTTTTAATTGTTTAAATAATCTATCCAAACATTCCTTATCATCTTTTATTTCCAAGATTTGTTTGTAATTCTTAGCAAATTCGTCGGCTTCTTGCACTGTAAAATCTTTTTCAAAAATTTCAGATAAATTTTTACGAATACTTTCAATGTTTTTAAAATCAGATTTAAAAACTTCTTGAACTTCTGAAGGCTTACACAATTTTTTTAGAGCAAAAATTCCGCCAATAATAGCTAAACTTCCAACAAGCAATTTAATACCAAGGTTGTTATTTTGCACGGTTTTTGTCTGCTGTGGTGCCGGATTTGTCCCTCGCATAACGGTTGAAGCATAAGGCGCTGTGTTTTTATTATGAGTATTACAACTAATACCCTGTTTTCCACTGTAAATAGGGTAAGAAGCGTAATTATTCACAACTTGATTTGTTACAGTGATATTCATATAAATGTCACCTTTTACACTTGCACCTATATGTATTAAGTCCGATGATATAAAAAATTTGACAAAATGTTAAAAGTATATTGAAAATTGTTACATTTTGAATTTTTAAATTTAGAAATATTGAACCACTATAGATAAAAAACGCAACTATTTAATTATCTAGTCTTTTTTCAAAATACTGTCCCCTGAAATTTTTTCACCTTTTATTATATATTTTGCTGTTTCAGTTTTTAAAACATGTTTATCTACAAGCGAAAGAGTTTCCAGTTTTAAATCATTTATACCTGTAAACGAGTTCTCATTAAGCCTAATTGTCACAACATCTGTTAAAACCTTGTTATTATCATAAGTTGCTTTTTTTGAAAAAACTATTAGATTTCCTGAAACAGTTTTAACTGAAATTGTTGTATTTGCTCCGCTAAAAGGATTATCAAGAGTTATTGACTCACCTGTTCTTGATAAATTCCAAAAATCAATGCTTTGTGGTTTAAATGTTGCTCGAGAATTTGTAGTATCCAATAATGCCGAAACCCTCCAGCTTCCAAACAAAGTTTTGGGAATTTCTTCAATTGAAACGCCGGCTTCAAAAACTTCTGCATTAGCAAAACTACATAATAAAAACGTAAATAATAATATTAATATTTTTTTCATAATTCTATTATAAGGATTTTTTTTAATAAGAAAAGCTATAAAAGAGTTTTTTTATGCTAGAATTAATATGAATAATGGAGGAAGCTAATGAAACAGGGATATTTTCCACAAGAAATAGAAAAAAAATGGCAAGCTAAATGGGAAGCTGATGATGCTTTCAATACACCAAATGATAGTGATAAACCAAAATACTTTGCGCTTTCTATGTTTCCATATCCGTCAGGTAAATTACATATGGGACACGTTAGAAACTATACAATTACAGACGTAATTGCCAGATTTAAGAAAGCTCAAGGGTTTAATGTACTTCATCCAATGGGTTGGGATAGTTTTGGTCTTCCTGCTGAAAACGCAGCTATGAAACATGGTGCAAACCCTGAAACATGGACGGATGAAAACATTGCTTACATGACAAAACAACTTAAAATGTTAGGACTTTCTTATGATTGGAAAAGAGAAGTTACTACTTGTAAGCCTGAATATTACAAATGGACTCAGTGGTTGTTTTTACAATTGTATAAAAAAGGTTTAGCATACAAAAAAGAAGCTGCTGTAAACTGGTGTGAAACTTGTGGAACAGTATTAGCAAACGAACAAGTTATTGACGGCAAATGTTGGAGATGTGATAGCGTTGTTGAGAAAAAATATCTTTCTCAATGGTTCTTTAAAATTACCGACTACGCTGAAAGACTGTTGGATGACCTCAAACTATTAGACGGTTGGGGTGACAACGTAAAAACAATGCAAGCAAATTGGATTGGAAAATCTCAAGGTGCTATATTTAGATTTCCGGTTGTTGATGCTCCTGATGGCTCAAAAATGGAAGTTCCTGTTTACACAACAAGACCGGATACAGTTCACGGGATTACATACTTAGTAGTAGCTCCGGAATACAAGGATATAGAAAAATTAACAACTTCTGAAAACAAAGAAGCTGTTGAAGAATATAGAGCTCAAGCTCGCAAGTTAACAGAAATAGAAAGACTTTCTACAGACAGAGAAAAAACAGGTGTACCTCTTGGCACACATTGTTTAAATCCGTTCACAGGCGAGAAATTCCCTCTTTGGACGGCGGATTATGCTCTTGTTGAATATGGTACAGGCGCAGTAATGGCTGTTCCTACACACGATGACAGAGATTTTGCGTTTGCAAAAAAATACAATATGCCTATGAAAGTTGTTATTCAGAATTCTGAAGCTCCTTCTGATTGCAAAGATTCTGCTTATACAGAAGAAGGTGTTCTTGTAAATTCTAATGAATTCAACGGAATGAAAAACACTGAGGCTAAGAAAGCTATAACTCAAAAGGCTGTAGATGAAGGCTTTGGAGAATTCAAGACACAATACAGACTTCGTGATTGGTTGATTTCTCGTCAAAGATATTGGGGAGCTCCAATTCCGATTGTTTATTGTGACAAGTGCGGTATTGTACCAGAAAAAGAAGAAAATCTTCCTGTAATGTTACCAAAAGATGTAGATTTCTCTGTTGTTGGAAAATCTCCAATCACTACATCACCAACATTTGCAGAAACAACCTGCCCTATTTGTGGCGGAAAAGCAAGACGTGAAATGGATACAATGGATACATTTGTTTGCTCTAGCTGGTATTATTTAAGATATTCAGATGCAAAAAATTCAGAAATGCCTTTTGCAAAAACTTTAGTTGACAAATGGTTGCCAATTGACCAATACGTTGGTGGGATTGAACATGCCATTTTACACTTGTTATATTCAAGATTTTTCACAAAAGCTCTTAAAGACTTAGGTTTATTGAGTTTTGATGAACCGTTCAAAAACCTTTTAACACAAGGTATGGTACTTAAAGACGGTTCAAAAATGTCTA
>CAZPBG010000053.1:0-6738 GCA_964584885.1 uncultured Vampirovibrio sp.
AATAATTACGGGAATAAATGCCAAAATATATCCAAATCCGTATTCAAAAATATAGTGGTAGGGTGCAAATTTTTGCACCGAAATTGTGTTAATATATAATGATTGCAACATTTCCCTGTCTACCGTTGTTTTTATATGTTGTTTTAATTTTTCAATCTACAGTTTCGACTATTAAAAGATTGTTTTCGTCCAGTTTTGATTGGCAAACTTCCGACCCAAACCGGACATTAAAATACACAAAATAAAAAAGGAAGTAACAAAAGTCATTTCCTTTTTTATGGTGGGACCAGAGGGATTCGAACCCACGACCAAGGGATTATGAGTCCCCTGCGCTACCGCTGCGCCATAGTCCCACAGCGAATGCTGCAACAATAATTATTATAATTGCAAAATGTTTATATGTAAAGGTTTAAATTTATAATGAAGGTTTATAAAATTTTTCTCTTAAGTTCTTAAACTTCAATAACGACTTGAAATCTCGCAAAAGCATGGTATTATATAGTATATAGTGATACGGATTTGCTTGTATTTCTGTGCAAACATGTGAAAATATATTATAAAAGGAGAACCAAACCATAGCTAACGAAGATAGAAGCGCAAGAGGCGCAGGAAAAGATAAACCACTAATTAACGAAAGAATTAGAGCAAAAGAAGTAAGATTAATTGATGAAAACGGCACTAACCACGGTGTTGTCCCAACATCACAAGCTATGAGAATGGCTGAAGAAGCAGAATTGGACTTGGTAGTTATCAGTCCAAACCAAGCTCCTCCTGTAGCAAAAATTTTGAATTACGGTAAATATAAATACGAACTTGAAAAGAAAGCTAAAGAAGCTAAGAAAAAACAACATATTGTTGATATTAAAGAAATAAAAGTTCGTTATAAGATTGATACCCATGACTATGAAGTTAGATTAAAAAATATAAGAAAATTCATTTCTCAAGGAAACAAGGTTAAAATTATTGTTATGTTGCGTGGTAGAGAAATGCAGCACTCAAACCTAGCAATTGAGCTTGCAAATAAATTTATTACTGATTTAGTAAATGACCCTGTAACTGTTGAGAAAAAACCTGCAGTAGAAGGTCGTAATGTAACAGTGTGGCTAGCACCTTCTTCAAATTAATAAAAGACTCTTGATTATATTTTTTTAGCAAATATAATGAGTAATGTGACTGGTTTGCGTTACACAAAGTCACTGGACAGATAATTAAATAAATATGCCGCAATAGCTCCCCCAGTGGAGTCGAATGGCGGAACGTATAGGGAAAACGTAGAGCTTGCTCTACCAACCCAGTGAAAATTAAATAAATATGCCGCAATAGCTCAGTTGGTAGAGCAAGGGACTGAAAATCCCTGTGTCCTTGGTTCAATTCCGAGTTGCGGCATATTTTTTTTGTGCGTATTCGTAGTATAAAGAACTCGGAATTTCACGCTTGTTTCTTCGAAACAAGGGTTCGCTCCTCTCACAAAACGTGACATTTAGTCACCTTTTGTTCGGCAGAGTGAGTTGCGGCATATTTTTTTTTGTCAACAATAGTGAGGGTTTAGGGCTTGCTGTATTTTTTGTTTATACAAGATGGAAATTTCCCATGTTCAGTATGGGTTGGAAGTAAATCTATAAAGTTGTCATGCTGAACTCGTTTCAGCATCTTCCCAATTAGGCATAACTACTACATTCTAGTAAGACCCTGAAATAAATTCAGGATAACAATAAGATCGGAAGTTTGCCAATCCAAACTGGACGAAATCGAACTTTTAATGATCGAAACGAATTAATTGATTATTTTGCCAAGTCCAATTTGAACATTTTACATTGTTGGACTGGTATGCAAAACCGAACAAATACAAAAATTAAAAGTAAATTAATTTTCATCTAGTTCTTTTTTTAGCTCATCAATATTGTTTTTGGTATCGGGATTAGCCAACAGTTGTTGTTTCATAGCGGCTAGTGTTTGTTGAATATCTACATCCCCTCCGATTGCTTTATTAATTTCATCATCAACTGATGTCTCAATAAATGCAGTTTCGGCATATGCTTCTGCCAAATTTTCTTCTGATTGAATTCTTGTTTTCATTTCTTCAATCATAGCCATTGTTGAGTCTGAGTTTATTGAAGATAATTGTTGATTAATTTTTTTAGTAGTTTTTGCAACCGTTGCACGAGCTTTTAAAGATGTATACTCATTTTCGGATTCTTTAATCTTATTTTTAAGCTGCAAAATTTTCTGTTCCATCACCTCAAGCGATGCATCATAATTTCTGATTTCTCCTGTAAGTCTTTGAACTTCTGTTAAAGCCTGCTGTCTTTTTTTAAGGGCTTCTCCGGCAAGTCTATCGGCTTCTGTTGAATCTAGTTCTCCATTTTTTGCTTTTTGTAAAAGAATCATTGCTTTTTGTTCGTAATCAACTGCAATTTGTTTTTTTACTTCTAAATCTTTTTTTGCTCCGATTGAAATTGCTTTTATTTGAGCAACGCTTTTCATTGAGTCATCAAAGTCTTTTTTTAAATCTCTGATGCTTTGTTCAATAAGTTTAACCGGGTCTTCAAATCTGTTAAGTAATGAATGTGCTTCAGATTGAATAAATTTGAATAATCTTATAACTAAATTCATAAAAATTTCCTTTCAAAATATGTATAAGCTTCATTAATTTGTTTTGTGACTTCTTGCGAAGCCTTCAGTTTTTCTGGTTGATTTTGAAACATATCAGGATGATATTTTTTAAGTAATCTTCGATAAGAGTTTTTTATATGTTTAAAATCTGCACCATATTCAACTTCCAATATTTTATAATATTTTTTTTCAAGTTGATTTTCTTCGTTTGGAATATCTTTTGAATCCTGAAAATAGACATCTTCATATGAATTAATATCAATTTCAGGCTCAATTTCCTCGTGCTTAATATTACTTTTTATTATATTCTTTATTCTTTTAAATAAACTCATACAAATGTTTTAAATCCATATTCTACTATTTTTAATTTTTGAAGTTTCTAAAATATTGTATTTTGCTTTCAGCAACTCTTTGTATCCTTGTGGATTTTTTGTAAAGATTATATCAAAAAAACACTGTTCTTCTTGAAGATTTTTTACAAAGAGTTTAACATTTTGTTGTCTTGAACCAATTATATTCGGAACTCCAATGAACTTATCGTACTGTTTTAAAATATATCTATAATTATCATCAATTTTAAAGATTTCTCCAAAAGCTTTGATAAATATATTACGTTCATAATTTGTGCAGCCGATTAGCGTCATATAAAAGTTGTTTCCAGCTTTTTTATTGACTTTAAGGGTTAATTCATTATAATCAGTTTTGATTATTGCCAACTGACAAAGTGTTTTTAATAAACATTTAGCAAAATTTTCAAACATTGTTTGTTCAGCATAAATTGCATAATTTTGATTAACGATATTTTGATAATCCGAATTTATCCAGCCCAAACAGTATGCCAGTTTTAGCACAGTTTTGTTAAAAATATTTTTTCTTTTGGTTTTATTGTAAATGCTACTTGCTTCAATAAGACTCTGTGCAAAAGAGCACCATTTTGGAATTGTACAAGTTATTACAGAAGTTTGGATTTTAGTCCCTTCAATTATTTCATACATAAGCGGTGCTATATTTTTTTCTGTAATCTGGCTCTGTTCAAATGTTTGTTGCCATTTATCTTTTAAAAGATTTCTTGTCTTTGCATAACTTAAACATTTTTTGTTAAGTTCTTCACAGTTCAAATCAGAAAAATTTAACCCTAGTCTTTCAAGTCCGTTTTGGATTCTGTTTGTATTATTATAACTTATACCTTCAAAAGACTGAAATCTTTTTTCTATGGTTGTAAGATCATGCATCTCATCTGAATTGCGGTATAAAGATACCAAATGCCAAATATTTGAATTTTTATCAGGAGTTGTTTTATCAATTCTTAATGCACGTCCACGCATTTGATTTGATAACATAAATGATCCGACTATACTTGCTATAATGAGTGTATTTACACAAGGAGAATCCCAACCTTCACCCAAAAGTGCTGCTGTTCCAATGACAACATTCAAATATCCTCTTGAAAACAATTCGGTTACAATGGACACAATATCGATATTTCCATAAGTTTCAACTCTCAGGTAATCTTGGTTAAATTCTGTTGTCAAAATTTTCTTTGAATCAATATTTTTTTCTTTTAATATTTGATAAAGAACATCTTTTGCTGAATTTGGGATAACAATAAGAGTTCCTGTTAATATTCCGAGATTTATTCTTAAAGGATATAATTTGTCAAACACGGAAATAATATTTAATCCCTCTGAATCCCCTTTTCCTATATAGTCAAGAAGTACAACTTCACGTAAATTGTCTTTTATATTATCATATTCGAATTTTGTAATTTCTTGTATTGCGTTTAATTTATTTTGGCTTCTGGCATGCATTTTTTTAAAATCAATTCTGCCTGTCAAATCTACTTTGTTGCCGTTTATGAGGTTTAATTCTTTTAATTTGCTTTTAACAGGTATGGTATTTTTGAAATGCTGTTTAAAACAACCGAAAATACTATTTAACAATATTTCGGCTTTTTGATAACTGAAATCAGACAATTTTTCAATCGGTATTTCCAAAAATTCTGCTATATATCTTGCTTTTATATGCATTGGATCAGAGTTCAAAAGAAATGAAACAAGAGCAATTGTAAAATCCGTATTTTGATAAATAAGTTCAATATTATTTTCCATATCATTCACAAATGGAGAAGATTCTAACATATATAAAAAATCTGCCTGTTTGTTAATGTATTCCAAAAAATTTTTTCTACGTTCATCAAAATTTGCAATTGCTTGTAACTCAGTTTCAGTTAGGTCCGAAAAATAAACCAAATCTTGGTGCGGACATAAATCTCCTGCTTTTACAAGTTCAGGAATCGAAATTTCAGCATCTACCGGTCCGCAAAGTGTGCTGTAATTATTCCATTCGGACGGTGAAACATCATAAGGAGGAGTTCCTGTAAGAGAAACAATTCTAAAATTTTTATCATTAAGTTCTTTGCATAAATGATAAAGTGTCGAATACCATTCTGTTCTTAAATGATGTGCTTCGTCAAGAACAAGAGTTGTAATTCCTTTGGATTTTAAGTCATTATAAAATTTATCTCGTCTTTCCTTTGTTTTATACAGGGTATGAATATTTTGGTAAGTCGAAATTGTTATTGTTCCGACATTTTCAATGTCATCACTAATAAAATCTTCTTCGGGCAGTTTTTGTAGAAAGTTATTAATAATTCTCTGCTTCCACTGATTTTTAATTGTAATAGTCGGAGTAAGAATAAGTGCTGGACTCTGTAATCTTGCAAGAACCTCAATTCCCAGTATAGTCTTACCAGCCCCTGGAGCAGCAACAACATTTAATTTTTTATCTGACAGATGAAAGTTCAGTTCGTCTAAAACTCTTTGCTGATAAATTCTCCAGCTTCCTTTAAAATTTAATTGTTCTATAGAAGTTTTATAAGATGTCATTTGTATAGTATATATTATGCCCCAAAAGAATTTTACATCTATATGATGGATTTTAAAGATATTCAAGCTTTTTGGTATAAATAACCCGAGATTGACATTCTGCTTGCAAAGTCACTAGAAATTTTACTTTATTATGACAATTAAAAACTTGTTACAATTCGTAACTTTCTATTGTGCTATACTATTTAATGGCGATTATGCATATAGAAAAGAATGGGAGTATAAATAGATGATAAATAATGCAATTCCGTTAAAAATAGCCGGTGTTGGGTATTGTGTGCCTGATGCTGTAGTCACGAATGATGATTTGACAAAATTATATGATACATCTGATGAATGGATTTACACAAGAACAGGTATTAAAGAAAGAAGACTTGTTTCAGGAAATGAAAGCGCAGTAGATTTAGGTATTAAAGCTGCTGAAAGAGCACTTGAAAAATCCGGTTTAAAATCTGAAGATATTGACATGGTAATTTGTGCTTCTTCTGCACCACCTGAATTATATCCGGCAATAGCTTGTAGAATTCAAGCTGCATTAGAAATCGCAAACGATGCTCCGGCATTTGATATTACTGCTGCATGTTCGGGTTTGATTTATGCACTAAGTATAGCCAGAGGTTTTGTTGCATCAGGCATGTATAAGAATATTCTTCTTGTTGCAACAGACAACAATTCAAGATTACTAAACTGGGAAGACCGTTCAGCTTCAATCCTATTCGGTGACGGCGCAGGTGCAATGGTTGTAACAGCGTCAGAAGATGGTGTTGATGATATTATCGCAATTGATATTAGAGCAAACGGTTCTATCGGTGACTTAATCAAGTTACCATTCTCAGGCAAAAACTGCCCACTTGTTGAACCAAACGAAGTTCAACAACAATTTATCGAAATGAACGGAAAAGAAGTTTACAAGTTTGTTGCAAGAGTTCTTCCTCATTATGTTGAAGAATTGATTGAAAAAGCTGGCATGAAAGCTGAAGATATTGATTATCTAATTCCGCACCAAGCAAACTTGAGAATTATTCAAGCTGTTCAAGAAAGACTTGGTTACAGTGACGAAAAAGTTGTTACAAATATCAAATACTACGGCAACACTTCTGCGGCTTCAATACCTTTGGCAATGGCAGAAAGCGTTGAACAAGGAAAAGTTAAGCTTGGTTCAACTGCAGTTCTTTGTGGTTTCGGTGCCGGCATGACTTGGGGTGGCGCAATCGTAAGACTAAGAGAAGGAATTTGCTAG
>CAZPBG010000054.1:0-5921 GCA_964584885.1 uncultured Vampirovibrio sp.
AAAATATTTTTGATGCATTAATGAAAAAGGTAAAAGTATGCGAATAGTGTTTATACAAGAATTGATTGATCTGTTAAGGCATAAAGTGTGGACTTTACAAGAATTAGTAAATAAAAAATTAGGTTATAAGCTTAAAAATCAAAAAGATATTCATACATTAATTCTTGGTTCATCACATCTTGCTTGCGGATATCGTGCGCAAAGCGGGGAGTTTAATTTTTCTTCTCCGTCACAAGATTTATATTACAACTATCATTTAAATTTGAAAGGTGCAGAAAAACTAACTGAATTAATAAGAAAAAATATAAATAACAAGGAGAAAATATGCCAAGAATCAGTGTTATAATACCTGTTTATAATGTAGAAAAATATTTAAATGAATGTTTAGATAGCGTTATTGAACAAACCTTTTCGGATATTGAAATTATTTGTGTTAATGATGGTTCTACGGACAATTCCCTTGATATATTAAATCGCTATAGTATTAATGACAACAGGATTAAGATAATATCTCAAGAAAATGCAGGATTAGCACCAGCTCGAAACGCAGGAATGAAAATTGCGACAGGTAATTATATTTTTTTCTTAGATTCCGATGATTATTTTTATAATAAGAATGTTTTAGAAATTTTGTATAATAAGGCTATTAAAACAAACTCTGACCTTATACTTTCAAAAGCTAAAGCTTTTTATAAAGGTTCTAATTCCCGTTTTAAAAATAAAATAAAATTTTTAAATAATAAATTTTTTAATTTTAAACCAGTAGAACATAAACAAATTTTACCAATAAGTTTTATAGAATTAATCGAGAATTATCCTTGCACTTCTTGGGGAATTTTGTATAAAAGGAGTTTTCTGAAAGATAACGATATTTGGTTTTACAATAAGCGTGTTATACACGAAGACAATGGTTTTTCAATAAAAGTTTATTCAAATTTTCCCACATTTACTGCAATAACTGATTATGGAGTTATGTATCGAATTCACAATAATTCAATCATGTCGAGTATTGAACAAAAAAAAACTAAAAAGAAAAAAGAAAATGTCCTAATTTCGGTAAATGACGCATTTGATTATATGAGAAAACGTGAAAGCTTTTTTACTGAAGATTTAATTAAAGAAATAAGAGAAGCTTCTCCTTATCGAGAGCATTTTAGTTTTAATTTTGAAATCAAGTTCTTATGTAGAATTACTTGGCAGAGCAAAAATAAAAGGATAAATATATTATCAATTCCTATTTACCGAGAAAAAGTGAGGAAAAACAAGCTTACATACAAAGTTTTAGGGATTCCTGTTTATAAAAAACGACTTAAATATAAAAATTTAGAAAAAATGCAATTAGATTTCATCGCTTCCAAATTAATTAAAGATTTAGTTGATAGCAAAATAGAAAAACCTTCAAAAATAAAACCAGAAATAATTTTATCTAATAATAACGATAAAAATATAAGAAATTCTCTAGAAGGTATCGATAGTTTTTATTTTTTACCAAATAAAGGTAATTTAGGCGATGTTGTAATTGCCTTTGCAGAATTTCAATATTTTGATTCTTTGAAAGTTAATTATAAAGTTTTTGACATATCAAAAAAATCAAGCTATAAAGAAGATTTTAATTTGGTCTATGGTGGCGGAGGAATTTGGCACAATCTTTATCGTAAAGATTATCAAAAGATATTAAAAGTCTTTAAATCTCCTAAATTGAAAAAATGTATTATTTTACCTTCGAGTTTTTATAATTGTGATGATGTTTTAAAAATTTTTGATGAACGCTTTATTGTTTTTTGTAGAGAAAAGCAAAGTTACGAATACTGCATTAAAAAGAATAAAAAAGCTAAATTTATTTTAGCAGATGATATGGTAGTAGGCTCTAATTTCGATATTTTTAATTATTCATTAGATAAAAGCTACTGTTTAACAGAAAGTTCATTTCAAATAGCAAATATTGCACAGGCATATCAGTATTATACATCTGTAATTGAACAAGCTTTTGAAAATTTACATAAATACAAAAATTTTGAGATTGGGTATTTATTACGAACAGATAAAGAAAGTGTTTTCAATAATATTAAAATAAAGCAATTAGCTATTGACCCTTCTTCATTTGCTTTTAATTATGCTTGTGATAAGGCTTTAAATACTTTATTAACACAAGTATTTTTAACAATAATTTCACAATTTGATATTGTTGTTACGGACAGGCTACATATTGGTATTTGTGCTGCAAAACTGGGCAAAAAAACATTATTAATAGATAACTCTTATAAAAAACTATCTAATGTTTATGAAAAATCTTTAAAAACATTCAGTAATGTGCATTTAGTTCCTGTTGAAAACTTGGAAGATGAAATTGAATTAGCTCTAAAAAATATTAAACCTACAAACAAATTATCTTTAGATGAAATTCGACAAGTTTCAAGGGATTTTTTAATAACTTATATAAATTTACTAGATAATAATAAATTAACTGGAGGTTCTCATGGAAAATAAAATAAAAAAATTTATTGAATGTCATATACCTGTAACATCATGTAATTTAAGATGTCATTATTGTTATATAACTCAAAAAGGATTATGGAAAAATAAAAAAGTAGAATTTAAATATCCTATTGAAAGAATTAGAAAAGCTTTGTCTTGTAAAAGATTAGGAGGAGTATGTTTACTGAATTTATGTGGCGGTGGTGAAACTCTGATTCCTCATGAAACTGTAGAAATTGCAAAAGCTTTTTTAGAGGAAGGACACTATGTAAGTATTGTAACTAATGGGACAATTAGTAAACATATAGATGAAATCTTACAATTTCCTTCAGAATTACTATCAAGATTATTTTTCAAATTTTCTTTTCAATATCTAGAATTAAAAAGAACAAACCAAATGCAAAAATTTTTTGAAAATATCAAAAATTGTAAAAATAAGGGATGTGCATTTACAGTTGAAATTACCCCTAATGATGAATTAATTCCATACATAGATGAAATTAAAGAAGTGTCCTTAAAAGAGTTGGGAGCGTTACCACATATTACAATTGCTAGAGTAGACACCGATCCTAAAAAACCTATTCTTACTACCAAATCAAAAAGTGAATATAAAGCAATCTGGGAAACGTTTGATTCTGATATGTTTAAATTTAAGCTTCCGTTATATGACATAAAAATTAAGGATTTTTGTTACGCTGGAGATTGGAGTTTTTGTGTTAATCTTGGGACTGGTATTATGAGTCAGTGTTATAAAAGTAAGATTCATAAAAATATTTTTGAAGATATCGAAAAACCAATAGAATTCTGTGCTATTGGAAATAATTGTAGAGAACCTCATTGCTATAATGCCCATTCTTTTTTATTGTTAGGTAATATACCTAATAAATATCAAGAATGTACTTATGCAAAAATAAGAAATCGTATTTGTTTAGATGGCTCAGAATGGCTAACACCAAATGTTAAAGAATTCTTTAGTTCTAAATTTCAAGAAAGCAACCATGAATATGGCAAAACTCAAAAATTAATACATAATATAAAAACACTATTACGCTTATAAGTTTTAAATAATCAATAAAATAAGTCAGTAGGAGATAAATTATGATTTTAGTTACAGGCGGAGTTGGATATATAGGAAGTCATTGTATATTAAAACTACTTGAATGTGGAGAAGATGTAATTGTATTTGATAATCTTTCAACCGGACACATTGAAACAGTTAATATCCTAAAAAAACTCGGCAATGTTACTTTTTTTCAAGGAGATTTGCTTGATAAAACTGTTTTAGATAAAGTGTTCAAAACAAATGTGATTGATGCAGTTATTCATTTTGCAGCCTTTTCTCAAGTTAATGAATCAATGTTAAATCCGATGAAATATTACCGTAATAATGTTGTAGGAACTTTAAATCTATTAGATACAATGGTTGAAAATAAAGTAGATAAAATCGTATTTTCATCAACTGCAGCAACATACGGAGAACCTCTTTATACTCCTATAGATGAAAAACATCCTCAAAAACCTATCAATTCCTACGGCAAGACGAAATTAATGATAGAAAACATTATGGATGATTATAATAAAGCTTATGGACTAAAATCAGTAAGACTTAGATATTTTAATGTTGTTGGAGCTGATGGACAATCTCGAATCGGAGAATGGCATGAACCGGAAACACATCTTATTCCAAATATACTTAAATCAACATTTGTTGGTGGAAAGATTTCCCAAATGTTTGGTGATGACTATGAAACAAAAGACGGTACTTGCGTTCGAGATTACATCAACGTTGAAGATTTAGCAAATGCTCATATTTTAGCATTTAATTATTTGAAAAATGGTGGAGAAACAAACTACTTTAATCTAGGTACAAACGAAGGTAGCACCGTTAAAGAAGTATTTTCTATTTGTGAAAAAGTTACAGAGAAAAAGATTCCTGTAGAAATAAAGCCTCGTAGAGCTGGTGATCCTGCTGTTCTTGTTGCAGATAACACAAAAGCAAAAGAAATTTTAGGTTGGACACCTAAAAAAACTCTAGAAGATAGCATAAAAACAGCTTATGAATGGGAACAAAAATCAAGAAAGAATCAATAAAGATTCATTCAATCCAAACTGGACGAAAACACTCTTTTAATGGTTTGACGGACAGTGTCCTAAATTTCTGTAATAAATTTAGAATAGATTTTGGTGCAAAAAATTGCACCTTACATACTTTAAATAAAATTACATCATAACCGCTTTTAGATTTCTAATATTTATTTTATGATTCACAAAACGATTATATAAAAAAATTTGTGTTAGGATTGGTATATGAAAATTAATGTTCTCAAATTACTCAAAATTGCTGGAATAGTAGTATTACTGGGCATCATATCATTTGCAACTTATTTTTGGTTATTAATAACTAGTATTTGTCCTCCTGTAAAATTAGTTAGAACACCTGCAAAATATGAACAAGTTGTAAAACAATTAATGCGACAAGAAAAAATAACGTTCTTGCCGAAAACTATTCCAAATGGGGCAAGCGATATTCAGTTGTATTCCTACTACGATAATGTTGAGCGAGAATGCCTTTTACTAAAATTTAAAATCAACAAAGAATATATTGAAAACGAATTAAAAAAACACGAATTTCTAAATGCAGATACACCTATCGGAACAAAGCAAGACATTTATTTTATACCGAGCGATGACGGTCGTATTTCTTCCGATGGATTCACATTCTATGTTATTAAGGATAAAGAGAATGAATCATATTACAAACAATACTTCCCTTTTTTTACGAGCATTGGGGTTGATAAAAATTTAGAACACATAATTTATTATTATATACTTCCGAATGATTATTGGTATTAAACGTATGGGAGTATGGTGAATTTTATTTGAAACTTTTATCAATTCTTTTATTGTATACGAAATATCAAAATCATATAGGTAAACGATTAAAATACTCCTTTATTATTACACCATTTCACGTAATTTTTTTAGTTGGTCACGGATTTCTGCAGCACGTTCAAAGTCAAGGATTTTTGCTGCTTTATGCATATCTTTTTCAAGTTTTGTAATAAGTTTTGGCAAATCTTTTTTATCAATACCCAAATCAACCATTTCTTCTGCAACAATATCTTCAAAACTTCTATAACTTTCAACCAATGAGAGAAGATTGTTTTCAATAGGTTTTTTAATAGTTTGAGGAATAATTCCATATTTTTTGTTGTATTCAAGTTGAATTTCACGACGGCGGTTTGTTTCATCAATTGCTCTTTGCATAGAATCTGTTATTTTATCAGCATACATAATAACTTCGCCACAAGCGTTTCTTGCGGCACGACCGATTGTCTGTATTAAACTTGTATCTGAACGCAAAAATCCTTCTTTATCAGCATCCATAATTGCAACAAGTGAAACTTCCGGTATATCAAGACCTTCTCTAAGCAAGTTTACCCCGA
>CAZPBG010000055.1:0-5776 GCA_964584885.1 uncultured Vampirovibrio sp.
GCCGCCTCGGCGGTGGGCAGCATATAGAAGGTGCCATTCTCCGTGGGATGATTGGCGATCTTGAACACTTCATCCGCAAACTTGGGGAACTGTCCGGCGGTTTCGCCGCACTGGTACTCCAGCATATGGGGCGGCAGAATGAATTCGTAGCCGTCGGAAATGTGGGTATCAATGAAATAGTTCAGCAGAGCCCATTCCAGGCGGGCACCCATACCGGTGTACATCCAGTTGCCGGCACCGGCCAGCTTTACGCCCCGCTCATAGTCGATCAGACCCAAATTCTGGCACAGATCCACGTGGTGCTTGGGCTCAAAGTCAAATTCTGGCTTCTTGCCGATATAGCGCAGAGGCTCGTTGTTCTCCTTCCCGCCGGGCTTCAGATCGGGATCCGGCAGATTGGGCAGGCTGAGCATAGCGGTGCGGAACTGGACATTCAGCTCCTTCAGCTCTGCGGCCTCATCGGCAATGTCCTGATCCAGCCGGATGCTTTCGGCTTTGTTGCTTTCGATCTGTGCTTCCAGAGCGGCTGTGTCGCTACCCTGCTTTTGGGCAGCCTTCATTTGGCCGAACAGCTTGCCGTTTTCCTTGGCCAGCTTGTTCTTCTGGGCGGTCTTGGTCTCCGTGGCGGTTTTAAGGGCACGGACACGGGTGTCCAGCTCCAAAATTCTGTCCACGGTGGCATCACAGTCCACTTCCTTTGCCCGCAGGCCGTCCTTGACTGCCTGGGGGTCTTCCTTGATTTTCTTAATATCGATCATTTTCCTGTTCTCCTTATCCCATTAATCTTCCAGGCCGGCGTATTCCTCCGGCATAATCAATGCGGCAATGATATAGATCCAAATGCTTGCTCCTGCAAAGACTGTCAGCAAAACCCAAAGCAGGCGCACCACGGTGGAGTCCATATTCAGGTATTTCGCCAGTCCGCCGCAGACACCGGCAAGCTTTTTATCCGTCTTGGAACGGCATAACTTTTTTGACATTTCCATCTCTCCTTCTACTTTTTCAGGGTCATAAGGGCATCCAGCAGGTTTTGCAGATCCTCCTGCCCGTAAAATTCCAGCTCAAATTTGCCTTTGCGCTTGCCGTTGACGATTTTCACGCCCCGCCCCAGCTGCCGGGACAGATTTTTCTCGCATTCGGCCACATAATCCACAGCCAGTGTCACCGGCTTTTCCGGTGCCGGCTCTCGGAGCATATTTTTGCACAGCAGCTCCGCCTGCCGGACGGAAAGTCCCAGTGCCGCGATCTTTTGCGCCGCCTCCAGCTGGGCTTTTTCGGTTTTCAGGGAAAGCACCGCACGGGCGTGTCCGGCGGAAAGCTCCCCCTTGCGCACCATTTCCAGCACCTTTTCCGGGAGGGAAAGCAGCCGCAGGGTGTTGGCAACCGCCGGACGGGATTTGCCAACACGCCTGGCGGTATCCTCCTGTGTCAGGCCGTAATCGTCCATCAGGCTGCGATAGCCCAGTGCTTCTTCCACCGGATTCAAGTCCTGCCGCTGCAAATTTTCGATCAGCGCCAGCTCCATTGTCTTTCTGTCGTCCGCCTCCATCACCACAACGGGCAGCTCCCGCAGACCGGCCAGCCGTGCCGCCCGCCACCGCCGTTCTCCGGCAATGATCTGGAAATACCCGCTGGGCATCTCCCGGACAGTCAGGGGCTGTACCAGCCCGTGAATGGAAATGGATTCAGACAGCGCCGCCAGCTCCTCCTCGTCAAAATCCTGACGGGGCTGATCCGGATTGGGCTCGATTTTATGAATGGGCAGCAGACGGTAAGGGGTCTGCTCCTGGGGTTCCTCGGTAAAATCCCCCATCAGGGCACCTAAGCCCTTGCCCAGTCCCTTTGCTTTTGCCATTTCTTCACCTTCTCTTTATGATCTCTTCCGCAATGGCACGGTAGGCAATTGCTCCCCGGCTGCTGCGGTCGTATGCGTTTACCGGCAGGCCATGGCTTGGTGCTTCCGCCAGCCGCACATTCCGGGGCACCGCTGTGGCATATACCTTTCCGGGGAAATGCCGCCGCACCTCCTGCGCCACCTGGGTGGAAAAGTTTGTCCGGCCGTCAAACATGGTCAGCACCACGCCGAAAATTTCCAGCCGGGGATTGATCCGCTTCTTTACTATCCGCAGGGTGGTCATCAGGTCAGTAAGCCCCTCCAGAGCGTAATATTCGCACTGCACCGGCACCAGGATCCCCTCGGATGCTGCCAGACCATTTAAGGTCAGCATTTCCAGGGACGGGGGGCAGTCGATAAAAATATAATCGTATCCGTCACGGATCACGGATAGTGCCTTTTGCAAACGGTGATTGGGATCCTCCATCCCGATCAGCTCCACCGCCGCACCGGCCAGATCCGCTGTGGACGGCAGCACATCTCCAAATTTCGTGTGCACCACGGCCTGCTGGGCGGGAATATCGTTGACCACCACATCGTAAACGGAATATTTCAGCTTTCGCTTATTCAGACCCAGACCGGAGGTGGCGTTTGCCTGCGGGTCGAAATCGCAAAGCAGAACCTTTTGCCCCAGCTCGGTCAGTGCCGCAGTCAGGTTTACGGCTGTAGTGGTTTTGCCCACACCGCCCTTTTGATTGACCACCGCAATGATCTTACCCAAATCCGGTGCCTCCTTTCTCAGTGTTTCACGGGAAACATTTCTTTTTTTGCGAAAAGGGTTTGTTTCACGGGAAACATTTTTGTGTTGTTGTTATCGCAATGTTTCACGGGAAACATTGTATCCGGTAACCGCGCCATGCAGCGATATATATACCTTATATAAATATTGCGCATCCCTATTGGGGAATATCAGTTGCCGGTGTTGTCCACCGTGTAGTTTTGCCCGATGGGACTGTTGGCAGCGGGAGACGGGGTGTCATCCGGCCGGAAATGGAGCCAGGCAAAAACGCCCAGCAGCAGACAGGCAGCCAGAAGGCAGGCCGTCAGCACCCGAACCGTCCCCTGCAGCTGCTGGATCTGCTCATCCTGAGACAGTACCCGGCGCCGGGAAGCTTTTCTGGGCTGAGGGGTCTGCTCACGCCGGGGAAGAGTTATATGCGTACCCGGCTTCACCGGATATTGTGTCATTACCTGCAGGCAATGGGAGCAGAACACCTGCTCGTTTTCTGTTTCCTTGCCGCATTTCAGGCAATACATCCACCCATCCCCTTTCCATGAAAAGCCGCATTTTCCGCAGCAGCCATACAGCACCTATTATTGCACATTATATTGTACACCACTTCCCGCCATTCGTAAAGCCCAAATTCCATTTTTTCTCCCCATTTTTTGAAGAAATGTACAAAGGTGTCCCTGAGAGGCACCGTACCCCATTTTATAATCATCGGCGGAGCCGATACCTTCCGTGGCTCCCCCCTGACGGGGATAAGCGAAACGCAGTCGCGGGAGTGAATGACAGCCCGGTGGGCTGTCAGAGCCGCGACCGGATTGCTCGCAGGCAATTGTCAGCCGAACGGGCTGACTGAGGGAGAGCGGTTGCCGTCAGGCAACCGTCATCGCCCCAAGCGGTGACAAAGGGCAGTGCGTTTTTTGCGACTGCGGAGCACCTTATTATATATAGTATCCAATGGGGGTGGGTTTGTGGAAAATGGACAGGAATAAGGTTGTGTACTTGTGCAAGTACACAAAACCAATAGATTTTCAAATGTTTTCATTGACAAGTACTTGTTCAAGTACTATTATAAAGGCACAAAGCAGCTTTGAGAATATACGGTCAGTGCAGAGCCGTGGGGAAACGGTATGTAAATGCCGGTTTCCCCCTGCGGGTACGGCAGAGGACGGTTCTGCGCGGAAAACAACAGGAGGGGTAACGTGCACAGCACAGTTTACCTGAAAAGTCGTGGCAGAATGCCGATCCGCAGCCTGCCGCCCCTGGGAATTCGGGATATCCAGCAGGATATTCCGCCGGGGTGGTGCCTGGCGTGCCGCCGGGAGGTTTACAGCGATCGTCCTCTCTGCCCAAGGTGTGAAGGAGTGATGACGGATGAATCAGAAGCCGGAATATCCCTGCCGGGGCTGTACCCGGGTGGAGGAACCGACAAAATGTGAGAATAAGCAATGTCGGCCGTGGCGGTGCTGGTTTTTCAGCCGCTGGGAGCAGATCCACGGCTATTACACGGAAGCAAGCCGGGAGGAAAATTATGAACTGGAAAAATGAAGCCATTGATCGCCTTCACAGCTACAGTGCGATGGTGCGGGCCACGGAAAATCTCCCCCGGGAGCTGGACAGGTTGGAAAAGGAGACACCTGTTCTGCGGGGGCACGCTATGGAGCAGCCCCGGGTGCACAGCGGCTACAGCCGTGGGGAGGATGGGCTGCTGTGCAACCTGATCCGCCGGGAGGAGCTGACCCAGGCTCTGGAAAATGCCCGTATTTGGGTGGATACCACCGACCACGCCCTTTCTGTGCTGACAAAGGAGGAAAAAACCGTCCTTCTGCGGATGTATGTGCAGCCGGAAAAGGGTGCGGTGGGGCGGCTGTGCGAGGAGCTTTGCGTGGAGCAATCCTCCGTCTACCGCAAGCGGGACAATGCTCTTTACCGCTTTACGATGGCACTTTACGGCGCATCCTGAGACACCCCGGCCGCCGGAGGGACTGTGGGATTGGTTATGTACCATAAAAGGGGTTCCCTTCTTTCTGAGAAAAGTGGAAAAAATCCCGGTTTTGCGGGGAAATCGTGACAAAGCAATTGCATTCGGCTTTGGGGTATGCTAAAATATACGATTGGAAATCGAAAGCTTTATCTATAAGAAAGAAGGCACGACTATTATGGCTTCTCAGGAAAAAATTCGTAATATTGCCATCATCGCCCACGTTGACCACGGTAAGACCACCCTGGTGGACGAAATGCTTAAGCAGGGCGGTATTTATCGGGAAAATCAGGTAACCCAGGACCGGGTTATGGACTCCGGCGATTTGGAGCGGGAGCGTGGCATTACCATCCTTGCCAAGAACACCTCCGTCACCTACGGAGATTATAAGATCAACATTGTGGACACCCCGGGTCACGCTGACTTTGGCGGCGAGGTGGAGCGGATCCTGAAAATGGTCAACGGCGTTATCCTGCTGGTGGATGCGGCGGAGGGTCCTATGCCCCAGACCCGTTTTGTTCTGCAGAAGGCACTGGAGCTGGGTCACAAGGTGATCGTGGCTGTCAACAAGATCGACAAGCCCGATGCCCGTGTCCACGAGGTTATGGACGAGGTTCTGGAGCTGCTGCTGGATCTGAACGCCACCGATGAGCAGTTCAATTCCCCCACGGTCTTCTGCTCCGGCCGTCAGGGCACCGCCGCTTACGGCCCGGACGAGGTGGGCACCGACCTGAAGCCCCTGTTCGAGACCATCGTCAACTATATCCCCGCCCCTGCCGGCGACGAAAATGCCCCCTTGCAGCTGCTGGTGTCCAGCATCGACTACAACGAGTATGTGGGCAGAATTGCGGTTGGCCGTGTGGAGCGCGGTACCATCCGTGTCAATCAGGAGGTCACCATCTGCGACTATCACGATCCGGAGCTGAAGCAGAAGGGCAAGGTGGTGGCGCTGTACGAATATGACGGCCTGGGCAAAAATCCCATTCAGCAGGCAGGCGCCGGCTAGATCGTCGACCTGTCCGGTATGGCGGATATCACCATCGGCCGAACCCTGTGTGCCACGGATTGCGTGGAGCCCATGCCCTTTGTAAAGATCTCAGACCCAACCATTGAAATGACCTTTGCGGTCAACGACTCCCCCTTTGCCGGCAAGGAGGGCAAGTTCATTACCTCC
>CAZPBG010000056.1:0-5694 GCA_964584885.1 uncultured Vampirovibrio sp.
CTAAATTTGCAGAAGGTACAAAAGCAGTTCTTGAAGCTATCGTTGAAGCTACTAAAAACGGTGCCGTTTCTGTTATCGGTGGTGGTGATTCTGTTTCTGCAGCTAAGAAATTCTGCAAAGCAGAAGATTTCACTCACGTTTCAACAGGTGGCGGTGCTTCTCTTGAATTTATCGAAGGAAAAGTGCTTCCTGGTGTTGCAGCATTAGATGACAAGTAATCTTTTTATGACAAAATAAAAACTTTACAAAAAAAGGCGGTTGAGTGTAAATACACTCAACCGCCTTTCTAATTTAATTCTAGTATACTTTAAATAAACACAATTATTTTTAACATGTATATTTTTGTAAAAAAGCCTAATATTTTTGGCGGTTTTCTTATATTTATAATATAATTTTTTACGAGAGGCTAGTCATGAAAACTATAAACAGTCAACAAGAAGAATATAGAGCATTTTTAAAAAATATACGCAAAGATAAAGAAGAATCATCAAATTTAGTAAAACTCGTTTTTACGATTGTAACTGCACTTTTGTGCGCAGTTATTGTTTGTGTGATTTTGGTAGAAAATAATTTTTTCCTAGGTGGAAATCAAACCGTCCGAGATGAAGACCTAAGTGGGATTTTTAAATTTACTCGAAAAGATGATGGATTTAATGTTCCGTTTTCACCAAGACGACAAAACATTTTGCTATTAGGTGTTGATTCAAATGGAAGCAATACTGATATGTGGGAAGGTACTCGATCTGATACCATTATTATTGTAAATATCGACCCTAAAACGCATTCAGTAAAAGCAATTTCTATTCCACGTGACAGCAAAGTCTATTTGCCTGACAACAAAGGTGTGCAAAAAATTAATTCTGCGCACGCTTTAGGTGGTGTTAATCTTGTTAAAAAGACTTTAAAAGAAACTTTTGGGATAAAAATTGATAAATATATTATTGTTCATGATGATGCAGTTGAAAAAACAGTTGATGCATTAGGCGGTATTCCGATTTATGTAGAAAAACGCATGTATTACAACGATTATGCAGGAAAATTGCATATTGATTTGCAAAAAGGAAATACTGTTCTTAATGGAAAACAAGCAGTTGGATATTTGAGATACAGAAAAGACGGACTTGGCGATATTGGCAGAACTCAACGTCAACAATGGTTTATGAAGAGTTTGTTCGAAAAATTACATTCACCGCAAGTGATAACAAAAATTCCGGAAGTAATAAATGTTTTGAATTCACACATCAAAACAGATATGAGTTTTTATGAACTATCTCAATATGCTGCAATGGCTAGAAGTATTGATAAAAACAAGATAGAAATTGCAACTCTTCCGGGTGCGCCAAATCAAAAAGGATACATTAGTTATTGGATTTTAGACCCTGTAAAAACTCAAGAAGTTATTAACAGAATGATTTACAGAGATAAACCAAATCTTGAGGGTGTAAAATTTAAAGGTGGAATTATGTATTCGCCAAAAAGAGAAGCTGATGCGGAAGCTATAAAAGATAAATTAAACGAACTTGGTTTTGAAGTAAATATGCTTAAAATTACGCATCTTTCTCATTCTAAATTTGTTGCAAATAAAAACAAAGTAACTTTGGATTTCTACAATTGGTTAGAAAAGAAAATCCCTGAAATTCAGAATTCACAGTTTATTTATGACCCGACTGAAACTTTCTCGGTAGGAAGTGATTTTACCGTAGTACTTGCAGAAGAATAAAAAGGAGCTAACTATGTCAGACATTTTAAAACTTATTTCATCTAGAAAAAGTGTAAGAAAATATACGGACAAGCATATATCTGATGAAGATTTAAGAAAAATCCTTGAAGCCGGACGTTTAGCACCTTCTTGGATGAATGTTCAATGTTGGAAATTTATTGCGGTAAGAAATCAAGAAACAAAAGATTTATTGTCAGAGCTTTCTATTGGTCAACCTCAAGTGAAAAATGCTGATGTGGTAATTGTTTGTGTTGCTGATACGGATGATTGGGAAAATGCAAAAATTACACATATTAAAAATCCGGCATTAAATCCGGCTTTGCAATGTGAAAACGGTATCTTAATCCGTTCTTTAGAACAAGTTATTTATCCTGTGTCTTATATGATGTTGGAAGCTCATTCATTGGGCATTTCTTCTTGCATAATCGGAGCTTTTGGAAGTGAAATTACAACAATCTTGCCTGAAGTTTCAGCAAAAGTAAAAGAAGTGCTTAATCTAAATCAAAATCAGATAATTGCATCTATGATTACACTTGGTTATGATGCAGACAACAAGGAAACCGTGAAAACACGTAAAGATTTCGATGAAGTGGTTGCGTTTGAATCACTACACAAATAATAAAAAAAGGTTACATTTAATTTTAACCCTTTTTTATTATAGAAAAGTGTTAAAATCCCAGTTACAAGCGAAAATCACGGGTACAAAATAAACTTGTCATCCTGAAAGCGTAGAAAATAAGGATGTAAGTCCGTAATTTTCAAGCTGTTCAGAATCTGACCAAAAACATAAGTATTATGCCAAATTGGCAAGATTCTAATAATGAATTTAAAAAAATTATTTAGTCAGGCTCTCCGTTAACCATTTTTAGAATTTCTACAACTTTTGGCATTTGACAGTCAAAAGAATAGTGAGCTTTTCTGATTGAACACTCTGCACAATTACCGTTTAGGTGATAACATTCGAGTGCTTGTTCAGTCCAATTTTTTGTAATCGATTCTGAAAATGTTGCCGGTTGCTGTAAAGCCGTATTTAACATAATATACAATCTCCCCAACAATATCATAAATCTTTTCAAAAATCTGACATCATTTATTTGTATGATTTTTTCTTTTTTTAAATCTCATTTAGTTTTTGATACAGAGCAGAATTAAGAATATACAAAAAATCTTTATCTGTAAAAAACTCTTTATCTAATCGCATTTTAAACTCTTGCAAATACCAATCATTTTTTGCCCAAAGCAGTTTTGAGGTAAAAAATCCGATAAAATCCGCTTTTTCGTCTGATAACATAAAATGTAACTTTGTTTTAAAAAGTTCTAATCTGTCTGTTTGAACTTCTGTAAGATTTTCTATTGGAAAGCTCAAAAGATTTTTGCCGTCCCATAAAGACGTTAGACTATATATTTCACCTTTCAAATATTCTTCCAAAAATGTTTTTTCTCCTCGCAAAACTTCCATTTGCCCAATCAAATCTTGCATAGAATTGGCTATATGAGTTTTTTGAGGCTTGTCTGTTTTTATTATTACAGGAAACGAAAGCGGAGCTTTAATGATTTGAGGAAGATTAATTGAATAATAATCTGCCAATTGTTTTGCAATAAGTCTTGAAGCTTCAAGATTATACCATTTTTGGTTTACTGCAATAATATTAATCAAATATTTTTTTAAAACATCCGCAACACCTGATTTTATTAAGTCTTTATCGGTTGTAATTGCGATATCTATTTTTAGAGCTTTTGTTTTATGCGCTAAATCTTCAAAATTTTCAAATTCAATATTCGGAATTTCGTCAAGTGGAGTTTGAGTAGCAGTATATAGCTTGTCTAGCAATCTCGATTTGCAAACAAGTTCTAAAATATTTTTTTGAAGCTTGCCGATAATAAGAATATTCAAGCCTTATGTCCTCCGCAATTGCCGCAACCTCCACAACTATTGCAATTCCCACAGTTACTTTTCATTAAATCTTGAACCTCAAATTGTTCGTTATTTTCTAATTTTTCATTGACAAGAAAAAGTAATTTTTGAGCAATTTCTTCAAGATAAAGTTTCAAATTATCATAATGCATATCATTTGTAATAAATACAGGATATTGAGCAATAATTTTTTCTTCAAGAGTTATTGTAACGCCCGTAACTTTTACACCGGACAAAATTGCATCTCTAACTGCATCATCAGAGGTTTGAAATGCTGGAAGTAAAGAATAATGTGTTTTTAAATCTTTCATAATGACATTGTAGCATAATGTGAGGTGTATATGAAAACATCCGCTAATAGTATTTCTAAAAATTATATGCTAAAATTGCGATATGGAAGAGAAACAATCAAAACGAATTATAGCTCTAATGTCAGGTACTTCTTGTGATTCGATTGATGCAGGACTTTGTGAGGTTTATCCTGATTTATCTTGTAAATTAATTAAGGGGATTAATTATTCTTATCCTGAGCATATTCGTGCAAAGATTTTTTCTGCATTTAGAGGTGATATCAATATAAAAGAGCTTTGTCAATTAAACTTTGCAGTTGGTGAGTGTTTTGCTCAAGCTGCAAATATTTTGATTGGAGAGTTTGGAAAACCTGATTTGATTTCGAGCCATGGACAAACAGTATATCATTATCCTTTTGATGAAAAATTGGATAATATTTCTCTAAAAAGTACTTTGCAAATAGGAGAAAGTTCCGTTATTGCACGCAAAACAGGATGTATGGTTGTTTCAAATTTCCGAGAAAAAGATATTGCGTATTCCGGTCAAGGTGCTCCGTTAGTATGTTTTGCCGATGAAAAATGGTTCAGAGGCAAGTATAAGAATGAAAATAATACATTCAAAAACTTTGCTATTCAAAATATTGGCGGAATTTCAAACGTAACGGTTGTGTCTGATGAATATGATACTTTTGGCTTTGATACAGGTTGTGGAAATATTATGATTGATTATTGTACACAAAAATTCTTTGGTCAAAAGTATGATAAAGACGGAGAGATTGCTGCATCAGGAACGGTTTGTGATAATTGGTTAGATTGTTTATTACAAGATGAATATTATTTCCTTGCACCGCCAAAAACGACAGGTAGAGAGTATTTTTCAACAAAATATATTGAAAACATCCTTAGAATTGCACCGCCTGAGCCAAAAGATATTGTTGCAACACTAACAGCTTTGACTGCAAAAACCATAGCACAAGCCTACGAAAGATTTGTATTTCCAATGGTTAATATTGATACGGTTGTTATTGGTGGCGGTGGAGCTTACAATAAAACTTTAATGAAGTTTTTAAGAACTTATCTTCCTCAAAGGGTTGAATTGAAGACTCATGAAGATTACGGAATTTCCAATAATTACAAAGAAGTTATGGCATTTGCGCTTTTGGGCTATTGCAATTTTTATAATATTCCTAATAATTTACCTTGTTGTACTGGTGCGGAAAAACGAGTTGTTTTAGGCAAAGTGACTAATCCATAAGGGGAGTTTTTATGAGCAATATTTCGATTGGAAAACAGGGAGAAGAGATTGCAAAAGAATATCTTGTAAAACAAGGTTATAAGATATTAGACACAAACAAACGCTTTTCTCGTCAATGTGAGATTGATATTATTGCTTTGGATAAAGACACCCTTGTTTTTTGTGAAGTAAAAACTCGTTCAACAACTGTGTGCGGAGTTCCGTTTGAAGCAATAACAAAATCTAAGTATCAAAATATTAAAACAGGATTATACTTGTATCTTCAAGAAAATCCGATGTACAAAAAATATAGAATAGATGCTGTTTCGGTTGTTTTAAACCCGAAATTAGAAATTAAGCATTTAAAAAATGTGTTTAAATAAAATTTTTGAGAGTTTTTAGGATTTTAGTCGGGTTAAATAATTAAGATTTCCTTAATATTTTAATAAAATTATGAAAAATGGTGTATAAATATATGTGTTAGAAGATAGGAGGATTATATTATGGCATTAAAACCATTAGCAGACAGAATTGT
>CAZPBG010000057.1:0-5473 GCA_964584885.1 uncultured Vampirovibrio sp.
GAAAGAAAAGCAACTCTGAATACCCCTTCATCAGAACTTCGCTCGGCTTCTCCCGCAAGGGGCGAGTCGACAACTGCGTTTACCACTTAGTCGCACAGTCACTCAGTCACTTCAAAAAGTAACCCTCGATTCACAAATTACGATTTACGAATCACGAAAACCACCAAGTTACTTAGACAACAACCATTATCTAACATTCAAGAACTTGTGGACTTGAGGAATAAGTCTTGTTTTTTTATAGTGTTGCAAGAATTTATCTAAAATTCGTTCTATAAAATCTTTACTCACGCAGAAATCGTTGTCGGACATTCTCGGTTGCAAAATCAACTCAATTCCGTATTTTGCGCATAGTTTACAAGTTTTTGTTATCTCTTCTTGTGTTATGTTTTCATCAAAAACTACTTTTGCAAAAACTTTTTTCTGAACAGCAGTTTCAAAAAAGCTGTCATGTTCATCCCACAACGCAGTACCGCCGGTGCAACTTGGCAATTTAATATCAGCTGATACGTAATCAATATAATCAATAATTTCTTTTAATTCCCCTACTAAAGTTGCATTAGTTTCCAAATATACGGGAAGTGGGCATTGTGGAAGAAATTTTTTCAAAAATCCTGTATTCAATAGTGGTTCACCACCTGTCAAAGATATTGAATGACAATTTTTGTTATCATGGGCGATTTTTAGCAATTCATCTACTGTATATGATTTTGCACCTTTCCTATCAAATTCTGTATCGCAGTATTCACAATGCAAATTACAACCACAAAATCTTACAAACAATTGTTTGTAACCTATATAAGGACCTTCACCCTGAATAGATGCAAAAACTTCTTTAATTATTACGCTATCTGTCATATTAATATTCTCTTACGTTAACTGTTGAAATTTCTTCCAATTTTTTATACAAAGCGATTTCAGCTTCTGATAAGTTTTTTGGAATACGAATTTCTACCGTAATAATCATATCACCAATTTTTTTATTTTGCACTATTCCACAACCTGCAAGGCGAATTTTTTGCCCGTTTTGTGTGTTAGCCGGAAGTTTTACATTAACGCAACCATTAATAGTACAAACTTTGATAGTAGCCCCTAAAACTGCCTCAAAAGGCGCAACAGGAATTGTTTTAAGAATATTTAAGCCTTCTGTTGTATAACTTTCAGTTTCTTTGATATGAATTGTAATATACAAATCACCATTTTTACCACCATCAAGACTGGCTTTACCTTCTCCGGCAAGACGTATTTTTGAACCATTTTTGATTTCTGCAGGAATTTTTACAGTAAATTTCTTATAACTTGTTTCTTCACCTTTACCTTTGCAATGTGGGCAAATTGTACCATTAACAAATCTTCTGCCACGGCATTTTGGACAAGTTTGAGTTTGAAGCATATTAACAGTTTTTGTTACTCCATTCATTGCTTCAAAAACAGAAATTTCTAAATCTGTGTTAATATCTTCTCCACGTTTTGGAGCTGAAGACGGATCATTTCTGTAAGAAGTTTCTCTTTTTCTTTTTGATACAAAATCTTCCCAAGTAAAGTAAAAACCTCTTTTCCCTTCTTGTTTTTCCGTCTTTTCATTAGGATTAGTTTGATAAGATTTTTGTTCTCTTGTTTTGCATCCGTCTGTTGCATATGAATAAAAACGGCGAGCTCTGTCATATTCTTCTTTTTTTACTTTATTAGAAAGAACTTCATAAGCTTCATTAATTTCTTTAAATTTTGCAATCACATCAGGAGTATCACCAGCAACATCGGGATGCCATTTTCTAGCCAATTTGCGATATGCTGATTTAATATTTTCTGCTGTTTCAAACTCCGCAATACCGAGTATTTTGTAATAATCTTTAGTCATACTACAGATTTAATGATGAGATTAAAAAAGTCAACATAAAGTTGGATAAATTTTTAAATTTATCATTAATTCTATAATATTTATAAATATTTTATTAATCAGAGAAAGTTTTGAATGTTTTTTCAACGTTATCTTTAATAACTTTCTTAACAGCATCCATCTCTGTTGCTAGAGCATTTTGTTCTGTGTCCAGTTGCTTAAGTCTTAACTCTAAAGTTCGGTCTTCCTGCTGAATAATCGATGTTCTTGCGTTTATATCGGCAATTGTTTTTTCGTATTGTTGAACTTTATAGTTATATTCGTTCATCGCATCTTTATAAGCCGCTTCATCAGTTACAGTTTCAACATTTAGAGAATAAACTACACTGTCGTCATCAAATTTTACAGATTTAAATCTGCCATTTTCATCAGTTTCCAATAATGCGTGATTAGTTTCTTCAATTTTAGTTTTTATATTAGAAGCATTGTAATATGGTAATTTTTGTTGCCCCTCAATAGGTTTGCCGTACTCGTCATAAGTTTGCATACTGTTATATAAATCATATTCTGATGTAAAATATGTTTGTCCATTCATTTGGAATGAATAAATTCCGTATCCGGCATAATTTCCGTCATCATCAAAATATTTTGCAAATTCTGTATCAGGCAAATCTTTTACAATTTGTTTTAATTCCGCATCATTATCTTTATCTAGCGGTAATTCCAATTCTGTTAATTCACAATTGCCGACATGTGATGGAACATAAACCGTTGAATAGTCATTATATTCGCCTTTATCAACCTCTTCTTCCAGCATAAAATGCCAAACACCGTTTGAATCTTGCCAACCATAAACAGCATCTTCTGATAAAATCCCTGCTGACATAGCTTTATCTTGTGCTGTATCAAAATCTTGAAGCGAATTTTCTAAATCTTTAGTTTTTTCTAAACCACTTACTGCAGTATATGTTCTTGTTGTACCGTCATCCAAAGTTACGACTGCCGTTTTGGATTCTGAATTAAGTGTAACTCCTGTTACATTTGGAGTAAGATTTTCTTTTACAACTTCACCCTTAGTTCTAACTTCAGGGTTGCTTAATAATTTTTGAGAACCTGTATAAACATTTGTATAATAATAATGGTTTACAATATAGTTGTATTCAGGATCAGCAGTTGACAATTGTTGCCAGTTTTCTAAAACAGAATCATTCGCACCATCAGAATAAGAATATTGCAATTCCGTATAATCTGTCGTTTTTGGAGCAGTCGGAACCTCTAAACCCAGCAATCTGTTAAAAAGATTTGCACTTTGATTTGCAAGTGCTGTTCTTGCTTGGTTTATTTGTTGCCCCTCGTACTCGGCATTCGTTTTACGAGCGGTCAATGCTAAATATCTTGCCTGTGAAGCTGCCATTCCCATAGCGATATCTCCTGTTTTTGTTTTTACTTTAATGTTATTTTTATATAAGTCAATATTTAAAACGACTCAATATTCTGTTTACTTTAGCAAATATAGGGTTTTATCATCCATAAATATGAGAAAACACTATTTTATAATTCTTAAAATTAGCTTAACATAGCAGTGTTAAAAAATTTTGTTTATGATAGCATATCAATATATCACAACAACATATTACAAAGGGATATAATTAATGAAAACTTGGGCGAAATGCTTAGTATTAGTCGGAATGCTTGTGCTAACAACTGTTTCTACTCTTGCTGACACAACAAAATCTATAAACAAAGAAGCTGCTTTAAAAGCAATTGTTAACTATACACAAATAATAAATTCAAATCCAAATTCAGAAGATGCATATATTAACCGTGCGTATTTGAACTATATATTAGGGAATATTCCGGCTGCGATTGAGGACTATGATGTTTTAATATCGCTTAACCCTAAAAACGAAGAATTCTTTTTAAACAGAGGTTATTTAAAACATATTTCAAACAGACGTGCTGAAGCTCTACAAGATTACGAATCTGCATTAAAAATCAATCCGAATTACGCATTTGCGCATAACAACAGAGGGGTTGTACTTTCAGAATTAGGCAGAAAAGACGAATCTTTAACAGCTTACAATACTGCGATAAAAATTAATCCGAATTACGCAGATGCTTATTATAACAGAGGGAATTTAAAAACTCGTGCCGAAAAAAACGAAGAAGCTTTAGAAGATTTTAACAATGCCATAAAATTAAATCCGTCTGACTCTGCATCTTACAACAACCGTGGGGTTGTAAAAAGAAAACTTAATTTTGATGTCGGCGCATTGAGCGATTTTACAATTGCTATCCGACTTAATCCGGATGACATAACTGCATTTGCTAACAGAGGACGTTTGAAGAAACGCTACTTTGACAGTGAGGGTGCTGAAGAAGATTTCCAAAACGCAATAGCTGCAGCCGATGCTAGCCCTGTTTTAATAAAAGAAATCGAAATTCAAAAACAAATTGCGGATAACAATAGAGCTGTTCAAGCAAAATCTGCGCCTGAAAAAATTGCAAGTGAACCTATCCAAAAGATTGCTAACAAAGAGATTTTGCCTAAAAAAGAAGAACCTGTTAAAGTTGCAGCAATGCAAGTTGGGGTAATGAAAGTTGAGCCAAAACATACTAAAGAAACAGTGTTACAGCAAGTTCCGGTTAAACCGGCTCCTGAAATTACGACAAAACCTGTTTCAAATCCAAAATTGGCAGAATGTTATTACATAAGAGCATTACAAAAATATATTTTACAAAACCGAGAAAGTGCATTGGCTGATTTTAATATGGCTATTAAGTATAATCCTGAATACGCAGAAGCTTACTACTATAGAGCAGCAATTAAGCGTGATATGAAAGATGCCGGATTTGTAGACGATTACACAAAGGCAATTCAAATCAATCCATCGCTAAAAGCTGTTAATGATGCAGATGTGCTTATGATTTTGAAAATATAATCACAATAAAAATAAAATTATAAGAACAGAAATAATAGAAGAAATAATCAGTAGAATTTGGAAGAACGAAAGACTTTCCTTCTTCTTTGTAGATTTGCTTTTCATTGTATAAGACTGTTTTCCGTTCTTTTTAACTCCGGAATTAGATTTGTCCGTTTTTCTGCCCTCTTTATATTTTTCGGATAAAGTTTTTTTAGATTTTTCTCCTGTTACAAGCAAATCAATATCATAACGCAATTTTAGTATATTAGAACTTCCTTTTGCATAATAAACAGTATAGTTTATCGCAACTTCAAAAGCCCTTTGCAAACATTCCAAAGCCAACATACCCTCTTTTTTAACATTGGATGAATGCACAGAAGCGTTACCTTGTTTCTTCAAAAAATACAAATCGTCAATAAACTCTTTTTCTTGTTCAATTTTTATTTTATCTTTTAATGTAGCCAACATCTCGTCAAAAGTAGATTCAGGAGTGCATCTTGTACCAATAACATTTTTGCAAACATTTTCTCCAAATTTTCTTGTTTGCACAATACATTGTTCAAAATACTCATCTCTATATAACTTTTCGGCTTCTGATATTATATTGTATAAATTTTTATCAGTTCTTTTTAAAAATTCAAAATTGTTCATCTCAAGGGATATTCTACCCAAAATTCATTTATATTTCAATAAAAAAGAGAGAGAGAAGTCTTTT
>CAZPBG010000058.1:0-4931 GCA_964584885.1 uncultured Vampirovibrio sp.
ATGCTCTTTTTTTACGAAAATTATCTCGGACAGTAGTGCCCCCTTTGGGGAGGAACATCCTGTAAATACGATTCACGAAAAAACCTTTCAACTTAATTTGTCATATTCTCTTTTTATCTCTTGAATATCTTGCCACATGAGCCATTTCGGGCTACCTTTTTCACGAGAATCGTTTCTCAAAAGATATGACGGGTGAAAAATTGGCATAAGTTTCGCTCCATGAACAACCTCATCCCCTTGATACCATTTTCCACGAACTTTAGTAATTCCGCCAATATTGGGTAAAATTGATTGCACTGCAACATTTCCGCATAAAAGAATAATTTTGGGCTGAATAATATCTATTTGAGATTTCAAATATTCCCAACAAGCCTCTTTTTCTTCAGGCAAAGGGTTTCTGTTTTCTGGCGGACGACATTTAAGCGTATTACAAATATAAATATCTTCTCTCGTAAAACCAACTGCAGCAAAAATCCTATCCAGCAGTTGTCCTGCTTTTCCTACAAACGGTTTTCCTTGCTTATCTTCATAAAACCCAGGAGCTTCACCAATAAGCATAAGTTTTGGGTTAGGCTTTCCGTCCGAAAAAACAATATTTGTACGACTTTTGCACAAAGAACACTTTTGACAAGTCAAAACTTTTTCTCGAATTTTTCCCAATTCTTCGTACATAAAAACCTCATTCCCAGTAAATCATTTTTACGATTTCAGATTTATTACTGTGCGATAAGTTCTTTGACTTTTTTACGTTGAATTTTTCTTGTAGCAGTTCTTGGCAATGCTTCTTTCAAAACAGTAATATTTATAGGACGTTTATACGGCGCAAGTCTTTGTGAACGTTTTTTAACTTCGTCACGTAAGATTTTGTTCAATTCTTCGTCACTATATTTTTCTTTTAAATCGTCCTTTGGCACTACAACAACAGCAATGTCTTCAGTACCGTCTTTTGCTCCGCCTTCACGAGAAGTTCCGAATACACATAATTCTGCGAATTTATCTGATGTTTCAAGAACAGCTTCCACTTCTTCAGGGAAAACTTTTTTGCCGCCTGAAAGTACAATCATATTTTTAATTCTACCGGTTATGTAAACTTGACCTTTATCATCAATTTTTGCAATATCACCTGTATGAAACCAACCGTCTTCATCTATAACAGAGGCTGTTAACTCAGGTTGATGATGATATCCTCTCATTATTGAAGGTCCTTTCAAAAGAAGTTCACCCGTTTCTTTATCAATCTTAGCTTCAAAAGACGGTAACACTTTACCAACAGATGCAACATCTCTATCTCTTTCGGTTGAAATTGTTGCAACCGGACTTGTTTCTGTTAAACCATAACCTTGGTAAACTTCAATCCCAATTCTTCTGAAGAATTTAGCAACTTCAATATCAAGCGGAGCACCTCCTGAAATACACCATTTAAAACTTCCGCCAAAACAATCGTGTAAACGTTTGAACATAAGTTTCTTAATCCATCTGTATGGAAGAAATTTCGCAAGATGATATCTTAGAGGAAATGTTTTTCTGTAAAATTCAGGTGCACTCTTGATTTCTGCTTCCAACGTAGTTTTCAAAAGTTTTAAAAACGCAGGAACAAGAACCATTGCATTAATCTTCTTATCTTTAATAATATTCAAAGTGTCTTTTGGTTTAAGACTTTGAGTATAATAAACAGAAACACCCATATTTAAGAATGTTGAGAAACCAACCGTCATTTCAAACAAATGGTTCATTGGAAGTATAGAAAGGACTCTAAAATCTTTTTTCTTTGGTAAAACAGTACTCAAAACTGTTTTTAAATCTTTTAACTGAGCCAAAATATTGCCAAAAGTTGTTTCAACACCTTTTGGAGCACCGGTTGTACCTGAAGTGTAAATAATAAACATTCTTGAATTTCTTGCTCTATGACGCCATTTGCAAGTATAATTCATCGGAATAGTATAAATACTTTGTAAACCGTCACCTGTTTCAGGTCTATCGTCCATTACAATAATATGTTTTATTGATGGAATGGCTTGTTGTAATTCTTTAGCTTTCTCAATATAGTTTTGTGAAACAAGCATTACGGTTGGCAAACAATCTGACAAAATAGATGTTAATTCATATTTTGTTAATTTTATATCAAGAGGAACTGTAATTGTACCTGCAAGAACTGATGCAAAGATACAAACTCCAAATTCAGGTTTTGATTCTGACAAAATTGCAAGTTTTTCACCTTTTTGAATGCCCAAATCGTTGATAAGATATGACGCAAGTCTTCTTGATAGAAGTCCCAATCCGTCAAAAGTTAACTCTTTCCAACCAAAATTTGTTTTAATCCCTAAGGCAATTTTGCGTGCATAATCATTGGTTTTGTCTTCCAATAATGAAAGCACATTACTCTGTCTATCTTTCATACACCCTCCCAGCATAAACTAATTATGCTCGCATTATATCAAAAAAAAACTCATATAACAAGAGGATGTAAAGCAAGCATTCCCGAATGGGAAAAAGTCAAGATGTAGAGAGGGGAATGCATCGCTTTAGGAAAGTTAGCGGTAGGGTGCAATTTTTGCACCGAAATCGAAATAATCAAACATTCTGTTCTAAATAATCAAACCGACTGTCATATTACATGAACTTTTAATGGTCGAAGCGGTAGATTGAAAAATTTGGGCAATGTATAAAAACAGCGTTAGGCTAAGAAATGTTACCATCATTATATATTAACACAAATTCGGTGCAAAAAATTGCACCCTACGGCTAAAAAATTGGAGAAATAGTCATGAAAAAATTAACATTAAACTTTTTTATTATGATGTGCTTGATAGGATTGTAAAAACGGGGCATTAAATAAAGCCCCGTTTGCTTATTTACTTTATATCATATTCAGAGTCTTTGTCGGCTTTAATAACGCTTTTACCATCGGTTTCAACTTTTGTAGCACTGTCAAATATCAAACCTCTGTTTTTTGTATTTTCAAGTTCCAGTGTACCGTTTTTTATATGAATTTCGCTAACATCGGAGTCTTTAACGGAGAGTTCAATATTCCTTCCGTAGATATTGCTTCCGCAGCGTATTCCTGACGGCTTTGCTCCTTCTATTACTACTTTTCCGGTAACCATATCTATGACGGTTTTAGCGGCTTTTATTATCTTTGCAAAATAACAACTTTCTCCAGCTTCGTTTTTAAAGGAATAACGTTCTAGATCGTTCAGAGTTACTCCCTTGTACAGGTGTAATACATCTTTTTCAAAGTTGTCATATATAAGTTCTAGTTCTGTCCCGTCATTTATGTCAGTCATTCTAATTTTACCTTCTTCAGTTTTGAAGCGATAGCTGTTAAAATGTTCTGCTTCCAGTTCGTCAAGCTTACCGTCATGATTTCTATCAAATAAACTTACCATTAATTTCTGTCCATCTGAACCATGTGCCTTTACTGTTTCTACGCTAATACCTGAATAAGCTTGAATTCTTTTTTGTGCTACTTGGTTTGTCATAATTTTCTCCATTTCTTTTTTCTTCGTGTTTAAGGATTTGCAAATCTTCGTGTCTTATGTTTATATAAAGTATTTCTCTTTCGAAAAATTGCTTACAATCAAGAAGTAAAATATCAAAAATATCCAAATAAAGAAATCATAATACTTTTAATACTTTACAAAACTTCATAATTCTCTTTAACTAAAGGAATTTAAAATGCTGGTTTAAGCAAAAAGTTAAATTTAAATCTCCTGTTATCAATATGCAATTAAATATAAGATAATAAGAGAATTATGACATTAAATATCAAAAAACAGTTAGGTGCAAGAATAAAAAAGCTAAGACAAGATAGGGGATTGTCTCAAGAACAATTTGCTGAAAAGCTTGGTATTGCGACAAGAACGCTATGTGGTATTGAAATTGGTAAAAGTTTCTTTACTGCCGATACGTTGGAGAAAATACTTGATACACTTGGTGTTACTCCTCAAGATTTATTTATGATTAATTATCTCCAGCCTCAAGAAGAGTTGGTTGAAGAGATTATTGATACCGTACGAAATATAAAAGACAGGGAAAAAATAGAAATAATCTATAAAATTATAAAATCTTTCTAAATATCAATATGTGTTTGAACTTGAACAAGCAGGTAGGGTGCAATTTTTGCACCGAAATCGTGTTAATATATAATGATTGCAACATTTCTTAGCCTAACGTTGTTTTTATATATTGTTTTAATTTTTCCATTCTACCTGTTTCGACCATTAAAAGATTGTTTTCGTCCGATTTGGATTGATAAACTTCCGACCTTATTGTCACCCTGAATTTATTTCAGAGTCTTGTTAGAGTATAGTAGTTATGCCTAATTGGTAAGATGCTGAAACGGGTTCAGCATGACAACTTTATAGATTTACTTCCAATCCATACCGGACATTAAAATACACTAGATGTAGAGCTGCATCCAGTATTTGATACATTATTTAGGCTGACAAAAGAATATGAACAGAATAAATCTACTATCGAACCGTTTGAAACGCAAATAGAATGCATAAAAAAAGCACCCGAAGGTGCTAATTTTAATAATGGCGGGAACGACGAGGCTCGAACTCGCGACCTCTTGCGTGACAGGCAAGCGCTCTAACCAACTGAGCTACGCTCCCATATTTAATTTTCATCCCCTCGTCAACACTCAACTTAGGTTACCTAAACAGCGGTAGGGTGCAATTTTTTGCACCGAATTTGAAATAATCAAACTTTCTGTTCTAAATAATCAAACCGACTGTCATATTACATGAACTTTTAATGATCGAAACTGGTAGATTGAAAAATTTGGGCAATGTATAAAAACAGCGTTAGGCTAAGAAATGTTACCATCATTATATATTAACACAAATTCGGTGCAAAAAATTGCACCCTACGGCTTTTGGGTACCACCATTATCAGAAGTTTAAAGACATAGCAATCTTACAAAAAAT
>CAZPBG010000059.1:0-4692 GCA_964584885.1 uncultured Vampirovibrio sp.
TATTGCTCACTATGCTCTTTTTTTACGAAAATTATCTCGGACAGTAGTGCCCCCTGAGGGGGAGGTTAGGAGGGGTACGTTCATTCAGTCACTTTTAAAAAATGGATTGCTTCGCTAGCGCTCGCAATGACAGGGCGCAAAATCACTGGTTATGCATCATTACGAAAAAATCTTTTTTCGCTTCACTTCCAAATTAGTAGTTTCAACTACAAACCGAAAGTATTTACCCCCGTGGCAATCTAGATTTCCCCTGTAACTACCTTTCAACCATTCAACCCTCGACTCAGGGCTCACGAGTCATACCACGGCATTTGTTACAAAATCGTTACAATTAACATCCTCAAAACGCAATTTTTGCTCATCAAAATACTTAATATACATGTGAAGTTAGCATAAGGTGATGTTATGGTAAATATGTATTCAGGTTCAATGATGCCTATGGGTTATGGTATGAACGGCAGTCAAGGCAGTGTGAATGTTCATCAAAATATGATGGCAAAATACGGTGTTGGATATGAAGATTTTGGCGACAGGCCGTATGCACAACCTTATCCAATGGCAATAAGACCAACTAATCCGCCTCATCCAATAGAAGATAGCTGGTTAGCTCGTTTCATAAAAAAATGCTTTTTAGAATAGAAATTTTACTCCTATTTGTGATATTATAAATTTGTAAATTAAATAGGAGTTATTATAATGGCAAAAGATTGTAGCTTTGATGTTGTTTCTGAGTTTGATAAACAAGAACTTGTAAACGCTATTGACCAAGTAAAAAGAGATTTAACCTCTCGTTTCGATTTAAAAAATTCTAATTCAAATATCGAATTAGAAGCTGATAAGTGTATAACTATTACAACAAGTGACGATATGAAACTTAGAAATATTTATGATATTTTGCAATCAAAACTTGTTAAACGTGGTTTGAGCATAAAAATTCTTGATGCTCAACCGGTAGAAAATGCTTTGGGTGGAAACGTAAGACAAGTTTACAATTTGAGAAAAGGATTAACTCAAGAATTAGCTAAGAAAATTGTTGCTGATATAAAAGACTCAAAACTTAAAGTTCAAGCATCTATTCAAGGTGAACAAGTTCGTGTTAGCGGAAAAAGCAAAGATGATTTACAAGATGTAATCAAATTGCTTCGTACAAACGAAGATAAATATGATTATCCACTACAGTTTACAAACTATAGATAACCCATAGGCTCGAGCCGGTAGTTTGTTCTAAAGAAGCACTTTGCATAGAATAATATCATGAAATGTGTTTCAACTGAAGGGTGAAAAAGATGTCAAATATAGAAAACACAATAGATAGAATACAAGAATTAATAGACTCTAATGCTGATGAACAGTTGCGTGAAGAACTAAACAGCTATCACGAAGCCGACATTGCTGATATTTTCCAACAGCTTAATGCAGAAGAGCGTCTTGCGTGTTTTTTAAAACTTGACGAAGAAAAGGCTGCTGATGTAATCGAGTATTTACCACCGCAACTTCAAGTAGAGATTTTAGGTGACATTGATGAATCTCTTGCATCACGTTTGATTTCAAAACTTCCTCATGACGAGGCTGCCGACGTTCTTGGCGAAATGGAAGAGGATGAGTCACAAACTTATTTGGACAAGTTGCCGGAAAAATTCTCATCAGAAGTTAGAGAACTTTTAACCTACAACGAAGATACAGCCGGTGGGATTATGACTCCTGTTGTTTTGACTGTCGGATATGCAATGAGTGTTAAAGATGCGCTTGATACAATCAGAATTAAGGCAGAAAAAGAAAATATGGAATTGTATTATGTTTATGTTGTTGATAAACATAATCACTTGTTGGGTGTTGTTTCTTTAAGAACTCTTTTGACATCACCTGTAGATTTATCAATTTCAGAAATCATGTCAAGAGATATTGTTAAGGTTCAGGTTGATGATTATCAAGGACATATTGCTGATATTTTCATGAAATATCAATTTAATGCTTTGCCTGTTGTTGATTTGTACAACCACCTGAAAGGTATTGTAACTTGGGATGACGTTCAAGATATCGTGGAAGAAGAAACAACAGACGAAATCCTCACATCATCAGGTATCGTTACGGATTTAGGTGACGATGATGACGATTTGCTCACGGGTAGCCTTGCTCACGCAATCAAAGCTCGTGTTCCGTGGTTGTTTATTACATTAATTGGTGAATTCTTTGCCGTATCAATTACTAATAAATATGACCATACTTTTACGGCGCTTCCTATTATTGCAGCATTTATGCCATTGCTTGCAGGTTTGGGCGGTAATATCGGGACTCAAAGTATTACTTTGATGGTTCGTGGTATGTCAACGGGTCAAGTGTCTTTGCAAGACGGTTGGAACCATATTTTGCGTGAAACTGTTACAGGTTTAAGTATTGGTTTTATTTTTGGTGTTTTAGTAACCCTTGTGACTTGGGGTTGGCAAAACAACTTAGAATTAGGTTTGATAGTCGGTATCGCAATGTCATTGAATATGACAATTGCAACAATGATTGGTACTTGTACACCGTTAATTCTGAAAAAATTAAAAATCGATCCGGCTGTAGCTTCAGGGCCTGTAATTGCAACAACAATTGACGTTATTGGACTTGCCGTTTATTTAACCTTAGTTACTTGGTATTTGATAAAAATGTAAAACAATTTCATGCTAAAATAAACTTATGAAAAAGTTTTATTTAAAATCAATGGGATGCAAGTCAAATCAATTTGAAGGGCAGATTGTTGCCGAAAAATTGGTTGAAGCCGGTTTTGAGAAAGTTAAAAAGCTGGAAGATGCTGAAATTTATATTTTAAACTCTTGTTCTGTTACTCATAAGAGTGACAACGAAGCTATGTATTTACTTAGACATGCACACGGTTTAGGTCTAAAAACAATTTTAACAGGTTGTATTGCACAAATAGAAAAAGAAAAACTAGTAGCTGAACCGTTCATTGATTATGTTTATGGAAATGAAGACAAGTTCGAGATTGTAAAACATTTGCAAGACAATGAAAACTTTGTTGTTAGAGATTTAATGGGAGCAAATGATTTTTATAAAGTAACCCTTAACGATACGACAAAAACACGTATTAGTCTTAAAATCCAAGACGGATGCGACAATCGATGTTCTTATTGCGTTATTCCATACGGACGAGGCAAATCAAGAAGTGCAGAAATAGATTTTATTCTAAATGAAATTAATCGTTATGCACAAATTGGTTACAAAGAAGTCGTATTTACAGGTATTCACATTGGATTGTGGGGAAAAGACTTAGGGCTACAATTGCTTGATTTGTTGAAAGAAGTTGAAACAAAAACTTCTATTCCAAGATATAGATTAGGTTCTCTAAATCCTTTAGAAATTACTCCTGAAATGCTTGATTTTCTTCAATCAAGTGAAAAATTCTGTCCTCATTTTCATCTATCTTTACAATCAGCTTGCAATAGAACTTTGAAACGCATGAATAGACATTATACGGTTGAATATTATTTAGACCAAATAGAAGACATCGTTTCAAGATTTGATAAGCCGTTTTTAGGTAGTGATATTATTGCTGGTTTTTGTGGCGAAACAGAAGAAGATTTTGAAACAACAGTTGAAAACTTAAAGAAATCTAAATTGAGTCAAATTCATACATTCCCGTATTCAATCAGAAAAGGAACTATTGCAGAAAAGCTTGATGGACATTTGCCCGACAATATAAAAGAAGAACGTGCCAAAATTATCAAACAAATTTCTGCGGAAAAATTTGAAAAATTTGTCCAAGAAAATATTGGACACGAAGAAGAAGTTTTGATTGAAAAAAGATTAGGCAAAGACGGACGATTTAAAGGTGTTACAAGAAATTATTTAACACTACATCTTGATAAAACAGAAGATTTTGATTTCAACACTTTGAAAAAAATTATTATTCAAAAAGAAATGTTATAAAAAAAATAAAGCAGTCTATAAGCCGTGTTCTGTATCTTTCACCTGTCTTTCGAGATTATAGTATCACTACAAACTGAAATAAGCAGGCTACTCGCTGATAATCATCTATCTGGTACTAAGATTGCTCTTAGTCTCTAGCGATTTTTCTGAGCATCGGCGGACACCTCAAACGCTCAATTCAATCTTGCATCCGACCGGGGTTTAGGTAGCCAATGTCTTCCGACATTGCTGGTGAAGCTCTTAACTCACCGTTGCACCATCGCCTGTGATTAAAAATCCATCGGCAGTCCTGTTAGCGTAGTGTTTCGTCTTTAGTTCACCGACCAATAGTCACTGAATTCCAAATTCACACCGGCTAACGCATTTCTGTCCCACTTTCCGCCAGCTCACGCTGCCCGGAGTTTCTCCGGCGGTCTGTCCTTGGATGCACGGACTTTCCTCACTTTTATAACAAGTAGAGTTAACTACAAGCTTAAAGCGCGATTATCCGACTGCTTTATTTATCTGTATTTTAACACAAAAAAGGATAGAAACTAATCTATCCTTTTTTGTTGTTTTATAGTTTTCCTAGAAAAAAACTACTTGCTAAGTTGACTCATAACTTCGTCAGCAAAGTTTTCGTTTCTTTTTTCAAGACCTTCGCCAAGAACATATCTGTCGAATTTAACAATTGAGAATTTACCGGAGATAAGTTGTTCAATTGTTTCATCAGGGTTTTTAACGAATGGTTGTTCTACTAAACATTTTTGAGCCATTAATTTG
>CAZPBG010000060.1:0-4673 GCA_964584885.1 uncultured Vampirovibrio sp.
ATTGTGATACCACGTTCTTTTTCTTGTTCCATAAAGTCAGTTACTGCAGCACCATCGTGAGTTTCACCAATTTTATGTGTTTTACCTGTATAGAACAGGATACGTTCAGTTGTAGTGGTTTTACCTGCATCGATGTGAGCAGCAATACCAATATTTCTGATTTTTTCTAATGGAGTTTTTCTAGCCATTTTCTTTTTTCCCTTTATTATTTATACTACTACCATTTATAATATTAAGACTATCTTCACATAAACATGTTTTTGGGGCAAGTAGGAGTAAGTTTCTGATTTCACAATTGTTAATTTTTAAGAATACTTCTGTTGCAGATTGTAAAATAATTTTATCAATGTTAGACTACTTTCAAAGGAGTTTATTATGTTTAAAAATCTTGGAAACGAATTAAAAGAATTTATTTTACGTGGAAACGTTTTAGATATGGCAGTCGGTATCATTATTGGTGCTGCATTCGGCAAAATCGTTGATTCTCTTGTTAAAGATATTATTATGCCACCGATTGGCTTAATATTAGGCAAAGTTGATTTTTCAAATCTTTATTTGCAAATTTATCCACACGGAACAAGCTATTCTTCACTCGATGCAGCAAAAGCAGCCGGAGCAGTTACTATCAATTATGGTGCATTTATAAACACAATAATAAGTTTTTTAATCGTAGCTTGTGCTATATTTGCGTTAATTAAGGCTATTAATACCCTAAAAGACAAAATGTGCAAACAAGAAGCTGCGGAAGAAGTCGCAACAACAAAAGAATGTCCTTATTGCTGCACTTGTATTCCTATTCAAGCAAAAAGATGTCCTAATTGTACTTCTGAACTTTAATAATGAGTCTTGTCTTAGCGTGTAGCTCTATTTTTTTTTAGAATTGTTACAAATCTTTATATTTAAAGAAAAAAAGGCAATTTTTTGAAGCTCAAATACTTTATTAATATATAAGGCAGTTTTGTTAAGGAGCTTCAAATGAAGGAAGAAGAATTATACGCTACTATGTCAGTTATACCGGACCCAATTAATAACGTATACAAACTTGATTCTAGACAAGATATTGAAGAAATTCAACGTATTTGTAGAATTTTTGCAATATCTGAACAACAAGCTAATAAACATAAAATGTTATCAATTAAAAATTTGGCAACATTTAGATTGGTATTGAGCAATAATTAATATAAATAGCATACAAACAAAAAAAGAGTCGAATAAAAAATTCGACTCTTTTTTATTTAGTACTAAGCATTTTTATCCAGTTTCGGAGCAACAACTTTACCAATCAAAACTTCTTCAACAAAAGTATCTATTGGCTTAATAGCTAGCCCCAGTGCTATAAATCCGCCTATTGTTTTCACAAAATTCCCTTTTAGGGGCTGTTTTTTTAAGTACTTATGCAGAACACTTTTTACTGCTACATTCTCTGTTTGTCCTGATTTAATTGCATCTTTGAAATTTACATATAATTTGTCATTCTTAAATTCATCTGATGGATTAAGCAGATTTTTTCGCAATTCAATCAAATATCTCATCGTACCTTCCGCAAAATCATGAACATTATTTTGATTTCTTTCATAAGCATCTTTTAAATATTTTCTATCGTTCATATTTAAGTTATTTGATACAATATTTAAAAATTCACTAACACATTCTTCATCTTTTCCGTCAAATGCGTGCATTTTACCATTTGAAACAAAATCTTGGGCAAGATTTAGGACATGTTCTTTGGTGTTATAGGTAATTTTGTCTTTTGCCGACAAACCAAATAGCGAAAATATATTTTGTCCGCCTTTTACGGCTAAAACCGGAAGGCACACACTTGCCAAGCCTTGGAATATAGCTTGTTTCAAGGCTCTTCTTGAGCTCGGACTGTATTCGGTTTGATCATTTTTATACTTATCATAAACGTCGGCTCCTATATATAGCAAAGCCGGAGCCCAACTTAGTGTTGCATATTCGCCTATTAAAGGTCGCATTGCTTCACCTACTTCGTTGGTAAACGCTGTACCTCTTAGTGGCCATTTTAATAATGGGTCGTTATATTCGTTTTCACGACTGCGAAAACTATCTGTACTATAATTAAATTTGTTAATCTTCATATTCTATTCCTAAAACTAGTGTGGATATATTATATCATATAAATATGTATATAAAAAAGTGTTACAAATTTTTGACAATTGTATCAGCATTTAATATAATGGTTTAGCAAAGATTTGATGAGGATAGCCGGATGCAAGAAAAGTTCAATGATTATGTACAATCTCTTGAAACATACATTATGTTTAGAATAAAGGAAACTGTTGCAAAAATTACTCCGGAATTGACTGCAAAAAACAGAGCTCCTATTTCTTTAGCTATGGGTGCTCCAACTAAAACACCTCCTCAATTCGTTATTAATGCAATGAAATCAGCTCTTGATGAAACCGGAATTCATACTTATTCTTCTCCAAAAGGAGAATTATATTTTAGAGAAGCTGTTGCCAAAAGAATGAAAACTCGTTTTAATGTTGATTTGGATGTAAATACTGAAATCTTTTCTTTGGTAGGCTCAAAAGAAGGTTTAGCGAATTTTATAAGATTGTTAATAAATCCAACTACAATTGATGATGACAAAGACATAATACTTCTTCCTGATCCAGGCTATGCTTCTTACAAAGAAATGGTAAAAGTTTCCGGTGGTAAAGCAATTCCTTTACCTTTAACTAAAGAAAATAATTACATGCCGGATATTGAAAAAGTTTTTGAAAAAATAAAAAATCAAAATAAAGTAAAAGCTCTTTTAATAAATTATCCAAATAATCCGCTTGGTGCAACTGCAACAAAAGAATATTTGTCATCAGTTGTAGAATTTTGTAAAAAGAATAATATTTTGCTTATTTCTGATGCAGCTTATGCTGATATTTATTTTAAAGAAGAACTAAAACCAATTAGTATTTTAGAAATTGACGGCGCAAAAGACATTGCTGTTGAGTTTCATAGCTTCTCAAAACCATATGCTATGACAGGTTGGAGATTGGGATGGATTTGTGGCAACAAAGATGCAGTAAAAGTGTTTGGTAAATTAAAATCAACTTTGGATTCAGGGGTTTTCAAAGCTGTGCAAAAGGCAGGTGCTGAAATTTTGAATTCGAAAGAAGGCGATGATTATATAACCGAATCAAACAAAGAATTTAAAAGAAAACAAGAACTTTTTGTTAAAGGTCTAAAAGAACTTGGTTGGAAAAATTTTATGATTCCTGATGCAACTTTCTATTTGTGGTTGCCAATTCCTCCAAGATATAAAACATCTGTTGAATTTACAGATGATTTGATGTATAAATCAGGAATAGTTATGGTTCCGGGTAATGCTTGCGGAGATTGCGGAGAAGGATTTTTCAGAGTTTCCATAGTGTGTTCGGAAGAACAAATTGAAGAAGTCTTTAGAAGAATGAAAGAAGACGGTTTTTATTTTAACTAGCAAAAAAAATTTTACGAGGTTTTAGAGAAATATGAAAGTACAATCAATTCAAAACAATCAAACAAATTTTAAATCAGGTTATCCTGTAATCCATTGGGTGCGAGAAGCTAAAGGAGCTTATGCACCTGCTATTACGGAAGACCTTAACAAATCATTGCAACGAAAAATAGTAAAAATGTTGAATTCTGATATTCGATTAGCAAAGCCGGAAGAAAAACCGTTAATAAGCCGTTTGAAGTCTGTAATTTCTCAAGGCGATCAAGATTTCTTCTTTAATCCTGTATCTCGTTCTTATTATAACTCTGAGGGAGGTTGGATTGAAGATAGGTTTGAACCTTATGGTTACATTTTAACCGGTCAACATTGCGAACATATGTCAAAAGTTTTAGGGAAACCTATTGGTAAGGCAAAAGGCGGCGCACCAAGAATTAATGGTGAATTGGTAGAAACTGCAGAAACAAAATTGGCAGTGTCCGATTATGTAAATATTGGCCTTAATTATGCGAAAAAATTGGCAAAAACTTTTCGCAATATAAACCCTCAAAACAATGAATTACATACAAAATTTGTGGTAGAACGTACAAAAACAGGCAAAATTAAATCTATTAAATTTGAAGATGCAAAATTCTGCCCGTCAGAAGGACCATATAATCCATTTGAAAGAATGGGGTATACTAAAAATAAATAATAGTGCTTGACTTAAAATTTTGAGCATGTAATATATAAGTATACCGAGCGGGGGTAATTCAGTGGTAGAATGCCTCCTTGCCAAGGAGGATGTCGCGAGTTCGAGCCTCGTCTCCCGCTAATTAAAAAGGACTAGATTTATTCTAGTCCTTTTTAATTTGTTTAAGAAGAGTTTTGAGAACTCGCGACACGCGAGTTCGAGCGACCTGTGAGCGGAGTGCGAAGGTCTTTTGCAAAAAGAATGAAATTCTTTGAAGCAAAAACCGTAGACACGTTTAACGCGAACAGGTCAAGACAGCCTCGTCTCCCGCTCCATAAAGAAGAGTCACATAAGTGGCTCTTTTTTATTGTTTGGCGATTGAGCGAGTGTCTTTTGATAAGTTGTTTGATTGGCGGTGTATTTTAATGTCCAGTTTGGGTCGGAAGTAAATCTATAAAATTGTCATGCTGAACCCCTTTCAGCATCTTATCAATTAGGCGTAGCTACTACATTCTAGTAAGACCCTGAAATAAATTCAGGGTGACAATA
>CAZPBG010000061.1:0-4533 GCA_964584885.1 uncultured Vampirovibrio sp.
TAAAAGGTACTGTTAACAAAGTTACTACTTTCGGTGCATTCATCAATATTTTCCCTGGTGTTGAAGCTCTTCTTCCTGTTTCTGAAATGTCTGATGAAAACGTTAACCCATTCAACTTATTCAAAGTTGGTGCTGAAGTTAATGTTCTAATCAAGAAATTCACTCCAAAAGAACACAGAATTGCTTTATCTGTAAAAGATATTAATGCATAAGTTTTTTATAAACATAAAAAGCAGAAGCGGAGTCCTTTGGACTCCGCTTCTGCTTTATTTAAATAGAACTTGTATTTTTTAATTTTCCAACATAGAAGAAATTTCTGCAATCATACGAGAAATATCAGAGCCACCAAATATCATTTCAAGAATTAATTGTGAGTTTATTAATGTAGTTTCTCTGTATTCCATGGTGTCAACATCGATTATATTAAACTCAATATAATCTTCTCCAACATAGACAACTTTCCCGTATTCAGCTCCTGTTGCCCATCTCAAAAACACATATTTTTGTTCAAACGACTTTAATTTGTCAATCAATCTCATTTATACACCTTCGACTATGTATACAATATTATTAGCTTTATTTTTTATAAAGTCAAATAATCTTAATTCAGTTTTAAAAGATAATTTTTCAAAATCATCTCTTCATCCGGAGTTAAATCCAAGAATTTTAATGCATAAAAATGATGGGTAAATTCTCCTTCAAATACTTCTGCATTTCTTACAAATTTTGCCTCTTTTACGAGTTTCCTATCAGGAAAATTAATCAGCAAATTGGATGGAAATTCTATTGTAGTTAGAACCGGAAAACGTTGAGCCATAGTTGAAATCGGTGTTTCTGTTACAAACGAAAAATCACCCACTGAAAGGTCAAAAGTTTCAAAATTAATTATTTGCTCCTCATCAATTTTTATCGAACCAGGTAGTGTAACAGGCTTGCGACTACCATTTCTCAATTGTTTAAAATCCCATTTTTTAGGAATTTCAACTTGATACATAATTTCGTTCAAGTTTACAGTTGTATCCAAAATTTTTGATGATGTTTTATAAATTCCGTCTGTTGTATAGACAAAAATTTCTACAGGTGATTTTCTTTTTTGTTTAACAAAATTAGGAATAATTTCACCTGCGAAATAACAATCTTTTGCCCCCATATAGCGTAGCTTAACAGAAACTTTTTTCTTTAGCCCATTTTTCTCGATATAGAATAAATATATTTTGGCAACATTAGAATTTCTTAATATATTACTTTGCATAAATAACTTTCTTATTAATTTTTAGAACGGTTTTGTTTGATTTAATTTAGCTCTTAATTCTCTAAATCTTGCAATATCTTCTTGCGTTTTAGGAGATTCTTTGAATAAAGCTTGAGAAGTTGGATGAATCATTAAAATTGAATCCATATGTATTTCTAAAAATTCATATCTTTTTGGAGGTTGATTAGAATTTTTAGCATAAATTTCTACATTTGTTACTGCCAAAAATCTGCGATCCTTATTGTTCAAAAGCTCAGTTAACTGTCTATTTTCAGCAATACTTTTTGAAACATAAACAGTACCTTTAATATCGTTGTTTTCTGTTAATATAATTACCTCTACCGGCATTGAATCTGTATTTGGCATAAACTTTCCTCTCTTAATATATCTTTAATTCTAAACTATTTTTGTATTGCTGTCAATTTTAATTCTTCAAGTTTTTCCAAACTATCTGTTTCAAAATAAATCCTTAGCAAAGGCTCTGTACCGCTTGGACGGACCAAAATCTTGGTTTTATCCCCTAACATAAGCTTTACCCCGTCTTTTAAGTCGACACCAATCACTTCATATTTGCCTATTTTTTTAATATTTTTAAAATATTCTAAAACAGGTTTAACGTCTTCTGTTTGTATATCAATCCTATCAGTAAAGAATTTACATCCGGCAATTTCGTAAAGCTCTTTTTGTAGTTCAACAAGTTTTTTGTTGGTACTTGCCATAACTTCTAAGACAAGCAAATTAGCAATAAGTCCGTCTTTTTCAGGAATGTGTCCGGAAATGCTTAAACCACCTGATTCTTCCCCACCAATGATGATTTCGTTTAAACGCATTGCTTCTCCGACATGCTTAAATCCAACAGCAGTTTCAATTACTTCAACGCCTAGTTTTTTAGCAACATTATCAATTAAAAGACTTGATCCAACAGTTTTAACTACAGCGCCCTCAATTCCTTTTGATTGCAAGTATTTCAAAAGAATTGCGATAATTTCATTTGGAGAAACATATTCACCATTTTCGTTAATAATTCCAAATCTATCTGCATCACCGTCGTTAGCAAGTCCTATTGAATTTGGATTATTTTTAACGGCTTCAATCAAACCTTGTAAATATTTAGGTTTAGGGTCAGGCATTCCGCCTCCAAAATTAACGTCATGTTCCATATGTAAAGTTTTAAACAGAATATCATTATCTTTTAAAATATAATCAAAATACCCGATAGAAGCAGAATATAATCCATCAAAAATGATATTTGATTTTAGATTTTTGATAACATCAAAGTTTATTAAAGCTTTTAAATGTTGATAATAATCCGGCATAAAATCAGTTTTTTCCAAAGAACCATTATCACCGAATCCATATTCTTTATCTAAATTTGAAACAATTTCATCCGTAATATCAGCTGTGGCTGGACCTGCGTAATCAGGAATAAATTTCATTCCTAAGTATTCAGGAGGGTTATGTGAAGCCGTAAACATAATTGCACATGCATTCAAATGTTTTGCATTGTATGCTAAAACAGGAGTCGGAACAACTCTTGAAGACAATTTCACATTAAACCCTTTTTGATAAAGAAGATTTGCAGTTAATTCAGCATACTCATCAGCCATTCTGCGAGGATCATAGCCTATAATTATCGGTTTATCAAAACCATAATTATCTGCAACGTATTTCCCTATAGCAAGTGTAACTCTTTCTACATTTTCTGCAGTAAAATCTTTATCTAATATAGCTCTCCAGCCGTCAGTTCCAAATTTAATCATAAAATGCTCCTCTTAATATTTTTCATTCTATCATGAATTATATTAAATAATTAATATACAAGAACAAAAACAAGGGCGGAAAGTTTTTAAAAACTTTCCGCCCTTGTTTTTCTAAAACCTTACGCATTATATCTTTCTTCGTTAAATGTAATCATTTCTAACATTGATTGCCAATTGTCATAGATTTCTTCCGGTTTGAAATATAACGCAATTTCTCTAGCGGCACTTGTTAAAGAATCTGATGCATGTATAACATTGTATTCCATAATTTGTGCAAAATCTGCTCGAATTGTTCCAACATCAGCTTTTATTGGGCTTGTTGCACCGACAATGTGTCGAACGCTTTCAACCGCTTCGTAACCTTCAATTACCATAGCAACAATCGGACCGCTTGTGATATAGTGGATTAAACGATTGTAAAAAGGTTTTCCGTAATGTTCTTCATAATGCTTTGCTGCAAGCTCAGGTGTTACCTGTAAAAGTTTCATACCAACAATCTTGAAACCTTTATTTTCAAATCTTTCAAGTATCTTACCAATCAATCCTCTTTTAACTCCGTCCGGCTTGATTGCAACAAATGTTCTTTCTTCTGATCTCATAATCTCTCCTATAAAATAACAAGGGAAAATCTTTCCACCAATCTTATTAGAACACAAACAGGTTAAATTGTAAATATATCTTATATTTAGTGACAAATTGTAATATTTGTGCTAAATTATGTAGTGTTGTGTGTGAGGTATTATAATGAAAATTCCAGGTGTCAATTCTGCGTATTCAAAGGTTTCTAAATCAATTGCAGCTTATAAATCTGTAAAAAAACAGGCGAAATTAAATAAATTGGTTGATATTGAATCTGTAACTCCGGAAATTCGTGGATATTTGCAACCTGTTCAGGAAATGCTTGCGAATTATGCAAAAGCAAATAATGTAAGATTGACGATAGAAACCCCTTCACCTGAATTTGATGCAATGTGTATCACGGTTCAAAATAAGGTTAAAGGATTGAAATCGTCAATGATTGATGGCAATCCCAAGGCATCGCAATATGTTGAGCGAAGTCGAAAACGCATGCTCGAAGATTCTGATGGTTGTAATTACATTGCAAATGGATTTGAGTTGCATCAGGATAATTTATTAAGAAGAATTTATAGAACAGTAGAAATCCTTACACATGCACTTAATAAATGAGCTTAATTGTAATTTGTGTCAAAATTCAATGTGTTACCCCAAATAACTCATTATAGGTGCAATCTATGTTCTATTTTGAATTAAAAAAAAGGGCATAATCGCCCTTGTTGGAATTAAGAATAGCTGGAAGTATGAAAAAGATTTAATACTTATATTAAACTTGAAGAATTTCTTTTTCGCTATCGCATAAGTGGCTAGTTTATTTTTATCCACATGTCGTATCAAAACATGATTAGGATTGACAATAATTCTTGAGATATTAAAATAAATTGTATAACTAGTAAGTTAACGTAGTATATTTAATCAAAGAAGGAGATTAATCTCATGGCACGT
>CAZPBG010000062.1:0-4528 GCA_964584885.1 uncultured Vampirovibrio sp.
GTAACATTTTATACAAAATGTTACCTAAAAATATGGATTTGATTTTTCAATTAAAAACTCGAGAAAAAGGAGATACAATGGGAAAAGAATTATTAATTAAGGTCATTGGTGGAAAAATTTTAAAACCAATGAAATTTGCAACTAAATCAATAGATGAAATCTGTGCAGAATCTTCAAAAATGAAAACAAAGACTACTATTTTTAGAGAAAGAAAACATAAAGTAGTGGAAGATACTTTTAGGTATAGAGAACTATGGCGACAATCTGATTCAATGGCACCTGAACCATATTATGACCTTGATGATGTTGCTTTAGGAATTAGGAATTCAAGAACAGATGAAGCAATGTCTAGATCTATAGATATGGATATTGTAGGTTACAATAAAAAAGGTAGTTGTATTATGCCAACGCTTAAACCTGGAGAGATGACTTTTGATAAATATAATCTATTTCAAATGAGTAGAGAGGAGTCTAATACTCGTCTTATTGATTTAAAGAAACAATATAATAAAGTAACAGATACGTACAACACTTTAATGTCAGATCGAGATATAACTGTTTCACAGTATAAAGATGCACCACCTCGACTCATGCAACTAGGTGACAAAGTCTTAAAAACAATTTCAGATAGAATAGATGAAATTTCTAGAAAAAAAGATTTGCTAAGAGATGAAATTAAATCTTTAGAAGACTATTTAAATAAAGCTAATAATATAAATAATTATGACGATTATTTAGGTAGTTTAATTTAGACTATTAGTAAGGAGATTACCCCATGAGCATAGGAACACGCATTGGTGATTGTGTATTCAAAACACTAGGTACAATGAACACAAAAGTTATCGCACGTAAATGTGGTGAAATAGGCGAACAAACCGCAAAATTAGCGAATGAAAAAGGAGTCGTTTCGGCAGATGAGTTTCAGTCAATATTGAATAATACACTCGGGAAACGTTCTAAAAAAATAATGCTATCGCCAGATAAAGAATCTTATATTGCAGAATATCAACGCAGGGCACATATATCAAAGGAGCATGCAGAATTATCCTACGAAGGCTCAATAAGTGCAGTTTTACCCACGCAATACAATGAATCAACCTTATTAAATCTTAGGTTGAATGAACTTTCTCGAGAAGAAGTTGTTAATGCTGCCGCGCATGAATGTGAACATGCACTGTATGATGCATTCTCAATAAGGGAGAAAATTGAAAGACTCTTAATGAAAATGCCTTTTATCGATAAAAAAATAACTAATCTCAGAGAAAGGTATGGCGAGGTGCTAGGTGAAAAACAATTTTTAACTCAGCAAATTATAATTGCATCTAGACCTGAATTAACTGAAATAACAGGATTAACTAAACTCAAGCGACAAAAGCCAGTCAAGAATAAAATACCCAAGGAGGTAGAAGCTGTTTTTCGAGATGCTTTATATTGTGCAAACATTTTGGAGCCAGGAAAGGATAAACTAAACTTTCTTATGGCAAGTGAATTACGCAATTTGTTCCGAGATGAAGTAAGAGCATATACAGCAGGAGCAAAAGCTGAACGTGTTTATTATGGAATGAGAGGACAAGACAATGCTAAATTGGCTTTATCATCCGAATTAAGAGCAAATATGTTTAAAGCTTTTGAGCTGGTATTTAATAAAGAAGCAAAGCACGCTAGAAATAATTGGTTTAAATCCTTATTAGGCATGAAGCCAAACCATACTCGAGAAAAGCAATCTATAGAAGTATATAAGCAGAATATCAAAGAGATTAATGAACAACAAACTGCGGCAGAAGAATTTAATTTTTGGACAAATGCTGCTAACTATGCAGTTTAAATATTGAAGCTCTTTCTAGAACCTTCTTCGTGGTACAAACCACCACCACAAATAGTTTCAATGACTTTTAATACAAATTCTCTTGACGCATCAGAAGAATTTAAAAAGAACTCTCTGTTGGATAAATGTCTAATTTTAAAAATTGAATTTTGAGCCTTATCAGCTGGAACGTACAAGGATGCGACTTCTTTGCTCAAAAGTCGTTCCATTATCTCGTGGCGGCTTTTTGCACCCTCGATTAAGTCGTTATAGTTCCCATTTATAGCCATTATACGACCGGAAAACATTGGAGAATTACCTTCTCTAAACAGAGCTTGTGGTTCATAGTTACATCTTGTCGTAAAACTTATTGTATGCCATAAGATATTTATAACAACTACACTCTTGTCTTTGTTATATTCAACAAAAATATTCTCAGCAGTAATCCCTCTTGAAACAAAAGACTGTTTCATTGACTCAGCTGTCGCTTTTAAGTTATCAATCATTTCAGAAAAAATTTCTGTTGCATTCAAAGTTGCATGCTGATATTCCAAAAACTGTTTATACATATGGGTTGAAACCAACCCGATACGTTCTTGAATAAGTGTGGATTTTCTAAATGATGTTTCTGAATTATTAAAACTTTCGTAGCCTTTAGACAAGATAAAGCCTCCTATCATGATTGTACACTCAAAAATTGTGCTTGCAAACATGATTATATAAAGTTTTGTAACAATTTACAAAATTAGAAAGAAAGTCGGCTTTACAAAGCCGACAAAATTTATTTGCAAAACCATGAGTTTTCCTCCCCATTTGGGGAGGAACTCCCGTAAACACACAGTCACACAGCCACACAGTCACCCAGTCACTTAGTCACTTCAAAGACCGTAAACCTCGACTCACGACTCACGATTCACGAAAACCCCTACAACAATTGTAGTGCAAGTGCTACGCACGTAGACAAACGGACCGCTATTTTGTAAACACTACAAGCTTATTCTAAAATTCCACAACCGCTCTTTTGTGTAAATTACAATAATTGTAGTGCTATAGACGGTGTCTGATTGGCAGTAGCCATGAGGGTTGCAGAAGCCTGTTGAAGGATTTGCATCTTCAAGTATTCGCTCGAAACCTCCGACATATCGGCATCTTGGATTGTCGAACGTGAAGAAAGCAAATTCTCATACTGGGTTGAAATCTCGTCAAGCACAGAAGTTAAACGGTTTTGAGCAGTTCCAATTTCTGTCTGTTTCAACCCGACTTGGTTAATCAAAGTGTCAACTTTCTCAAGCAAAGTCTTGTCTTCAATTCCCGTTTTCAAAATCTCTGATAATGCCGAAAAATCAACGTAAGTGGTCAATGTTATGCTTGAACGAGTCGAATCAGCACTCGTTCCGACTTGTAAAGAGTATTCTGTTGGGATTGTGATATCAATGGCTTCAATTTTCACATCATTACCAGCTCCAACCAATGGTATATCTGAAGTATTCTTTTTGTAATAATAAGATTTTGTTATTTTATTATTATCTTTTGATGAACCTGTAAATATGCCAACTTTTTCTTCTCCATAAATTGAACCTTCGATGATATTATTCGTAAGGGTATCTGTACTATAGTGGTTTCCTACTAATCCTCCAACATATTTTTCTCCACTCACAATACCGGCAAAATAATTTCCGGATAAGGAACGATTTACTGAACCAATAATCCCTCCAACAGATGTTTTCCCAATAACAGTTGCATAACTGGCACTGTTATATACATCATTCCATCCCCCGGCAACACCGCCAACATTTGAATTACCGGTTACCTTACCTTTTGAAACACAATAGTGAGCACTAGCATAATTTAATGAGCCAATTATTCCACCAACATACGTTGTACCACTAACTTCTACATCTGCATAACAATATTTGGTGGTACGGTAATAGTTTCCACCAATGACACCACCTGTATAATGACTAGTTGATTTAATTTTACCTGTTACTGTACAGTTAGTTGCATTTGCTGTTCCCGCAATCGCTCCTGTATATTGAGATGAACCTGAAATATTAACATTTTCCAATCTTACATTTTTCACCATTTGAGCATCTTTGAACAACCCATTAGTCCCCGTAAGATTAGAAATCGTGTGACCATTTCCGTCAAATGTTCCGCTGCTAAAACTTGTTGATTCCCATTGAACCCCTTTCAAGTCAATATCTGCAGCAAGCACAAACTCAGTATTATTAGCTACCAATTTATTTTTAATCATCGTAGCCATTTGAATTAGTTCTTCTTTTGTCGAAATCGAATATGTGCCTTGCGCAAGCGCTTGAGTTTCGTCAACACTCGACAATTTAGTCATAGTAGATGTGTCACGCACAACAACTTCTTGCAAAAACCCTTGCTCGTTGAGTTTGAGTTCTTTGCCGGCATTCGTAACCTCGTCTTTACCCGTATTAAACAATTTTATTCCGTTGTATTGAGCAGTTTCGTTAAGCCTTGAAATCTCCGTCATCAAAGCGTTTGCTTCACTATTCATTGCTGCAAGAGATTTTGAGCCATAGCTCCCGTTTTGTGCTTGCACGGCTAACGCTCGGATTTTTGCAAGATTCGTTTCCATTTCTGACAAGACTTCTGAGGATGCGCCAAGCATATCTAACCCCATATTTACGTTATCTTCGGCGACTTGAAGAGCGTTGATTTTGGTGGTCATGTTGGTTGCGATACTGTAATTCGCAG
>CAZPBG010000063.1:0-4243 GCA_964584885.1 uncultured Vampirovibrio sp.
GCTTCGTGAAGAACTTCGTCAAGTACACCGGCAACGAAGCCGGCAAGGCTCTGGTAGAAGCCGGCCCGAAGCTGTAATCTGCCTTAACCTGTTACCTAAAGCAAAAGCACCTGATCCGGCTGCCCCGCAGCCCGATCAGGTGCTTCTTCTTTCAGGAAAACGATCCTCCGCCAAACGCCCGTATCAATTGGGAAATCAGCAGATACAGTGGCGGATGATCCGGCTGTTTTCCATTTCAAATATTTCGTCAGCCAGGGCAGTAATATCCTCCTGATTGTGGGAGGCCAGCAGGATCATAGTGCCACGCTGCCGTTCCTCGTTGACAATGCAGCGGAATGTTTCCACGCCCTCAGCATCCAACGCATTGGACGGCTCGTCCAAAATCAGGATATCCGGCTTTTCCATAATTGCCTGCGCCAAAGCAAGCTTTTGCTTCATACCCAGGGAATACTGGAGATAGATCCGGCGATCCTTTGGTTCCAGTCCCACGCGGGTAAGTGCCTGCGCGACCTCCTCTTTGCCGATCTTTTTATTCAGATCCGCAAGCAACTGTAAATTTTGCATGCCGGTCAGATTGGGGTAAAGTCCCACATTTTCCAGCATGATCCCCACATTGGGCAACACGGAGAAATCCTTTCCCAGGATCTTGTCATCCAGCGATACCGTGCCGCTATTGACACGGATCAGGCCAACCAGGGCCCGGAAAAGCATCGTCTTTCCGCAGCCATTATGTCCCACAAAGCCATAGACCTTGCCACTTTCCAATTGAACAGAAATGTCGTCCAAAACCGTTTTCTTGTTCAGGATCTTCGTGATATTTTGTGCGGTCAGTGTCATGAAAAGCCCCCCGTTTCCTTGTTAGAAATAATGTCCGTCCTTTGAATGACTGCACCGCCGACTATGCTTACGGCAAGCGCCAAAATGAACATAAGAACGGCTGAATGGGTGAGAGAAAAGAATGTATACTTAAAGAACATTTGGCTGTAGAGTGTGCTGTCTGCACTGCTGTGCCAGCAGGTGATCAGATTGGCCATTGGATTGCATTTGGCCATCAGGATCTGGGTATCCGTGACCGGAACGGGATAAATGTCCAGTGCCTCGTCCCCCTTCAGCAGGGCCAGCAAGGAAACCTGCACAGCGACCAATCCCATTGCCACCAAAAAGCCGTAGTCGCTTCCAAAGCAAATGGCCAGAATGTTGATCAGCAGGATCAGGGCATAGAGCCAAAGAGTGTGCACACACAGGTGAAATGCCACTAATTTCAGTCCCTGAACGGAAAAGGTGATCTGCCAGCGCAATGCGCAGGTAAGTGTGCAGGCAAGAAGGTACACCGCCTGAAACAGAAGCACAGAGAGCAGAATGCACAGACTTTCCCGGGCATACCACCCAATGCGGTTAGGCTGCCGGGTGAACACATAAACCCCGGCCGTGCAGAAATGGCGGTAAAGCTCTGTACCCAAAATGGCAGATATTAAAATGGCCGGGAGAAGCTGGACGGTAAAGCCAAATATCCTTTCAAAACGCATCTCCATATGGCCACCGCTGATGGCACACAGCATTTGGACAAGGGACAGCGTTTTCCCACTCGCAAATACAAAGGCATAGGCCGCCCCAATGCCACCAAGTACACCGATCAGGATGCAGACCTTCCATCGTATCCGGGTCATAGCGCATCCTTCCTGCTCGTATAGAGCACACTGATCACGCTGAACAGGGCAAGGGCACATAAGACAGCACCGTAAATATTCACATACTTATTGTGTGTGGTATTGAATATCAAAACATAGTAATACCAATACTGATGGGAGGCACCGACCCGATTGGGGAAGAAATAGACCACGCTGGACAGCATAATATAGGGCGGGAGCAAATACAGCACCCGGAACCGCAAGGGGATCAGGACGGAAAGCCCCATCACAAAGCAGGCAAACAGGCTGGCGATCATGCCAAACTGCAAAGTCATGACCACAGCATAAAAATATGGGCTGATAATGTACAGCTTGGGGAACAGATAGTTGCCGATCATTTCCAAATAGTACTCGTCATAGTAACTTGCATGGGAGAAAGTATCTGTCGCATTCAAAGGAAAAGAAATGCAATTCAGCCCGATCTCAATGAGAAAGGGAACGGTAAAGACCACAAAGGTCGTCAGGAAAACGGACAGGAGCTTGCTCATACAGTAGGTCCGTTTTCCCATTCGGGTGATCATCACATTGCTGATCCCCACCTGCCGATCCCGGGCATAGCTTAAGCCGGCGGGAAGCGCCACCAGGAAGGGAAAAAGCTGGATCAAGGTGCTGGTCAGCCGTGCACCGTTCACCAAGGAATCGTAACTCAGTAAAAGCAGGTGCATAGACTGGTACATATCATAAACTTCTGTACCTTTATAGATCCGGACATTGTGTAAAAAGTTTCGCGCCACCAAATACATAAGCAGTGCAAATACAAGCAGAGCCGGCCACTGGCGCAGCAACTGCCGGGTCTGCACTTTCGTCGCTCTCCAAAACATCGCATTCCCTCCTAACTGTCGCTCTCTGGTCGGGGATATTGGGCAATGGCCGCCTGTTTGATCTCCTCCCAAATATCCAGTGTTTCCTGGTCGGCGGCAAAAAACTCATTGTTTTTTACCGAAGCATAGGGGACATAAGTATAATTGGGGTCAACAGGGAGTATGACATTTTCTACATCATCATAGCAAAAGACTTGAGAAATGCCGTCCTTGGAAAGCAGATAAACGGTCGTCTCCGGTGACTCCGGCATTTGCACCGAACCGGCACAGAACAGCAAATACTCTTTTCCTATCACGAGCTTATTCACAAAAAGCTGTTCGATCGTTTGCTCCCTTTTATTGTATAAGCTCAGCCGATTGGTGATCGGGTTGGTCACGATGATTTCCTGCCCAACCTGTAAATCCTCGCCTTGAAAGACCTGTAAAATTTTTATGATTTGATGGCCATTCCCGTGCTCGTACCACATATCGGATACGGGTGTGATCCGCAAAATATGGGTCGCATTTTTTAAGTTGCCCTCCATACGGCGCAGGATTCCCTCAAATCCAGCACATTCGGCGATATACATATCATCCCAAAAATCTTCTTCTTGGGTAATATCTGTGTATGTACTGCGATACTTTGCCCCATATATTCCCAAAAACAGGATAAATACAAGTACAATACAAGCAGTTATACGAACACGAATCATAAAACATCACTACCTTCCACATCTATGTAAATAATATCAATATTGCTACCGTGGAGGTTCCACGGTAGCGATTGACTTAGATGCTACTTAGGATCATGCGATATGCTGGCATATGCCGAAACATAATTTATCCCACGGAAACCGTAATATATAGTCGTCGAGGAAAGGTATCCCTCTTTTATATAAAACACATAGTAGCCTGCACCTTCAGTGAGGGTATAATATTCTTTATCAGTTAATACTGTTTGTCCGTCAGATCCCATCAGTTTGAAGCATGCTTGCGTTAGATTATCGTCATCTCCTGACGCAGGGAATACAGAATTCAGTCTGACTTTTAGATAGGTATAATCTCCTGTTCGTGTTGTTGAAATCCGTGTCCAGTAATTTAAAGATGGCAAGAATACTTGCGCATTTTGAACTGTAGCCGAAGCGGGAACGGCCATAGTAACGAATAAAACTACGAGAATAAGTGAACAAACAATGCTTGTGATTTTCTTTTTCACGACAATTCAATCCTTTCTTTTGCAGGGAACTCCTGCACTGACAAATCCTATCGTTCGATCAAATACGGTTTGTAAGTGAAAGTTTTATGGCGTTTTAATCACAAAACGCAAAGGTTCAATTACTCATAGCCTTTTCCCCCTTTTTTCTTTATTATATAAAACATCATTCCGTAAATCAATGCACAAATTACACAGCATTCCCCTTCGCCTTTTGTGCATTATGTCCTTATACTCATTTATTTTGCAATCCATTTCGTCAGTTTTGCCATTTTAAAACTTGTGTAATCCCCCGGTTGGGTGCTCCGGGATGAAAAATTGCGTTGCCGTCAAGCAACTTTTTTAATTGTCCCGCAGGGACACCGCCAGTGGCTCCCTCTGTCGAGGGAGCTGGCACGGCGTATGCCGTGACTGAGGGAGAGTGTTGCCGAAGGCAACTATTCCAATCGTCCCGTTGGGGACACCGCCAGCGGCTCCCTTGTGTAAAGGGTAAGCGAAGCGCAGTCGCGGTAGTGAATGACAGCCCGGTGGGCTGTCAGAGC
>CAZPBG010000064.1:0-4156 GCA_964584885.1 uncultured Vampirovibrio sp.
AGAAGAAGCTCAAGAATTTAAAGATTTTATTCAAAATATTAAACCTTCTGATTTTGAAAAATTAATGGAAGGTAAACATAAAGAAAACGATCAATAGAGGAAATCCTATGCATTTAAACAAAAATTATGACAATCTTGAACAAAGTTACCTTTTTTCAACAATTGCAAAAAAAGTAAATGAATATGTTTATAAAAATCCTGATAAAAAAGTTATCAGACTCGGAATTGGTGACGTAACAAGACCTCTTTGCAAAGCTGTTATTGAAGCTATGCACAAAGCTGTTGATGAAATGGGTGTGCAAGAAACTTTTCACGGTTACGGACCTGAGCAAGGTTATGATTTTTTAAGAACCGCTGTTCAAGGTTATTATGCAAAAAACAATGTTAGTTTGGATTTGGATGAAATCTTTATTTCAGACGGAGCAAAAAGTGATTTAGGAAATATTTTGGATTTGTTTGACAAAGATAACGTTGTTCTTGTTCCTGATCCTGTTTATCCTGTTTATGTTGACACAAATATTATGAATGGCAGAAAAGTTATTTTCGCAAACGCTAATGGCGAAAACGAATTTTTACCTATGCCTGACAAAAATGTAAAAGTTGATTTAATCTATTTATGTTCACCAAACAATCCAACTGGTGCTGTTTATAACAAAGAACAACTTCAAGCATGGGTTGATTATGCGATAGATAATAATGCAGTAATTCTCTTTGATTCAGCTTATGAATGCTTTATATCTGACAAAGATTTACCACGTTCAATCTTTGAAATAAATGGTGCTAAAAAATGCGCAATTGAATTTTGTTCTCTTTCAAAAACCGCAGGATTTACGGGTACAAGATGCGGTTATACAATTGTGCCAAAAGAATTAGGACAATTGAATAAAATGTGGCTAAGACGTCAAACAACAAAATTCAATGGAGTTCCTTATATTATTCAACGTGGTGCAGAAGCAGTATTTACAGAAGAAGGAATGAAAGAAATTTCTGAAAACTTGACGTACTACAAAGAAAACGCAAAATTAATCTCTGAAACAATGAAAGAATGCGGAATTTGGTTTGTTGGTGGCAAACATTCACCATATATTTGGTTAAAATGTCCTAACAACATGAGTTCATGGGAATTTTTTGACTATTTGCTAGAAAATGCTCAAGTTGTCGGAACTCCTGGGGCCGGTTTCGGTAAAAACGGAGAAGGCTATTTTAGATTAACTTCATTCGGTTCTAAAGAAAATACAATAGAAGCAATGGAAAGATTTAAGAAATTATTCAAATGCGAATGATTTTAATCCTAATATCATAACAAATTTAAGATTAATCATAAGTTAGATTTCAAAATATTCTGATTTATTGAGAGTTCTTTCATTTCTATAATAACTGTTCAAGAATTTAGCTTTTTTGATTATGTTGTACCATTCGTTATAATTTTGCATAAATTCTGATTTATTTTTGTTTATGTAATGTACACTTACAACCGCATTGTGTGCACGAGTTACACGAAAGAATTCGCATTGTGCTTGTATATTTTTATAGTTTTCTGTACATCTTCCGGCGATTGCATCATTATAAGTACTTCTAAGCATTTTATAATTCGCAGTCGGATTTGTTTTTTGCATCATCGCTAAATTATTATTCATAAAAACATTAACCGGATATGCTGATTCATTATAAGAATGTACAACAATTGTGCGTTGCCAATTCTTTGAACTTTGTCCATTCGGAACATATTGCAAAATAGCTTCATTTCCTTTTTTCTTGTAATAAGCTTTCACCCACAATTCTCCTGACGGATATTTTATAATAATTGTTTCATAAGCCATTACACTTAATGTTGTAAGGAATAACAAGCTAAATAAAAGGACTTTTTTCATTCGCTAAAACTCCTTTTTCGCCAACTTCCGTAATGTTTTTCAAAAGTTCTGCCGCCATTATTTCACTCTCAAAATGACCAATATCAAAAACAACTTTCTCTGCTTCAACTGCAGTATGGAATTTTAAATCGCCTGTTACAAAAGCGTCACACGGTGTTGTATTAATAAATTCGCTTCCCGAACCGGCACAAAATCCTATTTTTTGAATGGTTTGTACATTTTGGTTGTTTATATATCTTAAATTTGGTGAAATTGTTAATAATTTTTTTCTGAAATCTTCAACGCTTATTGAATTATCAAATTCTACAATTCTTACAAATTCTTCAACAGTTTCACCGTTCAACCCCAATTTTTCAAGTATTAAATCGGTCGTGCCACCACTTGCTTTGTCTAAATTTGTATGCGCACAGTACATGTTTATGGTTTTATATTCTATTGGCACAAAAAACAACGGATGATGAGAGATTATCATATCACAATTTTGTTCTTGCGCTTGTTTGAAAACAGTTGGTGTAATTGTAAGTGCAAACATGATTTTATTGATTTCAGCATTCTCTAAATCAACTATCCAACCACTCGCATCCCATTTTTCTTGAGTTTCAAGCGGCGCAAAAGCTTCAATCTTTTTAACTATTTCATATTTATTCAAAAATTTTCTCCAAAATTTGACGAGCAATATTTTTCTTGGTGTTTTTTTCAATATGACAAATATTCAAATTTTTATCAAGAATGTAAACTTCGTTTAAATCGCTTGAAAATCCAATGTCTTTACGAGAAATATCATTTGCTACAAGATAATCGCAACCCTTTTTTTGCATTTTTATTTTTGCGTTTTCAATCAGATTTTCACTTTCTGCACAAAAACCAACAATTGTCGCACTTGCACCTGATAAACCTTTTAAAATATCAGGATTTTTAACTAATTCCAACGAAATCTTATCTTCAGAAGTCTTTTTCATTTTTTGTTCAGAATAATTTGCAACCCTATAATCTGCAACTGCAGCTGCCATAATTACGCAATCTTGAGCTTCAAGACTAGATTTTACTGCTGTTTCCATTTCTTGTGCCGATTCGGTTACAATATTTTTGTAAGGTTTATCAACTTTGAAAGTCGAAACAAGAGTTACATCTGCGCCTAGTTCAAAAGCACAATCTGCAAGTGCAACTCCCATTTTGCCTGAAGAACAATTTGAAATATATCTGACAGGATCAATTTTTTCTTTTGTTCCACCGGCTGTGATTAAAATCTTTTTACCCTTTAAAACTTGATTTTGGGTTAAAATTCTTGATGTTTCTTCAAAAATATCTTCTACTTCAACCATTCTTCCCGTACCATTTGTGCCACAAGCAAGAAATCCCGATTCAGGGTTTAGGATATGATAACCATTGTTTTTAAGCTTGTTTAAGTTTTCTTGCACAAAAGGATTATTCCACATATTTGTGTTCATTGCCGGAGCTAGTAAAATAGGGTTTGAGAATGCGCAAGCTGTTGATAGTAACAAGTTGTCACAAATTCCGTTTGCAATTTTAGAAATTGTGTTAGCTGTGGCTGGTGCGATTACAAAAATATCAGAGTCGCTTAAAGAAATATGCTCGGGTTTAAAATCGTCAATTTCAAAATTGTCTACATAAACCTCGTTGTTACTCAAAGTTTGTAATGTCAATTTTGTTACAAAATTTAATGCATTTGGAGTCACAACAACTCTAATGTTTGCCCTTGCTTTTTTATAAAGCCTAATTAGTGAACAAATTTTATACGCTGCGATACCGCCTGTTATCCCAATTAAAATGTTTTTATTTTCTAGCATAATTTTATTATATCGCAAAAAATTGAATAAAGTTAATAAAACAAACTTGCTTTTCGTATATACTATTGAAATAAACTTTTTATATGATATAATGGGTTTGATTGGAGGGAATATGGCAAGAGTATTAATTTCAATGTCTAATGATTTTTTAAACAGAGTGGACAGCATAGCTACCTCAGAACAAAGAACAAGAAGTGAATTAATTAGAGAAGCTTTGCGAGTTTATATTAAGCGTAATAAAATCGCTAATAATGCAAAAGCAGAAGAAAATGCAACTATTTTAAGCGAATTATTATCATAATCTACTTGCAGATTATTAATGCTTTTTATATGATTATTGTATTATGAAATACAATATTAAAGATGCTGAAAAAAGTTTAACTGCACAATTCGATGTAGTAAATGAGATTAGAGATAAGAACCAAAGAAAAGTTTTACAAGCTTTTTTTGATAATAAAGTTGCGCCTGAACATTTTT
>CAZPBG010000065.1:0-4121 GCA_964584885.1 uncultured Vampirovibrio sp.
TTTATGAATTTTTCCATGATGAAAAAAATATTGAAATGCTAAAAGAGTTTCAAGAACTTGGTTTTGAATTTAAACCGTCAAATGTAGTCAAAACTGATGAGCTTGCGGGAAAAACATTCGTCTTAACAGGAACTTTACAAAACATGACAAGAGATGAAGCAGGTGATAAAATAAAATTGAGAGGTGGAAAAACATCATCTTCAGTTTCAAAAAACACCTCTTATGTAGTAGCCGGCGCAAATCCGGGTTCAAAATTGGACAAAGCCGAAAAATTAGGTGTTATAATATTAAGTGAGGATGAATTCCTTAATTTGTTAGGCGAATAGTATAAGGGGAATTTAATTGAAGAAAAATTTGAATGTCATAAGAATTAACGGAGTAAAAGGGTTATTTGTAGCGGCAATGGTTGTATGTTGCTTATGTGCCGGCTTCATCGTATTCCCCGGTTTTGTAGCAATGCACGCTTGGAATTATGCTTCTATATACGCTAATTTGCCTCAAATCGGTTTGATTCAAGGTATCTTGTTATGGGGGATTGCAATTGCAGCGTACTTCACTTTTAGAAAAAATAGGTTGATTGTTTGTGTCAAATCTCCACAAGGATTATCAGAAGAAGAATTAAGAGAAGTTTTTGCAGAAATGAAAAACCAAACAAAAGAAGATCCTATTTTGCAAGCAATGTTAAAAGCCCGTGAAACAGAATTAAAAATTCAAAAAAAAGATGAAACAACAGAACAAAAGGTTAATTCCGGCAGCGGAAAAATTTAATATTAGTATTTGTTGTTTAATTTAGCTGCTTTGTACATTTCGAAAGTCGAAAGTAATAAAAATACCCCGAATAACAATAAATATGAGTTATTTCCATATACAAGCACATTGCCGACTTTTTTCGGTTCAAATACGTTTAGCAAAAATCCAGTTGCTGTACCTAAAATTCCTACCATCATAAAGAAACAGAAATTCATTATGCTTACGGCAGTAGTTGAAACCAACTTTCTGTTTGTTAGATGTAAAACTGGCACAAGCAAAGAAGTCAGACTCGCATTTCCGGCTAAAACACAGAAAATAACTGCAATAAACATTGTCTTTATATCAAAACAAATTAAGATACAAACAGTTAACAAACACAAAAATGTTACGACTGATGCTCCTTTTAAAAACATAACCCTATGATTATGACAAAGCTTGCAAACACTTGCATTAATAATATTTGCCGCTGCCGCAACAATAGCCATAATCGATAATACGGTCGCAGCTTTTGCTGAAGATATTACACAAAAGTCTTCTAAAAACTTTTTACCTATAATTGTTTGAATAACATATGAAATCCCAAAATTGCAACACGCAAAACTAAAAAGATTTCTGTTATGACGTTTGTGTAACACTAATCTAAAAGGTAAAGCTCTTATTTTTACACTTTTATTGATTTGAGGTAATGGAACTTTTGGTAAAATTAAAAGAAATACTACGATAGAAAGAACTACAACACCTGCAACAGCAAGCAAAATTTCTCTCCAATCTGCAATCTTCATCATCATTACAAAAGGCGCATTTGCTGCAATTCCGCCCATATACCCAATACAAAGCATTACGGAAATGGCTAAGCCAAAATTTTTATCAGAAAAAATGTTTTTTAACTCTTTTATTAAACTCAAGTAGAATGTGCTGCTTCCGAACCCAATTAATGCTCTTGATAAATACATTAATGGCAAGTTTGACGTTAACGGGAATAATATGCAACCTAAAGCCAGTATTATAGAACCGGCAAGTATAACTCGCAAACCGCCAAATCTGTCAACAAGAACACCGATTATGAGTTGGTTGAATGCATAAATATACATAAATATTGCACCAAAAGCCGTTATATATGGAGCTGTGACAGAAAGTTCTTGTTGTAAAACATCAAAAACAGCTCCGGGAATTGCTATTCTTTGAAAATTAGCAATAAAGTAAAATAAAGATGCTAATAATATTAATATAAAATGTAATATAAATGCTTTCTTCTTCATAATACTTGTAAGTTACTCCGAATTCGATAGCATGTCAACAGAAAATTAACAAAATTTGCAAGATTGTTTTTATATTAATGCAAGTTTTAGATACTTATCGTGATTTGTGAACCAGGGTTACTTTTTTTAAAGTGATTGCGTGACTGAGTGGCTAAGTGTTTATGGGTTTTTATTTAGTGGATTGCCACGAAAATCTGACGATTTTCTCGCAATGACGTACTACTAGTAGTTTCACGCCCTGTCATTGCGAACGAAGTGAAGCAATCCATTTTAAAGTGACCATGTGGTTAACACAGTTGTCGCTTCGCCCCTTGCGGGAGAAGCCGAGCGGAGCTCTGATGAGGGGGATTCTTGAGGTTGAATGGTTGAAGAGTAGAAAGGTAGTTTTCGTGATTCGTGAGTCGTGAATCGTGAATCGGGGTTTACGAAGTTTTTATATACTGGATTGCCACGAAAATCTGACGATTTTCTCGCAATGACGTACTACTAGGTGAGTAGGGTGCAAATTTTTGCACCGAAATTGTGTTAATATATAATGCTTGCAACATTTCCCTGTCTACCGTTGTTTATATATATTACCCCAATTTTCCATTCTACCTGTTTCGACCATTAAAAGATTGTTTTCGTCCAGTTTGGATTGACAAAGTTCCAACCTTATTGTCACCCTGAATTTATTTCAGGGTCTTACTAGAATGTAGTAGCTACGCCTATGTAATATGGCAGTCAATTTGATTATTTATGAATATTTTAAATTCGGTGCAAAAAATTGCACCCTACGGCTAAAGCAATATTGGCGGGTTAGTCCTCGCCAATATTGTTAATATTTTATTAATCTTCATTTCGTAAAATTTTAGCAACTGCCTCAACTCTTTTTGTAAGCATTCCACTAGGATCTATTATTTCTTTCCCGTTAACAATTGCTTCTGCAATTTGATAAAATCCTCTTTGAATACCTTTTTCCGGATTTTTATTGTTCAGTTTTGCTAATTCACCGGATTGTCTTGCAGTAATTCCAAGATCTCTCATTGCATCTTCCGGTTTTATATACATAGGTAAACCTTGTGTAGGATCTTCGTTACTATTTCTTAAATCCATAACTTGTCCTACTTGGTTACATAAGTCTTCACCGAATTTTTCTACAGCTTCATTTCTTGTCATTCCATCCATAATTGCACTGGCAACATCAAAAACGCTTTTTTGAATTCCGTCTTTGTCATTACCGTCAATTTCATCGAGCATTTTTATTCTGCCCTCATTGAGCCCTTTTGCACGGAGTTGTTCTGCATAATTTTCAGTTGTGGTAACTTGATTGTTGTTTTGTACTGAAGCCATAAATACCTTCCTTTCTATTTATTATTTGATTGTTCATAATGATAAGTGTCATATTCTATGGATAATTGATTTAGAGTTTTGGAATGCGCTTCATACATTGCCATATATTCTTGTTTTTGTTCTTCTGTAATATCTGCGCAAGTCAATAAACGTTTGTAAAATGACATGCAGGTACTGTGATATGTTGTAGCATATTCTAATCTACTTTCTGTATCAAAAGAGTTTGTTTGTAATCGAGATTTGTATTTATCGATAAAACTTTCTACTTCTTTCCATACGTTAGAAACTTTTTCTCCACTGTTTATATTTTTCTCGTTTTTAATATTTTCAATTTCCATTTCGATAACTGCTTTTTTGTTTTCCCAATATTCCGGGTTTGGAATATCTGAACACGCAAGCATTCTGTTAATATAAGATATTGCAAGTTCTTTTTCTTCTATTGTAGAAGTACTATCAGGAACTTTTTCTCTCATTTCTTGGAAAACATCGTCAAATTTTTCACTTTTTCTAGTAGAAATTTCTACTTTGTCAAAACCTGAATTAATAATTAATTTTGATGATCGCACTTGAGTTGCTGTATCATTTTCAGAAAGTTTAAAGTTTTTAAAATAATTAAAATTAAGCTTCTCAAATTGCCCAACTCGTAGCATAATTTACTCCTTTATTTTTTGTACAAATATAATATCGTCAAATTTTTTCAAAACTTTAACGCTAAGTATGGAGCTCTACTACTACTACTACTACTACTACTACTACTACTACTACTACTACTACTACTAC
>CAZPBG010000066.1:0-3969 GCA_964584885.1 uncultured Vampirovibrio sp.
TTCCGACCTTATTGTCACCCTGAATTTATTTCAGGGTCTTACTAGAATGTAGTAGTTACGCCTAATTGGTAAGATGCTGAACCGAGTTCAGCATGACAATTTTATAGATTTACTTCCGACCCAAACGGGACATTAAAATACAATCGCCTTGTGGTTTTCGTCCATCTTTGCAGATTTAAGTCGAAAATAAAGCGAGGACAAGCCTCACCTTTTTTTAACAATAAAAAACTCCCCAGGTTGGACTCGAACCAACAACCTACCGGTTAACAGCCGGTTGCTCCGCCATTGAGCTACTGAGGATTATTTCAGTTTATTCAATTGTCTTTTGGCTCTCTTAACAAGGTCTTGAGAACCTCCACTCCTCTATACTATCAAATAAATTTTATTTGTAAAGGGGGTAATTTAAATTTTTAATGTCCCAGTTTTAATAAGGTTACTCCAATAATAATAAACACCACTCCCAAAAATCTAATTAAGCTCATTGCATCATGGAACACTGCGACTCCAAGAAGAAATGTGCAGCTTGCTCCAATTCCTGTCCAAACTGCATAAGCCGTGCCAATCGGAATTTCTTTTTGTGCCATATACAAGAAAACTCCGCTTAATGTCATTGCAATTATCGCAAAAATTATCCACCAAAATTTTACGGTAGAAAGCTCCGCCATTTTTAATCCAAATGGCCAACCGACTTCAAATAATGCAGCTATAAGTAAATAAAACCAACTCATTTCCTAAGAATATCATAAAAACAGTTTTTTTGAAGTATAATGATTTTATAGATTATATAAAGGAATTAATTATGTTAAAAGGAAATGAAATAAGAAAATTATATTTAGATTTTTTCGCAAAAAAATATCAGCATACTGTTGTTGAAAGTTCAAGCCTTGTGCCTGATAACCCTACAGTATTATTAACAACTGCCGGCATGTTACAATTCTTGCCAATATTTTTAGGTATACAAAAATCACCTTATGATCCGGCTCGTGCAACTTCTTGCCAAAAATGCGCTCGTGCAGGCGGAAAAGATTCTGATATTGAAAACGTAGGTCGTACTCCTCGTCACCATACTTTCTTTGAAATGTTAGGAAATTTTTCTTTCGGTGATTATTATAAAAAAGAAATTATTCCTTGGGCATGGGAATTTGTTACAGAAGTTTTGAAACTTGATAAAGACAGACTTTGGATTACAGTTTTTGAAACAGATGACGAAGCTGCTGAAATATGGCAATCCGTTGGTGTTCCGGCTGAACGTATTAAACGCAAAGGTAAAAAAGATAACTTTTGGGGTCCTCCGGGGGCTTCAGGTTCTTGTGGTCCTTGTTCAGAAATCCACTACGATTTAGGTGAACAGTACAAATGTTCTGACGATTGCGGAATTGATACTTGCGAATGCGATCGTTGGGTTGAAATCTGGAACCTTGTTTTCACAGAGCTTTATCAAGACGAAGAGGGTAATCAATCACCGCTAGAGAAGAAAAATGTTGATACAGGCATGGGCTTAGAACGTATAACAATGGTTTGCCAAGGTGTTGCTTCAACATTTGAAACAGATTTACTAAGACCGATTTTGGACAAAGTTTCTGAAATGTCAGGAGTTCCTTATAAAAAATCTGATAAAACCGATATTTCTTTAAGAATTATCACTGACCACGCAAGATGTGTTTCTTTCTTGATTTCAGACGGAGTTATTCCTGGCAACGAAGGCAGAAGCTATGTTTTGAGAATGATTTTACGTCGTGCGTTAAGACACGGTAAAATCTTAGGAATGGAGCTTCCATTCTTATACAAATTGGTTGATACAGTTGTAGAACACTATGGAGAAGCTTATCCTGATTTGGTTAAAAACAAAGCAAAAATCATTGATACTATCAAGAAAGAAGAAGAAAGATTTAATAAAACTCTTGATAGAGGATACAAAATGCTTGATGAATTTATCGCTCAAAAGAAAGATATTGACGGTGAAAGTGCGTTCAAGCTTTATGACACTTACGGATTTCCGTTTGAATTAACAAAAGAAATTGCAGAAGAAAACGGACTTGGAATTGATGAAGCGGGATTTAAAACTGCGATGCAAGAACAAAAAGACCGTGCGAAAGCTGCAACTGCAAAGATTTCCGTAACAGGCGATATTAAGTATGCAAAAGTAGAAGAAGAAGTTGGTTCAACTGACTTTATCGGCTACGAAGAAACTGCTTGTGAAGCAAAAGTTTTAGCTCTTATTGAGGGCGAAGGTTATACAGATGTTGTTCTTGACAGAACTCCGTTCTACGCAGAATGCGGTGGTCAAGTTGGCGACAGTGGCTTTATTGTAAATGAAACATTAAAAGCAGAAGTTTTAACAACATTCAAGGTTAACCATTTATTTGTTCACAGATGTCAAATCGTAAACGGCGAAATCAATGTTGGAGATTTTGTTGCAGCGTTAATTGATGTTGAAAGAAGAAACGAGATAAAAGTTCATCATACTTCTGCTCACTTATTGCAAGCTGCATTAATCAATGTTGTTGGAGATGAAGTTAAACAAGCTGGTTCTCAAGTTGAAGAAAACCGTATGAGATTTGACTTTACTTTCTCAAGAGCAATGACTCCTCAAGAAATTGAAAAGACAGAAAATTTGATGAACAAATGGATTGGTGAAAAACTTCCTGTTCAAACAGATGTTATGGATATAGAAGAGGCTAAATTGACAGGTGCAACAGCATTATTTGGTGAAAAATACGAAGATGTTGTTCGAGTTGTTTCAATTGGCGGAGCTAAGAAATGTCATTGTGGAGGACATGGCGGACATTGCAAAAACCATCATGCTGAACATGAAGTTATTTCTCGTGAATTTTGCGCAGGTACACACGCTAAGAATACCGGTGATTTAAGACTCGTTAAAATTGTTTCAGAAGGTGCTATTGCAGCAGGAACAAGAAGAATTGAACTTGTTGTTTCAAAAGCTGCAATTGAATATTTAAATAATAAAGTTAAAGTAACAAACGAACTTGAAGCTAAGTTTAAAGTTCACACGGAAGAAGTTCTTGAACGTGTTGAAAAACTTGCAGAAGAAAATCGTGAGTTACAAAAAGAACTTGCAAAAGTTAAAGAAGAACAGGCAAAAGGTAAATTTGCAACATTTATTTCTCGAGCAGAAGATATTGATGGCGGAAAGTTGTTCATTTCTAAGATTGAAAACTTTGATGCTGATGCAGTAAAAGCCGGAATTGAACTTTTGGGAAGCAAGCTTGGTGATAGCGTAATTATTCTTGCAAATGAAAGAATGGTTATTGCCAAAGTTTCTGAAAGCTTTGTACAAAAAGGTATTAATGCAGGTAAAATTGTTGGAGAAATTGCAAGATTTACAGGTGCTAATGGTGGCGGACGTCCAAACTTTGCTCAAGGTGGGGTTAAGGACTCTTCAAAATTAGATGAAGTTCTTGCAAAAATTGAAAAAGATATTAAAGGATAGGAAATAAACATGTTAAAAGATTTTTTCTTAAAAGAAGTTGAAAACGGTATAAAAAAAGCTGTAGCAGAAGGTAAATTAGGTCAAATGGGAGCAGATGACAAGTTCTCATTGATGATTGAAAAACCTAAAAACCCTGAGTTTGGTGATTTTGCGGTAAACGTATCTTCATTAGCTCGTTCTGCTAAAATTGCACCTCCAATGATTGCCAATGCAATTGTTGAAAATCTTTCAGGAGAAAATTATTCTACTTCTGTTGTTGGTGGGTTTATCAATTTTAAAATTGATAATGCGCTATTGGCAAATGCAGTTGCTGAAGTTCTTGAAAAAGGTGCGAATTATGGACGTCCAGAAGGTGTAAATGTAGAAAAAATCTTGTTAGAATATGTTTCAGCAAATCCAACCGGACCTTTCCATATTGGTCATGGACGTTGGGCAGCAATGGGAAGTGTACTTGCTAATCTGTTAAAATTCTATGGACACGAAGTTCATCAAGAGTTTTATATTAACGATGCAGGTTC
>CAZPBG010000067.1:0-2980 GCA_964584885.1 uncultured Vampirovibrio sp.
CGCAATCCCTCAGTCACGGCTAACGCCGCGACAGCTCCCTTTACACAAGGGAGCCGCTTATGGTGTCCCTGCGGGACGATTGAATAGTTGCCTGCGGCAACATAATTTTTATCCTGAAGCACCCAACGGGGGATTGCCACGCCAGTGTTCGCACGGCCTCTCAATGACACGAAGGCGAGGCAGACCGCACCCCATTTTTGCTAAAATTAAACTTTCTGTAAAAGGGCTGTACAAGCTACGGAAACTATGCTATAATCCCAACTCGAATATGTGAACGGAGGACAATCAAGTGGTATTTTCCAGTATTCCATTTTTATACTATTTCCTGCCCGCAGTGGTGATCTGCTATTTTCTGCTGTCCTGGGTGACAGAGAAAATTTTTCTGCTGTGCGGCAGCAGCCGGGAGACCGGCCATAAGGCAGGTATTTTCTCCAAAAACCTGATCCTGCTGGCCTTCAGCCTGCTGTTTTACGGCTGGGGCGAGCCTAAATATCTGTTTTTGATGATCGCTACCATTTTAATGTTCTGGGGCTGCGGCCTTGCCATCGGCAAAGCCGAAACCAAGGGAATGAAAAAGCTGTGGCTGACCGTTTCCGTGGTCAGCAGCCTTGTGCTTTTGGGCGTATTCAAGTACGCGGATTTCTTTGTGGAAAACATCAACGCCCTGACCGGCCTGTCCATCCCGCTGCTGAAGCTGGCACTGCCCATTGGCATCAGCTTTTACATCTTCCAGTCCATGAGCTATACCATTGATGTATACCGTGGGGATGTGGCGGTGCAGAAGAATCCCATCTATTTCGGTGCCTATGTATCCCTGTTCCCTCAGCTGATCGCCGGCCCCATTGTCCGCTATATTGATGTGGCCCGGGAGCTGGACGACCGCACCCACAGCTGGGATGACACCAAGGCAGGCCTGCGCCGGTTCCTGATCGGCCTTTCCAAGAAGATCATTCTGGCGGATAACTTTGCCGCGCTGATGAACATCTTCCGGGATTCCACCGAGCAGTCTGTGGTGTTCTACTGGATGTACGCCATCGCCTTTATGCTCAATATCTACTTCGATTTCTCCGGCTACAGCGATATGGCCATCGGTTTGGGCAAGGTGTTCGGCTTCAACTTTATTGAAAACTTCAACTACCCCTATCTGTCCAAATCTGTGGCAGAATTCTGGCGCCGCTGGCATATGAGCCTGGGCTCCTGGTTCCGGGATTATGTGTATATCCCCCTGGGCGGCAACCGGGTCAGCAAGCTGCGCTGGCTGTTCAATACCCTTGTGGTATGGTTCCTGACGGGTATGTGGCACGGTGCAAGCTGGAATTTCATTTTGTGGGGACTGCTGTATGCAGTGTGCCTGCTGATCGAGAAGTGGATTCCTGCCATTCAAAAGCTGCCGGCTTTCCTCCGCCATCTGTATACCCTGCTGGTGGTGTGCCTGGGCTTTGTGCTCTTTAATGCCACCGACCTGGCACAGGCCGGGCAGGATCTTGCCGGTATGTTCGGCTTTGCCGGGCTGCCCCTGATGACCACCGCCACAGCCTATTACCTGAAAAGCTATGCCCTGCTGTTTGTTTTGGGCATTGTCGGCGCCACCCCGGTGGTCAAAAATACCGCCATCCGGCTGTCCGATTCCAAATTCGGCTCTGTAACTGCCGTGGCGGAATGCCTGCTGCTGATCGTTCTGCTGCTGGTGTGCACCGGCTACCTGGTGGACGGCTCCTTCAGCCCGTTCCTGTATTTCCGTTTCTAAGGAGGCAATACCGTGAAAAATAAGATCACAACCGTGGGCGTTCTTGCCCTGATCGCCCTTTGGCTAGGACTGACCGGCTTTGCCTGGTTTGCCCCGGATCAGGCCGTATCCGAGGCGGAGCGGCGGCCGCTGAAACAGTGGCCGGAGGTCACAATGGAAACCGTTATGGACGGCAGCTTTATGACCGACTTCGAAAAATATACCCTGGATCAGTTCCCCCTGCGGGATGATTTCCGGCAGGTAAAATCCCTGTTCCACTATTATGTTATGCAGCAAAAGGATAACAACGATATCTACATTGCCGATGGCTATGTGGCAAAGCTGCTGTATCCCCTCAATGAGCCCCAGCTCAATGCCAATCTGGAAAAGCTGCAGAATATCTACCGGCAGTACCTGTTCCGTGGCCGCTGCAAGGTCTATACCGCCGTGGTGCCGGATAAGGGCTACTATCTGGCGGCGCAGAACGGCTACCTGGCGATGGATTATGACAAGCTTTTCAGCCAGGTGCAAAGTCAGTTGCCCTGGGCAACCCATATCGACCTGACAGGTATGCTTTCCGTTACCGATTATTACCGCACCGATACCCACTGGCGGCAGGAAAAGCTCCTGCCTGTGGCACAGGCAATTTGCCAGGCTATGGGCGGCAACGGCCCGCAGGCAGAGACCTTCACGCAGGTGGCGGTGGACCGGCCGTTCTACGGTGTATACTACGGACAGGCCGCATTGCCGATGCAGCCGGAGACGATGTACCGGCTGGAAAGTGACCTGCTGAGCCAGTGCCGTGTTTATGACTATGAGACGGACAGCTATACAACCGTCTATGACCTGAGCAAGCTCAGCGGCTATGATCCCTATGATATGTTCCTGTCCGGTGCCAAGGGCCTGCTGCGGATCGAAAATCCCAATGCTACCACAGACAAGGAGCTGATCGTTTTCCGGGATTCCTTCGGCAGCAGTCTGACACCTTTGCTGGTGCAGGACTACGCTTCCGTTACACTGGTGGATCTGCGTTACCGTGCCAGCCATACCCTGGGCGATGTGCTGACCTTCAACGGCCAGGATGTTCTCTTCCTCTACAATACCCAGGTTCTGGACAACACCCCCCTGAAATAACCGCAATATCCCCCCCCTAAAAAAAGCTGCGAGGCAAGGCTCGGTGCTCGTAAGACAGTAAAAACTGAATTTTGTGGAACAGGCATGATTTCGGTCATGCCTGTTCTGCTTTTAGCAGCT